>NZ_JBRIIO020000014.1:0-163238 GCF_052976845.2 Nakamurella sp. GG22 | reverse complement strand
CCAGGTCCGGGCCGGTCAAGCCCTGCAACGCCTGCTGCTGACCGCGACCGCTCTCGGACTGTCGGCGTCATTCCTGTCCCAACCCATCGAGGTCAGCGACGAGCGCAAAGAACTGCGCCGACTGCTGGCCGATAACCGGCACCCGCAGGCCGTGCTGCGCCTCGGGTTCTCCGCACCTGCAACGGCCACGCCACGGCGGGACCCGGCGGACCTGCTGCTGCCCGAACACATCGGGGACCGCGCACTGAATCGGCACACCCGTTGACACAGACACCTTCTCCTTCAGCCAGGACACCCCATGACGCGAATACCCTGAGTCGCCCACCGGGGCAATCACCAACCGCAGCATGCAAAACCCAAGCACAAGCAACCCGATTCATTTGCAAGTAGCTAACCGGAGGGCAAAATGCGGAAAGGTTCGGCACGCTGCCAGCAGCCCTGACGGTCACGGCCACAGCGGCAGTTCCGCGCGGCTGGCTCCGTCCACGTGGGCGTGGCCGAGACGCCATACAGGTCATCCTTGGCTGGAAACATCCGCTGACGGCAACCGGCCAGTCGGCGACCGGGCGCGGCAGCCCTGAAACTTCTTCTGCTGCGCCACCGGGCCGAGGAGAGGGAGCGACTGCTGGCGCGCCTCGAGCGCGGTGCAGGGCTTGGCTCACCGGGGAGGCGGTGGGCCATGTCGCTGTGGCAGACCACCCGCAGGATCGACGCCCGAAGGGAAGCAGCGCAATTCCTCGAGGTGCTGCGTGACGCCGAGCCGCGGGTGCGCGCCGACCTGTTCATCGGCGCCCAGCGGCAGGGCTGAGCTGCTGGGCCACAGGACGGGACCAGAACCCTGGAGTTCCCGGTGACACCGGGACGAAGCCCAGAGCCGTGTTCGAGTGTGGGCAACCCGGCATTTGTCCAGATCTGACGTTGCCGCATCCGGCGAGTCGACACAGAGCATCCCGGCTGACGGCCGTCGACACACCGCCAGTGGTGTTTGGATGTCGGTCATGACCGAGCACCCTGATGTTCCGCGCGTCGTCAGTGCCAGCCGGGAGATCGCGGCCGGCGCGTCGCGGATCTTCGAGTTCATCGCCGACCCGGCCCTTCAGCCCCGCTGGGACGGGAACGACAACCTGGCCGGGGCGTCCGCCGGCCAGCGAGTCCGTGAGGTCGGTGACGTGTTCGTCATGACGCTGACCAACGGTGCGACCCGCGAAAATCACGTGGTCGAATTCGACGAAGGCAGGCGTCTTGCGTGGCGACCCGCCGAACCCGGCCACCAACCGCCGGGACATCTGTGGCGGTGGGAACTCGAGCCGGTCGGTGAGTTCCGAACCGCGGTCACCCACACCTACGACTGGACCGACCTGAAGGACGAGAAACGCCTGATCCGTGCGCGGGCGACCACCGATGACAAACTCAGGGCATCACTCGACCGGCTCGCCGCGGTGGCCGAGGTCTGATCCGGGTGCACCGCGACCCGCCGAAGAACTCGGCTGTCACGGTGCCACCCGTCCCTTCTCGCGAGTGATTCACCCGGCGGTCACTTGCCGCTCTCCTCTCTTCGACGGTGATCGGCCCGAACGACTGTCCGCCCACATACAGGGGTCGATCGGCCCGACTTCACGGGACCAACGCCGCTGACCTCTGGATGCGGCCCGCGCTTGACTGGTCTTGGTGGGATGGGGGCGCCCTGCCCTGATCCGCCGTGACGAGCGCGAAGAGGCGATCGACATGCGTGCACTGATGGCTCTGTGGCTGACCCGACTGCAGGCGGGGTTGATCCGGGGAATGACCGAGATCGATCTGCGTGCGCTCGAACTGTTCCTGCCGGCACCGTCGTTCGTCGAGCGGCGGAAGAATCAGGAAGTCACCCGCGGGTCGGCGGAACCTCGTCACGATCCGCTGGACCGTGCCGTCCCGGGTCTGTGGCTGTGGGCCCCCAGGGTGGCGGTCGCGCTCTGGTCGGCCCGCCAGGTCGCGGCGCTGACGAGCCGTTCGCGTCCGGTGCGCCCGGTCCGCATCGGCCGGTAGGCATCATCGGCCGGAGGCGTCAGGCCGACAGAAACCCGGGAGCCGCAGGTCAGCAGGCGAGGTAGCGCACGGACCAGGCCTCGCCGGTCCAACTCGCGGTGAACTGAACCCCGTTGGTGACACCGTCGCCCGAGTCGGCTCCGTTGACGGCGGAGGGGTCGCCGTTCCACGCGATGTCGATGGGATCGGTTGCGCGGAAGCCGCCGTGGCTGCCGCAGCCCTCGTTGTTGCCGTCGACGTAGCCCACGCTCAGGGCCACTTCCGCGGCCTCCCGCGAGTGCGCGCCGGCGTCGGTGAACGGTGCCGCCGACGATGCCGCGGCGTGAGCCGCCGCAACGTCCGCCGGCATGGCAACGGCCGCGGCGTGCCCCTCGGCGAAGCAGTGCGGGTCGAGGTCGGCTCGGGTGAAGGTTCCGACCTGCACACAGGACTCGCCGTGCAGAGCGGCGAAGCGGGATTCCAGGTCGCTGTAGACCAGCAGCACGGCGCGCTGGACATCCCGGTCGAGACCCGCGGGGATGGCCGCCGCGACGGCCGACGGACGGGCCTGGTCGACCAGATCGACGGTCGCCCGGGTGAAGGTGACCGTGTCCCCGGCATAGCTGTCGTTGACGGCAGCGGCAGCGGCCGTGAGGGCAGCATCGGCCGTGTCCGCGGCGGCGAAGAACGGCTCCAGAGCATCGCTCGCCGAAGAATCGGCCGGTGGGAGCGTCGTACCCGGATCGGGAACGAAGGTCACATCCGGCGGCGAAGTCCTTGTGGTGGCGGGGTTCTCCGTTGTGCTGTCCGGGGCGGTCGGCGGTTCGGTCGCCGGAGCCTGGGTCCGCGACGGCTGGCTCGTCGGCTGACTGGGAAGCCGGGTCGTGCTGGGCGGCGGCGTGCTGGGCCGGGTGGCGGCGGACCGGGCCGGTGCTGAGGATCCGGCTGTCGCCGCGACGCTCCCGGTGGTCGGTGAACCGGAAATCTCCGTTCCGGCACAGGCAGTCGTCCCGAGCGTGAGGATCACAGCAAGCGGGATCGCGAGGGAAATGCGCATGGTTCTCATGGCGGACCTCCGTCCACTGACCCTGAGTGTGCGCCGAAATCCCCGGCCGGGACAGAGGCGGAAGTCCCCCGTGATCCTCGCGAGCCCTTCTGCGGGAACCGCCGAACTCAGCTGCGCCGGACCGACGCCTCGACCAGATCCAGCACGCCTTCGAGCCGGTCCGCCGGTAGACCGGCCGCCAGGTGCGCCACCAAACCCTCCATCACCAACTCGAGATAGCCTGCCAGCTGGTCGATGTCGACACCGGGCCGGAGAGTGCCGGCGTTGCGTTGGCGCCTCAGCCGGGCGCGCACCGCCTGCTCGAGGGCTGTGGTTCTCGGGGCCCAGAGCGCACGGAACCCCGGATCCGTGCGGAGTCGCCTGGCCAGCTCGAGCTGCGTGCCGAGCCGACCGGCGTCCGGTGCGGCCACCATCTCGCGCATCACCTGGACGAGCCCGTGTTCCGCGACGGTGTCCAGCATCGATTCGGCGTCCTCGACGGCCAGCGCCAGGAAGAGCGCGTCCTTGTCCGGGAAGTGATGGAAGATCGCGCCCCGGCTGAGCCCGATCTCCTCCTCGAGGATCCGGACCGTGGCGCCCTCGTAGCCGTGCCTGGCGAAGCAGGCCCGTGCCCCGTCAAGGATCTGCCGACGGCGCGACTGGAGGTGATCAGCGCTGACCTTGGGCATCAGCGCCGATCCCTCCTGCTAGACGAGCACCACCGTGATCGAACCGGGCGACGGCGTCAGGACGCCGCTCCGGCGAGCAGGCTGCGCAGCACGTACTGCATGATGCCGCCGTTGCGGTAGTAGTCGGCCTCACCCGGCGTATCGATCCGGACCACGGCGTCGAACTCCACCACACCGCCCGACGGCTTCGTCGCCGTGACCTTCACCGTGCGGGGGGTGCGGCCCTCGTTGAGTTCGGTGATGCCCGAGATGGCGAACGTCTCGTCGCCGTCCAGCCCGAGGGTCTTGATCGTCTCGCCCGGCGGGAACTGCAACGGGATGACGCCCATGCCGATCAGGTTCGAGCGGTGGATGCGTTCGAACGACTCGGTGATGACGGCCCGGACACCCAGCAGCGCGGTGCCTTTCGCCGCCCAGTCGCGGGACGAGCCGGAGCCGTATTCCTTGCCGCCGAGCACGACCAGCGGGACACCCTGCGCCGCGTAGTTCTGCGCCGCGTCGTAGATGAAGGCCTGCGGCGCGTCCGGCTGGGTGAAGTCGCGGGTGTAACCGCCCTGCACGCCGTCCAGGAGCTCGTTCCGCAGCCGGATGTTGGCGAAAGTGCCGCGGATCATCACCTCGTGGTTACCCCGGCGGGACCCGTAGGAGTTGAAGTCCTTGCGCTCGATGCCGTGGTCGGCCAGGTACTGCGCCGCCGGGGTCCCTGCCTTGATCGCGCCGGCCGGCGAGATGTGGTCGGTCGTCACCGAATCGCCGAGCTTGGCCAGTACGCGTGCACCCGCGATGTCCGTCACCGGCTCCGGCTCTGCCGGCATGCCGTCGAAGTACGGGGGCTTACGGACGTAGGTCGACTCCGGATCCCACTGGAAGGTCTTGCCCTCCGGGGTCGGCAGTGACTTCCAGCGCTCGCCGCCGTCGAACACGTCGGCGTAGCTGGAGGCGAACATCTCCTTGTTGATCGAGGACGCCATGACCTCCTGGATCTCCGGCAACTTCGGCCAGATGTCGGCCAGGAAGACGTCCTTCCCGTCGGTATCGGTGCCCAGCGGCTGCGTTTCGAAGTCGAAGTCCATCGTCCCGGCGAGGGCATAGGCGATCACCAGCGGGGGAGAGGCCAGGTAGTTCATCTTGACGTCCGGGTTGATCCGGCCCTCGAAGTTGCGGTTACCCGAGAGCACGGACACCACCGTCAGGTCGGCTTCGTTGACCGCCGCGGAGATCTCGTCGGGCAGCGGACCGGAGTTGCCGATGCAGGTAGTGCAGCCGTAACCGACCAGGTTGTAGCCCAGCTTCTCCAGATAGGGCCAGAGCCCTGCCTTCTCGTAGTAGTCGGTGACCACCTGGGAGCCGGGGGCCATCGTCGTCTTCACCCACGGCTTGACGGTCAGGCCGCGCTCGACCGCGTTGCGGGCGAGCAGGGCGGCGCCGAGCATCACCGAGGGGTTCGAGGTGTTGGTGCACGAGGTGATGGCGGCGATCACCACGGCTCCGTGGTCGAGCTCGAAGTCGCCGTACTCGGATGTCGAAACCTTGGTCGGCTTGGACGGCCGGCCGGAGGACCCGTCGGCGGCCGAATGGAGCGCCGCGACGACGGCGGGGTTGGCGTCCTCGTCGGCGTAGCGCGGGTTCGTGGAGGGGACATCGCTGGCCGGGAAGGACTCCTCGACCGCCTCGTCGAGCTTGGTTTCCGGTGTGGGGTCGCCGTTCACGACGTAGTCGTGGACAGCCTTGCGGAACGACGCCTTCGCGTCCGAGAGCTCGATCCGGTCCTGCGGCCGCTTCGGGCCGGCGATCGAGGGGACGACGGTCGAGAGGTCGAGTTCGAGGTATTCGGAGTAGACCGGCTCGTGATCGGCGTCGTGCCACAGTCCCTGGGCCTTGGCATAGGCCTCGACGAGGGCGACCTGGTCGGCGGGCCTGCCGGTCAGTTGCAGGTACTTCACCGTCTCCTCGTCGATCGGGAAGATCGCCGCGGTGGACCCGAACTCGGGGCTCATGTTGCCGATCGTCGCCCGGTTGGCCAGCGGGACGGCGCTGACGCCGGCTCCGTAGAATTCCACGAACTTGCCGACAACGCCGTGCTTGCGCAGCATCTCGGTGATCGTCAGGACGACGTCGGTCGCCGTGGTGCCCGGCGGGATCTCACCGGTCAGCTTGAAGCCGACGACGCGCGGAATCAGCATGGACACCGGCTGGCCGAGCATGGCGGCCTCGGCCTCGATGCCGCCGACGCCCCAGCCGAGTACTCCGATGCCGTTGACCATGGTGGTGTGCGAGTCCGTGCCGACGCAGCTGTCCGGGTAGGCGATACCGTCACGCTGCATCACCACGCGGGCCAGGTACTCGATGTTGACCTGGTGCACGATCCCGGTGCCCGGCGGGACGACCTTGAACTCGTCGAACGCGGTCTGCCCCCAGCGCAGGAACTGGTAGCGCTCGAAGTTGCGCTCGTATTCCAGTTCCACATTGCGCTCGAACGCATCCGCCCGCCCGAAGACGTCGGCGATGACGGAGTGGTCGATCACCATCTCCGCGGGTGCCAGCGGGTTGATCTTGTCGGCGTCTCCGCCGAGGTCCGCCATCGCCTCGCGCATCGTCGCCAGGTCCACCACGCACGGCACGCCGGTGAAGTCCTGCATGATCACCCGGGCCGGGGTGAACTGGATCTCGATGGTGGGCTCCGCCTCGGGATCCCAATCGGCCAGCGCCCGGATGTGGTCGGCGGTGATGTTGGCGCCGTCCTCCGTGCGGACCAGGTTCTCCAGCAGCACCTTGAGCGAGAACGGCAACCGCTGGGCGTTCTCCAGCCCGGGCACTCCGGCGATCTTGTAGATCTGGTAGCTGTTCTCACCGACGGTGAGGGTTTCCTTGGCGGCGAAGCTGTCCTTGCTGGCGGCAGGCACGGAACTCTCCTTGCATCACGAGGCGGCAGGTTCCTCCGGCGGCGGTGCTGGCGGAACGGCGGTGCTGGCGGACGGCGGTGCTGATCGAACTGCGGTGCTGATCGAACTGCGGTGCTGGCAGAACGGCGGTGCTGGCGAAGCTGGGCCCATTGTTTCGCGCCCTTCATCGAGCGGGTCACCCGCCCCCGGAAGGCCGCCGGCGACCGGCTCGCGGATCAAACAGTACGCGCGTCCTGTTAGCCGTGCAAACGCGCGGAGACGCACATCGGCCCCGGATGGGATCCATCCGGGGCCGATGTAGGGACGTCTGCACTGCCGCGTGTCGGGGCGGCAGTGCCAGACGGGTCAGTTGCCGGAAAGGCTGATCAGGTAGTCGACATCGCCGGGCTCGAGACCCTTGAGCAGCGAGACGAAGACGTCCGAGAACGAGCGGACCGGGCTCACGTACCACTGGCCGTCCACCTGCACGGTGACGATGCCCAGCCCGATGATCTGCTTGAACTCGCGCTTGATGATCTCCAGCAGTTGCGGGTCCAGGTCGCCGGAGCCGAGCGCGTCGCCGAGGTAGCTGTCGATGGTCGTCTCGTCGAGGGTGACCGCCGGCTCGCCGGGCACCGTCAGGGTGACCGAATTGGCCGCCACGTCACGGGTGAGGGTCACGGTCTGGCCCTCCGCGGTCAGGGTCAGCGACTGCAGGGACACCTTGGTTCCGCCGGTGACCTCGGAGGTCGTCCATGCGACATCGTCGACGGTGACGCCGAGGTCGTTCATGTCGGAGCTGAGCCCGTCGGCGTCGGCCTGCTCGATCAGCAGCTTGCCGTAGTCGTGCAGCACGCCCATCTCGTCGGGCGGGAGCAGGGCGATGACGCCCTCCAGGTCGCTGGCGGTGGCCTTGCTGATCAGCGCGTCGACGGCAGCCTCCGGCGAACCGGAGCCGACCGGTGCGATGCGGTCCGCAGCAGTCGGATTGGCAAGTCCCGCTTCGTGCACCGCGTTGTCGGCGATCGTGTATAAGAGGCTGACGTACCACTCGCCGTCACGCTGGACGGTTGCGACGCGGAACGGCTTGCCGTCGTTCTCGGCCACGGCCTCGGCGATGTTGACGGTCTGCGACTGCGGCTGCGCCTGGTCGATCTCGGTGCCGAAGGCGTCCTTGATCTTGTCGCTCAGCGGGATGTTGTTCGGATCGCTGGAAACCGTCACCGTGCCACCGGTCAGCTTGACGATCTGCAGGTTATCGTTGATGACCTCAGGAGCACCGTCGAACGTGAGGCCCTGGACGGTGATGGTGGTGCCCGTCATGGTGTCCGCGGATGCGGCCGGGCTCAGCACCTCGAGGCGCTTCAGTTCGGTGATGACGTCGGTGTTGAGGTCGGTGAACAGCGAGGCCTCGGCGGGATCGAGCCGATCGGCCAGTCCGATCGGGTCCGAGTTGCTCAAGGTGGTGAACAGCGCCGAGACCGAGTCCTGCGGGGTGTCGGCACCGGAGGCAGTGGAGGTGTCGGTGTCACGGATGGCGAAGAAGTAGACGGCTGCCGCCGCGACCAGGGCGACGACCACGGCGATGGCGGTGATCAGGACCGGGGTCCGGTTCTTGACCGGCGGCGGAGTCGGACCGGGTTGGCCGTACTGCTGACCGGCCGGGTACTGCTGACCGGCCGGGTAATGCTGACCGGCCGGGTACTGCTGACCCGTCGGGTACTGCTGACCGGGGGCGAACTGCTGGGTCTGGCCGGGCTGCTGCCAGCCCTGCGGTCCGGTCGGCTGGCCCTGCGGTCCGGTCGGCCGGCCCTGCCAGGGCGCCCCACCCGGGCCGCCGGCAGGCGGGGTGGTGGGCTGCCAGCCCTGTGGTCCGGTCGGCTGCCCTTGCCAGGCACCGCCGGCGGGTGGTGCGGGCTGCTGCCAGCCCTGCCCCGGATGGGCCTGCCCCGGATGACCCTGGCCGGTGGGTCCGTAGGGGCCGCCTTGCTCGCTCATCTGACTCTGATCCCTTCGGTGACTTCGTTCCGGGGAGGAGGGGTCCCGGACACGGGTGGTTCGGAGAATCGTCGTGCGCGTGCTCGCGTCCGCCGCCGACCGCCCGTGGGGGCGGCCCGTTGTGCGCTTGCTCGTCACTGCCGGGTTGAGGAGGGCGCCCCGCCGCGAAACGGACCACATGCAGATGTGATCTACGTCTCAGACGCCAAGATTCCCCCGACAGACATCATGACTGATCAACCCCGTTTGGTCGAGTAACGGTTAGGCCGATGAGGTGAACCAATACCGAATGCGAGACACACGCCGCCGGCGAGCAACAACAGCGCACCTGCGGTCATCACGGCCGGCCCGATCGGATCGAGGCGCACGGTGAGCCCGACCTTGCCGACCGCGACGACGAGGATCGCGATGGACACTCCGGCCGCCGGCAGGGCGGCCAGGACGGAGAGGATCCCGGCCGTCCGCCACCAGCGCAGACATCCCGCGATGACCGGGCTCATTGCCAAGACGCCGAGCAGTGGCCAGCCGGTCACAAGCAGTGCAAGAACACCGTCACCGGCGACGCCGAGCCGGTCGACCACTCCGACGATGGCGTAACTCGACCGGCGCACACTGCCCGAAACGACCCACGGCAGGAACGATCCCCAGATCACCAGGCCGAGACCGGTACCCCCGACGACGCAGCACAGCACCCGAAGTCGACGATCCGTGACCGGTTTCCGCTCACGCCCGGGGGTTCCGGACGGTCCGGCATCCCCCGCCGGTGACACGGTGCTCTCGATCACCGCCACAGTTTCCCCGGCTCGGTCACGTTCCGCCCGTGCGGGTGATCTTGTGCCCGATTTGCACGATTTGTTGTATTTGGGACCAGAGTGTTCATCGTGACCGCTGGCCAATAGGGGGACCAAAGTGGCATGGTGCAACTGGCGTGTCGCCTTGACAGGCCGCCGCTCTGTACGCCTGCGGCGTTTGTGCCGTTCTGAACCACCTGTCCGCGGTGACACCGCGGGGGAGGAGCGACGAGTGCCCGTCCACACCCGGGGTCGCGGTCGCGCCGCCACCCGCACGATCACCGGCCTGGTCGGTGGTGTGCTGGCCACCGTCGTGGCGGCAGCCCTTGTCGTCGGTGCCGCGCTGCCGGCCGGCGCCGTGCCGCCGCCTCCGGTGAACCCGTCGGACGAGCAGATCGAGGACAGCCAGCAACAGGCTGCCGCCACCGCCGCCGAGGTCGGCCGGCTCGCCGGCCTGGTCAGCAAGACCGAAGGCGACATCGAGCGGCTCAAGAACGACATGGAACTCAAGGCCGAGCTGGCGAACAAGGCGGCGGTCGACCTCCAGGTCGCGCAATCGGATGCCGCCGACGCCCGATCCGCCGCCACCACCGCCCTGGCCGAGGCCGATGCCGCAGGCGAGGCCGTCGTCGACGCGAAGGACAAGGCCGCCGCGTTCGCTGCCGCCTCGTTCCGCCAGGGTTCCGTCCTCGGGTCGATGAGCGCGTTCATGGGGTCGGCCAGCGCCACCGACCTGTTGCAGCGGCAGGAACTGCTCGGGCAGATGTCCGAATCACAGCTCAACGTCATCGGTGCCCTCGAGAGCACCCGAACCCACAAGGCCAACCTCGACTCGGACGCCCGGGCAGCGCTGGACGCCGCCAACGCGGCGCAGGTGAGGGCGGACGCGGCCAAGGCCGCCGCGGATGCCGCCCAGCAGGAGGCACGGCAGTCGCTGGAGAGCGGGCAGCAACAACTCGCGGCACTCCAGACGCAGCGCGACCAGGAGCAGGCCGCCTACGGCGCGGCGCTGGCCCAGGTCGCCGGATTGCAGAACCAGCGGCAGCAGTACAACCAGTGGCTGGCGCAGAAGAAGGCCGAGGAAGAAGCAGCCCGCAAGGCCGCCGCCGAGGCAGCCAGACTCGCGGCCGAACAGGCCGCCCGTGAAGCGGCAGCCGAGGCCGCCAGGCAGGCTGCTGCACAGCGCGCCGCGGCAGAACGCGCCGCGGCCGACGAGGCGGCCCGGGAAGCCGCGGCCGCCCGGCAGGCGGCCGAGGAGGAGGCGGCCGCGGAACGCGCGTCGGCCGCCCGCGAAGCGGCCAACCAGGCCGCCCGCGAGGCGCAGGAGCGGCAGGCGGCGCAGAACAACGAGCCGTACTACTCCAGTTGCGACGCCGCGCGGGCCGCCGGACGCGGCCCGATCGCCAGGGGCGAATCGGGTTATCGGTCGGCGCTGGACCCGAATGGCAACGGGATCGCCTGCGAAGGCACCGCGACGGCCGCCGCCCCGCCCGCGGCGCCCGCCCCGCCCGCGGCGCCCGCCCCGCCCGCGGCGCCCGCCCAGCCCGCGATGGACGAGACCTACTACGCCAGGTGTGACGACGCCAGGTCAGCCGGTGCCGCGCCGATCAACCGCGGAGACCCCGGCTACCGGTCGGCTCTCGATCCCAACGACAACGGCATCGCGTGCGAGGGAACGTCATCCGTCGCTGTTGCCGACCCGCCGGCGGCTCCGAGTTACTCGGCCGGGTCCGGCGCCGGTCAGACGGTGGTCAACGCCGCCATGGCGTATCTGGGCACCACCTACGCCTGGGGCGGCGGTGATTCCTCCGGTCCCACGCTCGGGATCAGGGACGGCGGGGTCGCCGACAGCTACGGCGACTACATGAAGGTGGGCTTCGACTGCTCGGGCCTCGCGCTGTACGCCTGGGCTCAGGTCGGCGTCTACCTGCCGCACTACTCGGGGTACCAGTACTCCGGTCAGCCGCACGTCTCGCAAGGTGATCTGCAGCCCGGTGACCTGGTCTTCTTCGCCCACAACACCTCCGATCCGTCGACCATTCACCACGTTGCGATCTACATGGGCAACGGCCAGATGATCGAGGCGCCGAACTCCGGTTCGTACGTCCGGGTCGCCCCGTTGCGCACCGACGGGTACATCGGCGCGGCCCGTCCGGGCGGGTGACCGGACCGGCGGCCGCGGTGATCCTCGCCGGCGGCCGCGGGAGCCGGCTCGGCGGCACGGACAAGCCGGCGCTGCGACTCGGAGACCGATCGTTGCTGGACATCGCCATGGCCGCGTCGGCCGGTGGCCGGATCGTGGTGGTCGGTCCGGGCCGCAATCTGCCGGCGGGTGTCAGCGGCGTCTCCGAGGACCCGCCGGGCGGCGGACCGGCAGCGGCCGTCGTCGCGGGTGTCCGGGCGCTCGCCGACCTGCCCGATGACGCGCTGGTCGCTGTGCTGGCTGCCGATCTGCCCGGCGTCACCCGCGACACCGTTACCGGGCTGTGTGCGGCGCTGTCCACGGCACGGCCGGCGGAGGGTGCCCGGGGTGATCGGCCCGGCGGTGCGGTGCTGGTCGACCTGGGCGGTCGTCGGCAGTACCTGATCGGGGTTTGGCGACGCAGCGCACTGGCGTCGGCGGCGGGTGTCCGGCAGGACTGGTCAGGGGTGGCGCTGCGAGAACTGCTTGCGCCCATCACCGTTCTCGAGGTGGCGGGATCGGCGCTGGAAACGGCGGACGTCGACACTCCGGACGACTGGCGGGACTGGCAGCAGCGACGTTGATCGCGCCGATCGGTCCACCCGGTCGGAAGTGCAGGGAACAATGGGGTGAGCAGCATGCTGCTCCGGCTCTGCCGGTTCGGGCGGGATTCTCATCTTGGCTTGATCTGCTGGCGCCCGCCGGTGGGGTCGGCCGGTGCCCTGTGCGCCGCCCGGCGCGTGAGAAGGACAGTCAGGCGGCCGTCGAGGCGGCCGATGCGAGGAGGACTTGGTGAGCTCAGACGTGCGAGGCGGGGGATCCGTCGCCGGAGTACCGGACGGGCGACCGCCGGTCCACCAGACGCCCGCGAACGACGCGGCCCTGCTTGAACGCACCGTGTTCGAGGTCAAACGGGTGATCGTGGGCCAGGACCGCCTCGTCGAGCGGATGCTGGTCGGGCTGCTCGCCCGGGGCCACCTGCTGATCGAAGGCGTCCCCGGCGTCGCCAAGACGCTCGCCGTCGAGACGTTCGCCAGGGTGGTCGGCGGCACCTTCTCGCGGATCCAGTTCACTCCCGACCTCGTCCCATCCGACCTCCTTGGGACCCGGATCTACCGGGCCGGCCGGGAGCAGTTCGACATCGAACTCGGCCCGGTGGTGGCGAACTTCGTGCTGACCGACGAGATCAACCGCGCACCGGCGAAGGTCCAGTCCGCGCTGCTCGAGGTGATGGCGGAGCGGCACGTCTCCATCGGCGGCAAGACCTTCCCGATGCCCGACCCGTTCCTGGTGATGGCCACCCAGAACCCCATCGAGAACGAGGGCGTCTACCCGCTGCCGGAGGCGCAGCGCGACCGCTTCCTGTTCAAGCTGCTGGTCGGCTACCCGGAGCCCGACGAGGAACGCGAGATCGTCTACCGGATGGGCGTCGTCCCGCCGGTCGCCAACCAGGTGCTGCCGATCGCCGAACTGGCGCGCCTGCAGCAGGTCGCGTCGAACGTCTTCGTCCACCACGCCCTCGTCGACTACGTCGTGCGACTGGTCTTCGCCAGCCGGACGCCGGCCGAGCACGGGCTGACCGAGGTGGCCGGCTGGTTGTCCTACGGCGCCTCGCCGCGCGCCTCGCTGGGCATCATCGCGGCGGCGCGCGCGCTCGCCCTGGTGCGCGGCAGGGACTTCGTCGTGCCGCAGGACGTCATCGACGTCGCGCCCGACGTGCTCCGGCACCGCCTGGTGCTCTCCTACGACGCGCTGGCCGACGGCGTGCCGGTCGAGGCGATCCTCGGACGCCTGATGCAGGCCATTCCGCTGCCGCAGGTCAGCCCGTACACGCACCCGGGCGCCGCCTGATGATCCCGAGTCACCCCGGGGCGCCGCCCGGCACCGCCGACCCGACACGGCTGGACGCGGCGTTGGCGACCCTCGAGCTGACCGTCCGGCGCCGGCTGGACGGTTTGCTGCAGGGCAACCACCTCGGGCTGGTCCCAGGACCTGGCACCGAACCCGGTGACGCCCGGCCCTACCACCCCGGCGACGACGTCCGGCGGATGGACTGGTCGGTGACCGCACGGACCACCGAACCGCACATCCGCCAGACGGTGGCCGACCGCGAACTCGAGACCTGGCTGGTCGCCGACCTTTCGGCGTCCCTGGACTTCGGCACCATCGGCTGCGAGAAGCGGGATCTGGTGGTCGCCGCGGCCGCCGCGGTCGGGCACCTCACCCGCGGCGGCGGCAACCGGATCGGCGCCGTGGTCGCCAGCGGGAACGGCGTGACCCGCATCCCGGCCCGCGGCGGCCGGCCCTACCTGCAACACCTGCTGCGGCAGCTGGCCTCGACGCCCCGGTCGGAACCCGGCGACCGGGGTGACCTGGCGATGGCGCTCGAGCAGTTGCGCCGACCACCCCGGCGCCGCGGTCTCGCGGTCGTCATGTCGGACTTCATCGGCCCGCTGACCTGGGAGCGCCCGCTCCGCGCGCTGTCCGGGCGGCACGACCTGCTGGCCGTCGAGGTGCTCGATCCGCGCGACCTGGAACTCCCGGCGGTCGGCCTGGTCACCCTGCTCGATCCGGAAAGTGGCCGCACGAAAGAGGTGTCGACCACCGCCGAGCTGCGCGGTGCCTTCGCCGCCGCGGCAGCGGAGCACCGCGCGCAGGTGGCGGTCGCCCTCCGTCGGGCCGGCGCCGCGCATCTGGTGCTGCGTACGGACGGCGACTGGGTCGCGGACGTGATGCGATTCGTGGTGTCCCGGAAACGGGGCTGGACGGGCGCAGCGGCCGCGACGGCCGGACCGGGGGCAGCGCGGGCGGGGGAGGCCTGGTGAACCTCGCTCAGCCGTACTGGCTCGCCGCGGGACTGCTGGTGCTGGCCCTTGCCATCGGTTACCTGCTCGCGCAGCGCCGCACCCGGCGGCACACGATGCGATTCGCGAACCTCGAAATGCTGGAGCGGGTCGCCCCGAAAAGGCCCGGCCGCTGGCGTCATCTGCCGACCGCCCTGGTGCTGGTCGGATTGCTGCTGCTGACCGTCGCGCTCGCCGGGCCGACCGCCGACGCGAAGGAGCCGCGCAACAGGGCAACCGTCATGCTGGCCATCGACGTGTCGCTCTCGATGCAGGCCACGGATGTGCCGCCGAACCGCCTGGCGGCCGCCCAGGACGCCGCGACCCAGTTCGTCGACGACCTGACCCCGGGCGTCAACCTCGGCATCGTCTCGTTCGCCGGAATCGCCACCGTGCTGGTCAGTCCGACCACGGACCGGACCGCCGCGAAGCAGTCGATCGCCGGCCTCACGCTCGACGAGCGCACCGCCACCGGCGAGGCGATCATCTCGAGCCTGCAGACCATCCAGTTGTTCTCGAAGTCCCTGCCGGGGCCCACCGACGGCAGCGACCCGGGCGCACCGCCCGCGCGGATCGTGCTGATGACCGACGGCAAGCGCACGGTCGGCCGCACCGAGCAGGACGCGGCACAGCGGGCAGCGGACGCCAAGGTGCCCGTCTCGGTGATCGCCTTCGGCACCGACAACGGGTCCATCACCGTCAACGACGAGACCATCCCGGTGCCGCTGGACACCGAGGCCATGCAGCAGATCGCGCAGATCTCGGGCGGCGACTTCCACACCGCTGCCACCACCGAGGAACTCAAGTCCGTCTATGCGCAACTCGGTGAGCAGATCGGCTACGAGATCCGGCAGCGTGACGTCTCCAGGCCGTGGATGATCGCCGGCACCGTGCTGGTGCTGCTCGGCTCGGCTGCCGCGCTGGCGCTGACCTCCCGGATCCCGTAGCGGATTCCCTGGCTCGAAACCAGAAGCCCGAGACCCGGAAACCCAGGACCCAGCGGGCCTGACTGCCGGCCGCCCCGCCGGACGCTAGGGTCGAGCGGCACCGGTGCGCGGATCGCCCGGTGGCCGGACGACCGGCTCGGCGGCGACTCGGAGGACAGCTCGTGACCGTGGCAGCACAGGCGGAGCCGGGGCGATCAGTCCTCGTCACCGGTGGCAATCGCGGGATCGGCCTGGCGATCGCGAGGTCGCTCGCGACGGCCGGTCACCGGGTGACGGTCACGCACCGCTCCGGCGAGCCACCGGAAGGCCTCAACGGGGTCATTTGCGACGTCACCGATCCGGCTTCCGTCGACGCCGCCTTCACCGAGGTGGAGAAGAACCAGGGCCCGGTCGAGGTGCTGGTGGCCAACGCCGGGATCACCGACGACACACTGCTGCTGCGGATGAGCGAGGACGCGTTCAGTTCCGTGCTGGACGCCAACCTGACCGGTTCGTTCCGGGTGGCCAAACGTGCGGCGAGCGGGATGCTCCGCAAACGCTGGGGCCGGATGATCTTCATCTCCTCCGTCGTCGGGTTGTCCGGCGGCGCCGGCCAGGCCAACTACGCGGCGTCCAAGGCGGGGCTGGTCGGTCTGGCCAGGTCGATCGCCCGCGAGCTCGGGTCGCGCAACATCACCGCCAACGTCATCGCCCCCGGGTTCGTCGACACCGACATGACCCGCTCGCTCCCGGAGGCCAGGCGCGCCGAGATCATCGCCCAGGTTCCGCTCCGCCGCTACGCCGCTGCCGACGAGATCGCCTCCGCGGTCAGCTTTCTCGCCTCCGACGCCGCTGCGTACATCACCGGCGCGGTGCTGCCCGTCGACGGCGGGCTCGGAATGGGGCACTGACCCGCCGGGCAGTACGTCTCCACCGACACCGCGTCACCCCGCACCGACCCTGCACCAGCCCCGCAACTGCAACCACAGGACGAGGACGAACACATGACCGACCAGCTCGGCACCGGACTGCTCGCCGGCAAGAACCTGCTCATCACCGGCGTCATCACCGAGGCATCGATGGCCTTCCACACCGCCAGGCTCGCCCAGCAGCAGGGCGCCACCGTCGTGCTGACCGGCTACGGCCGGTTGTCGCTGGTGGAACGGATCGCCAAGCGGCTCCCGGAACCGGCACCGGTGGTCGAGCTCGACGTCACCGACAAGGCGCAGCTGGACTCGCTGGCCGACCGGGTCGGTGAGTTCGTGCCGCGACTGGACGGCGTGCTGCACTCGATCGGTTTCGCCCCCGCGACGGCACTGGGCGGCGATTTCCTCGCCTGCCCGTGGGAGGACGTCGCCACCACGGTGCACACCTCGGCGTACTCGCTCAAGGCGCTCGCGGTGGCCTCGCTGCCGCTGATGACCTCGGGCGGCAGCATCGTCGGGCTGGATTTCGACGCCCGGCAGGCGTGGCCCGCCTACGACTGGATGGGCGTCGCCAAGGCCGCGCTCGAGTCCGTCACCCGTTACCTGGCACGCGATCTCGGGCCCCGCGGGATCAGGGTGAACCTGGTCTGCGCCGGCCCGGTCAAGACGATGGCGGCGAAGTCGATCCCCGGATTCACCGACCTGGAGAACGGATGGAGCGGCCGCGCGCCGCTGGGCTGGGACACCTCCGACCCGACACCGGTGGCGCGGGCGGCCGTCGCCCTGCTGTCGGACCTCTTCCCGGCGACCAGCGGCTCGATGGTGATGGTCGACGGCGGGTTCCACGCCGTCGGCTTCGGCACCGCCGAGATCCAGCAGGCGCACGGATAGCGAACCGGCGCCGGTCGTGGTCCGGTCAGTCCGACCTGCCGGTCAGTCCGACCTGCGGGCCCGCCCGGTCGAACGGCTCCGGACCGCATGCACGGAGCTCCTCGGCTCGCGCAGCGCCGTGACAGCCGCGCCGACGGCGGCCCTGCGGCTCTCCCGGATGGCGATGGCCAGCGGCCTCAGCACATCGTCCACGGCGGCCATCTCGTAGCTGGTGACCGCCGCCGTGTCCTGGCTGCTGGCGACTGTGAGCAGCGCGTGCAGCGAGATGGAGGTGGCCAGCAGGGCCGACGCCGCCGCAGGTGTACCCGGCGGGCAGCTGACGGCTTCCTCGAGCATCACCAGTCGCACCTGCTCGCGGGCCGAGTCGGAGCCCCTGGCCACATCCAGCGCCGTCAGTGACCGGGTCGCCCTGCCCACCGAGGTGTCCAGCAACTCGTGCGCCTCGGCCAGTCCGAGCGCCGGATGCCGGGTGTTGCAGGCGAACACCCGCCATTGGCCGTCGCTCGGGACCAGGGCGAGATCGTTGCCGGTCAACACGACCAGCGCACCGGCATCCAGGCCGGCCACGGTGAGCTCGCCACTGGTGGGCAGGCCCCGCATGTCACCCGGGTAGGGCAGCAGCAGTCCGGCGGGACCACCCGCGCGCAGCAGCGGCAGCAGAGCGGCCGAGCCCGTGCTGGGCCAGCCGGGACCGGGCAGGCCGGTGACGCCGGCGATCTCGTCGTTCGCGGCCCGTACGCCGGCCCGATGTCCCGAGTCGTCGATGGCGGACAGCACGTCGTCCGCACTGGCGCCGCCCTGCCACGCGGCAGCCCACAGGGCCAGCGTGGTCGCGGCGCGCAGGGTGCCGGCTGAAGACATGAGGGCCACCGTACGTCACGCCACCGTCTGCCGATGGTTGTGCACGGGGGCTGTCGGGGATCCCGCACCCGTCCGGCTGGCGTGGTTCGCCCGCGCCGGGGTTGCCGGCAGGTAGCGTCCTGCGCCGTGCCCACTCCCAGGACCACCGGCGGCGGGGGACAGCGGCCCGCGCGCACTCCCGGCCGGTACGACAACCCTTACCCGACCGACGTGCTCGCCCAGCGCCAGCAGGTCCGGGACATTCCCGAACTGCCCGCCACCGCCGACGTCGTCGCGGAGGACCCGCTGTCCGGGTTCTGCGGTGCTGTGGTCGCCTGTTCGTCCAGCGCCGTGACGCTCGAGGACCGGGCCGGCCGCCGCCGGCTGTTCCCGCTGGAGCGCGGGGCGTTCCTGGTCGACGGCCGACAGGTGACGCTCGTCCGGCCCCCGGTTGCCGCGGCGGCTCCGGCGTTGTCCGCGTCCGGCTCCAGGGTGGTGACCGGGTTGCGGGCCCGGACGGCGCGGGCGGCCCGGATCTGGGTGGAGGGCATCCACGACGCGGCCCTGGTGGAACGTGTCTGGGGCCACGACCTGCGCGTCGAGGGCATCGTCGTCGAGCCGATCGACGGGCTGGACAACCTGCCGGCGGCGGTCGCGGCGTTCGGCCCCGGGGAGGGACGCCGGCTGGGCGTCCTGGTCGATCACCTGGTGCCGCGATCCAAGGAAAGCCGTATCGCCGACGCGGTTCTCGCCGCACACCGGGACGTGGTGCTGATCACCGGGCACCCCTACATCGACATCTGGCAGGCGGTGCGCCCGTCCGCGGTCGGCATCGCGGCCTGGCCCGACGTCCCGCGCGGCGTCGACTGGAAGACCGGCGTCTGCGCCGCCCTCGGCATGCCGGACACCAGGCAAATGTGGGGCCGGGTGAACGGGGCGGTTCGCAGCTACCGGGACCTGGACACGCCCTTGATCACCGCGGTCGAGCAGCTGATCGACTTCGTCGCCCAGCCCTGAGGCTGCGGCTATCAGGACGGCGAGTCCGGTCAGCAGCAACGTGCCCCCGGGTTGGCGTCCATCGCCGCGTACCGGTCCCGCCAGTACTGCTTCTCCGTCGGAACCGGTGCCCCGGGATGGCGGCTCGCAAGGTGATCGCAGTAACGGGCGTAGGCGTTGTCGCCCATCACCGACGAGATCCACCACCGAATCCCGTTGCCCGCCCGCCGCAGGTCAGCCATGGCCGCCACCCGACCGGGCGGGGGTTCGGCCGGTCGCCGCCCACTGAGCGGCGACCTCCTTCTCGGCCGGTGTCGTCACGAATCCGCTGGGCGCGAACATGTGTGACGGCTCGTCCGGCTCCTCGGTGGTCGGCAGACCGCCTGCCCGGATGGACCGGATACAGACCACGATGGCCGCCAGCACGACGATGATCACCAGCGAGGCGAACAGTATCGACAGGATGCCCTGGATCATCGTGTTCCGGATGACGGCGTCGATCGCGGCCGGACTGCTGGCGGTGCCGAACGTCTGCGCGCCGGATTCCTTGGCGGCGACGAAGTTGTTGTGCTGGGTGAAGTAGCCGATCGCGGGGACCGAGGAGAAGATCTTCTGGTACGAGGCGGTCAGCGTCACGATCAGGTCCCAGACCAGCGGCACGCCAGGGATCCACGCCCACTTGTAGATCCGTTTCTTGATCAGGACGGTGAAGACCACGGTCAGCGCGATGGCCGCCAGCAGCTGGTTGGCGATACCGAACAGCGGGAAGAGGGTGTTGATCCCGCCCAGCGGGTCGGTGACGCCCATCAGCAGGATGGCTCCCCAGGCGAGCACGACAAGTAGCGAGCAGGTCCACGCGCCGATCCGCCAGGACGGATCCCGGAACTTCCGTGCACCGGGGATGTTCCCGATCGAGTCGGACAGCATGAAGCGGGCCACCCGGGTGCCGGCGTCCACCGTGGTCAGGATGAACAGCGCCTCGAACATGATCGCGAAGTGGTACCAGAACGCCTTGAGGCCGGCGCCGCCCACGACGCTGCTCAGGACCTCCGACATGCCGAACGCGAGGGTGGGGGCGCCGCCGGTGCGCGAGATGATCGACTCCTCGCCGACGTCGGCCGCGGCCTGGGTGAACGACTCGGCCGTCACCGGCGGGCTCGTCAGGCCGAGCCCGTTGACGTAGTCGGCCGCGGTTTCCGGGGTGCCGCCGGTCAACCCCACCGGCGCGTTCAGTGCGAAGTACAGGTGCTGGTCGAGGATGACGGCGGTGACCAGCGCCATGATCGCCACGAACGACTCGGTGAGCATGCCGCCGTAGCCGATCATCCTTGTCTGGCTTTCCTTCTCGATCATCTTCGGGGTGGTCCCGGAGCAGATCAGCGCATGGAAGCCGGACAGCGCGCCGCAGGCGATGGTGATGAAAAGGAACGGGAACAGCGAGCCGGCGAACGCGGGTCCGTTGCCCTCGGTGGCGAACGAGGTGACCGCCGGCATCTGAACCACCGGCCGCGCCACCAGGATGCCGACCGCGAGCAGCACGATCGTGCCGACCTTCATGAACGTCGAGAGGTAGTCCCTGGGCGCGAGCAGCAACCAGACGGGGAGCACGGAGGCGGCGAAGCCGTAGATCACGATGCCCCAGGCGATGGTCACCTTGCTGAGCGTGAACCAGCTCTGGCCCCAGTCTGTTTCGGCGACCCAGCCGCCGGAGATGATCGCCAGCAACAGCAGTGCGACGCCGATCAGCGAAACCTCCGACACCCGCCCGGGCCGCAGGAACCGCAGGTACACGCCCATGAACAACGCGATCGGCACCGTCATCAGCAACGAGAAGACGCCCCAGGGGCTTTCGGCCAGCGCGTTGACGACCACCAGCGCCAGCACGGCGATCAGGATGATCATGATGACGAACACGCCGATCATCGCCGCGACGCCGCCGATCCGGCCCAGTTCGTCCCGCGCCATCTGGCCGAGGCTCCGGCCGCGGCGGCGGGTGGACAGCCACAGCACGAGGTAATCCTGCACCCCGCCGGCCAGCACGACGCCGATGATGATCCACATCGTGCCCGGCAGGTAGCCCATCTGCGCGGCCAGCACGGGGCCGACGAGGGGGCCGGCGCCGGCAATCGCGGCGAAGTGGTGACCGAACAGCACGCGACGGTCGGTGGGATCGAAATCCTTTCCGTTCGAGTATCTCTCGGCCGGCGTGGCCCGCTCGTCCCGCGGTTTGACGACCTTGTACTCGATCAGCCGGGCATAGAAGCGGAACGCGATGATGTACGTGCAGACGGCGGCGAAGACGAACCAGACCGAGTTGACCTGCTCCCCCCGGATGATCGCGATCATCACCCAGGAGAATCCGCCGAGCAGTGCGATGACCAGATAGGTCACCCGCGCCGTCGGGGTCAGCCTGGTTCGCTGCCGGATCGCCACCGGGGGCTGGTCGGGATCGGTTCGGACGGTTTCGGTATCTGCAACCATTGGGCCACTTCCTCGTGACGTTTCCTGCCGGTGACCTGAGCCTGATCGGCCCGTTGTTTCCCCGGGCAACCATCGGAGAAACCGCTTTCCCGTCCTCGGGTCCGGTCGGGCCCGTGGACGATGAACTGGGTTCGCCGGGCACACCATGGCATGTGTTCCGTGCATTCGCCGTGCGAAAGGACAATGCACCGGTGTTATGCCCATAAAGTGTGGAAATGGGCGAATCCGAACCACTTTTCGCCTGCTGGAGGCTCGTTGTGGTCGGCCGGGCGCGCCGGGGCCGGCAAGACCCCGTCCGGGGCTGGCCCGCACTGGCATGATGAAGTTATGTCCGGATGGATCTGGTTCAGCGGAGCCGTGTTGCTCTCGATCGCCGAGGTGCTCGGCGGGGAGTTCGTGTTGCTCATGCTGGGCGGCGGCGCACTCGTGACGGCCGGTTTCGCTGTCTTCTTCCCGGAGCTCCTGTGGTTGCAGTTGATCGTCTTCGCGCTGTCGTCCGTGGCGCTGGTGCTCGGCCTGCGACCGGTGTTGCTGCGCAAGTACTACCAGCCGTCGAACATCCGCAGCGGGATCGAGGCCATCGTGGGTTCCAAGGGAACCGTGGTGTCAACGGTCGATGCGGACGGCGGGCAGGTCAAGATCGGCGGAGAGGTCTGGTCCGCCGTCAATATGGAAGGTCATCGTGCGCTGCCACCCGGCACCACGGTGACCATCGTCGAGGTCCGCGGTGCCACCGCGGTCGTGATGTGGGGGCCGTGAATTCATGGATCCAGTTCTGATCGTCGCCATCATCGTCGCCGTACTCGTTGTGGTGACACTCATTCGCTCGGTCAAGGTGATCCCGCAGGCGCAGGCCGCGGTGATCGAACGGCTCGGCCGGTTCAACAAGGCGAGCGGCGCCGGGCTGGTCTGGCTGGTGCCCTTCATCGACCGGATCAGGGCCAGGATCGATCTTCGTGAGCAGGTCGTGTCCTTCCCGCCCCAGCCCGTCATCACCGAGGACAACCTGACGGTCTCCATCGACACCGTGGTGTATTTCCAGGTGACCGATCCGCGCGCCGCCGTCTACGAGATCGCCAACTACATCGTCGCCGTCGAGCAGCTCACCACGACCACCCTGCGCAACGTCGTCGGCGGGATGAACCTGGAACAGACGCTGACCAGCCGGGATTCGATCAACGGCCAGCTCCGCGGCGTGCTCGACGAGGCGACGGGCAAGTGGGGGATCAGGGTCGCCAGGGTGGAGCTCAAGGCGATCGACCCGCCGCCCTCCATCCAGGAGGCGATGGAGAAGCAGATGCGGGCGGATCGCGACAAGCGCGCGATGATCCTGAATTCCGAGGGTCTGCGGGAATCGTCGATCAAGACGGCGGAAGGTCAGAAGCAGGCCGCCGTGCTGACCGCCGAGGGCGCGAAGCAGTCGTCCATCCTCGCCGCGGAAGGCGAGCGGCAGTCGCGCATCCTGCGGGCGCAGGGCGAGCGGGCCGCCCGATACCTGCAGGCGCAGGGCCAGGCCAAGGCGATCGAGAAGGTCTTCGCAGCGGTCAAGGCGGGCAAGCCGACGCCCGAACTCCTTGCCTACCAATACCTCCAGACCCTCCCGCAGATGGCGCAGGGCGACGCCAACAAGGTGTGGATGATCCCGAGCGACTTCTCCAAGTCGCTCGAGGGATTCGCCAGGATGCTGGGGACAAAGGGCGACGACGGCGTGTTCCGGTACGAGCCGCCGGCGGACGACCCGGTCGATCCGTCCAAGCCGAAACCGCGTCCCGGCGACATCGACGAGGACGTCGCTGACTGGTTCGAGGGCACCTCGGCCCAGGAGGTCGCCGAGGCCGTCCGGGCGGTCGAGCGCGAAGCGGCGGTGACCATCGAGGAACAGGACGCCGCGCGGCTGGCGGCGAACCGCGACCGGGCCGAACTCGCTGCCTCACCCGAGCGGCCCGCCATGCCGCCGGGCCAGCAGCAGTCGCAGCCACAGCTCGGCGGCAGCTACCCGACCCAGGGCTACCCCGGCCGGGATGCGCCGGGGTATGGCTACCCGCCCCAGCAGTCGGGCGGGCCGCAGCAGCCGGGCAGGCCGCCGTACCCGAACCAGCCGCCCCCCGGACAGCAGGGCCGGCCGGACCAGGGCTGAGGTGCAGCCGGTCGCCGTCGTCGGCCCCGGTCGCCTCGGGCAGGCCCTGGCCGCGGCCCTGCGGTCGGCCGGTCGCCCGGTGTCCGGTCCGCACGGCCGCGGCTACCGCGGAATCGGTGACGGCGTCGTGCTGCTCTGCGTACCCGATGACGTCATCGCGAAGGCGGCGTCGATCGTTGTCCCCGGGCCGCTGCTCGGCCACTGCTCCGGTGCCACCGGTCTCGACGCCCTCGGCGATCGGGAGGCTTTCAGCGTCCACCCGTTGATGACGGTGACGCCGGACGGCGCCGACTTCCGCGGGGTGTGGGCCGCCGTTGCCGGCTCGTCGCCCGCGACGCTCGAAGTGGCCCGTAGTCTCGCCACGGCCATCGGCCTGCGACCGGTGGAGGTCGCCGAGGCCGACCGGGTCGCCTATCACGCGGCCGCGGTGATGGCTGCGAATTTCCTCGTGACGCTGGAAAGTGCTGCGGCCGAACTGATGTCGACCGCAGGACTCGAGCCCGAGGTGCTGCTGCCGCTGGCCAGGGCGGCGCTGGAGAACTGGGGACGCAAGGGGCCGGCGGCGCTGACCGGTCCGGTGGCCCGCGGCGATGCGGTGACCGTCGGCCGGCACCGGGACGTGGTGGCGACCCGTACCCCGGAATTGACCGCACTCTTCGACGCCATGGTCGCCGCGACCGAGAGGATGGCGGCACTGCGGGGGCGGCGCGATGCCGGTGGCACCGCGGGTGCCGTTCATCTGGAACCATGACACCCCGGCTTCCACCGGATCAGGCTTCCGCCGGACCCGGCCCCGACCAGACGGAGCGCAGCAGATGAGGATCGTTCGCACGGTGCGCGAACTGCGCGCAGCGTTGCGGCCGCACCGCTCGACCGGGTCCGTCGGGCTGGTGACGACGATGGGCGCGTTGCACGACGGTCATCTCGAACTCTGCCGGCGGGCGCGCTCGGAGAACGACGTCGTCGTGATGTCCATCTTCGTCAACCCCACCCAGTTCAACGACGCGGCGGACCTCGCCGCCTACCCACGGGACGAGGCCGCCGACGCGCGGATGGCCGACGGAGCGGGTGTCGACCTGCTGTTCGCTCCCGATGCCGCGGAGGTCTACCCGCCCGGATTCAGCGCATCCGTGCAACTGCACGGGCCAATCGTGGAGACCCTGGAAGGCGCGCGGCGCGGTGTCGGCCACTTCCACGGTGTCACCACCGTGGTGTGCAAGCTGCTGAACATGGCCCAACCCGACCGCGCCTATTTCGGCCAGAAGGACGCCCAGCAGGCGCGGGTCGTGATGGCGCTGGTGGCGGACCTGAACATCGACACCGAGATCGTCACCGTGCCGACCGTTCGGGAGCCGGACGGGCTGGCGATGTCCAGCCGCAACCGCCGGTTGTCACCGGCCGACCGCATCCGCGCCGCCGTCATTCCCGGCGCCCTGGACGCCGCAGCGGCCGCTGTCGCCGGTGGCGAGCGCGATGCCGGAAAGATCGCCGGGATCGCCGAGCAGCGCTTCACTGCGGCGGGGCTGGCGCCCGAGTACGTGGCCCTGGTCGACGCCGCACGCTTCCAGCCGGTCGCGACTCTCGGCCCCACCGCCACCATCCTCGCGGTCGCCGTCGAGATCGGCGGAACCCGGTTGATCGACAACATCCCGCTGTCCGCCGGCTGACAACCGTCTCGGCGGTGGAGTCCGTCACATCGCGTTCATCCTGCTCGACTGCTGCTGGCGCAGCGAGCATGATCGTCGGTCAGAGGACGGATCAACCAGTTCAGGTCTCCGAATGAGCGCCGGTGGGGCACCGAGAGCCATGATCACCCCACACGTCGAAACCACCCGCAGTACCACCACCCGCAGGTCCGACCACCCGTCGTACTGACACCGCACAGATCAGCATTCCGCAGGGCACGGCGGTAGCAAAGGAGCAGCCGATGTTGACCCAACCATCCCTGCCGGCCGATCGGCGGCCGGTGACCATTCCGAATCTGCACGCGATGAAGCGTGCCGGGCGGCCCATCGTCATGGTGACCGCCTACGACTACCCGAGTGCACGTGCGGCCGAGGCGGCCGAGGTCGACATGGTCCTGGTCGGCGATTCCGGTGCGATGACGGTGCTGGGCCACCCGTCCACCGTGTCGGTGACAACGGACGAGATGCTGGTACTGGCGAAGGCGGCCAGGCGGGGGGTCGAACACGCGCTGCTGGTGGCGGACCTGCCGTTCGGCTCCTACGAGGGCAGCGACGAGCAGGCCATTGCCACCGCCGTCAGGTTCGTCAAGGAAGCCGGCGCCGACGCGGTCAAGCTGGAACGTGGCGACGACAGCTCGATCAGCCGGGCCAGGGCGATCGTCGGTGCCGGTATCCCGGTGGTCGGTCACGTCGGGCTCACCCCGCAGTCGGCGACCTCTTTGGGCGGGTACCGGGCGCAGGGACGCACCGCGGAATCGGCGATGCGGATAGCCCGCGGCGCGCTCGGCCTGCAGGACGCCGGCTGCTTCTGCATCGTCTTCGAGGCCGTGCCCACTGCGGTGACGGCCGAATTGATGCCGCGGATGACGGTTCCGATCATCGGAATCGGCGCCGGTCCTGCCACCGACGGCCAGGTGCTGGTTTTCCACGATCTGCTGGGCATCAGGGACGGCGCCGGCGCGAAGTTCGTCCGCCGCTACGCCGATCTGCAGGACGCGATGAACGAGGGCGTCGCGCAGTACGCGCAGGAGGTCAGGTCCGGCGCCTTCCCGTCGACCGAGCACGGCTACGGCATCGACCAGTCGGAGCTGGCCAGGTTCCGGGCGCTGCAGAGCGGGAGCCTGGGCCAGAACCATCTGGTCCGTCCCGCCCAGGCCCTGTGACGCGGGCTGGAGAACCGGGTCCGCACAACGGTTTGACCGACATCGCCGGCCTGCGGGTCGGGCACCACACCGCTGTCGGTGAGGGGCTTCTCACCGGTACGACGGTGATCCTGGCGCCGGACGGGGGAATGACGGCAGGGGTCGATGTCCGCGGCGGCGGACCCGCCACCCACGAGACCGATCTGCTCGACCCGACCGCCTCGGTACAGCGGATCCATGCCATCGTGCTGACCGGCGGCAGCGCTTTCGGGCTCGCCACCTGCTCCGCGGTGATGGACGAGTTGGCCGCCGACGGAGTGGGGCTGCAGGTGGCTCCGGACCCCACCGCGGTCGTCCCGCTGGTGCCCGGCGCCGCGTTGTTCGATCTCGGTAGGGGCGGCGACTTCACCGCCAGGCCCACCCGGGAGTTCGGGATCGGGGCGCTCGCGGATGCGCGCCGGGGCGGTGACCGGCCGGTCGGGGAGGGCTCCGTCGGTGCCGGCACCGGCGCGGTTATCAGCAACCTCAAGGGCGGCATGGGTAGCGCCTCCGTCGTCACCGGCTCGGGATTCACCGTCGCCGCACTCGTGGCGGTCAACGCGGCCGGCTCGCCGATCGATCCGGCGACGGGAGAACTGTTGGGCGCCAGACTGTTACATCCAGCCGACGGACCGGCGCCGGTGCGGCCGGACGACGCGGGACGGGACGCGCTGCTGGCGGCCACCGCTCCCCGCCCGCCCGGAATCGCCTTCGGCGGCGCAGGTCCCGCTGGTCCCGACGCGGACGCGGCGTCCATCACGAACACCACCCTGGCGGTGGTGGCGACCGACGCCGCGTTGACCAAGGCCGAGTGCTGCAAGATGGCCCAGGTGGCGCAGGACGGGATGGCGCGGGCCATCAACCCGGTGCACACGATGTTCGACGGCGACACCGTGTTCGGCGCTGCCACCGGTACGGCGGGGCAGCCGGAGGCGGTCGCCCTGTACGAGATCACCGCCGCCGCAGCCGACGTCGTGTCCCGGGCGATCGTCAGGGCGGTGCTGGCGGCGCGGACCACGAGCACACCGGTCGACCGCTGGCCGTCCTGGTCGGATGTCGTCGCCGGGACCCGATCGGAATGACCCGCGGGTCGGGCGCCGCGGCGGGCGGTGCGGAACCCGGCAGCACGGCGTGGCGCACGGCGGGGCGCGCGTGCGCCCTCGTCGGATGGATCTGCTGGGTTGTCATGCAGGTGGCCGCCGGCGATCCGTTTCCGCCGGACATCTCGATCTCGCAGTACGGGCTCGGCGGCGCCGGCTGGGTCTTCTCGATGTGGGCGTTGTCGCTGGCGATCAGTCCGCTGCTGCTGCTGGAATACCGTCCGGTTCCGGAAGCCGCCCGACCGCTCCTCCTGGTGGGCCTGGCCGGCGCCGTGGTCACGGCCCTGGTCCGCACCGACGAAGGCGGGCTGCAGGTCTCGCTGACGGCGAAGCTGCACATGGTCGGGGCCGTGGTCGCGCTGGTGATGATCCCGCTCGGAATCCTGTTCGCGATGATGCACGCACCCCGCCCGTGGTGGCGGTTCGCGGTCGGACTGGCGCTGACCACCGCCGCTGTCGGCGTACTGGTGCTCGCCTCGGCGGCCGGATTCGACACCGCCGGGAGGGGGTCGGCGGGGTCATGGGCGTTGTGGCAGGGCGTTTTGGGCGTTTTGGAAATGGTGCTGGTCGGCACCTACGCTCTTGCCGTGACCAGCGTCGATCCACCGTCGGCTCGGCCGGGCACCGGTCCGCCGGTACAGTCTGCGATCCAGTAAGTCCGTTCGTCCCGGCAGCGTCCGCACCAGCACCGTTCGCAGCAGCAGTTCGCACCAGCACCGTTCGTTGAAGCACCGTTCGTTGAAGCACGTTCGTTTAAGCACCGCCGCATTCGGACACTGACCACAAGGCTCACGTCGTCACGCCGCATCCGGCCCGCCCGAGTGGCAGCCGTGCGACACGGCGGCGCACACCACATCCGGCACGCGTCAACCCGAGGACGATGATGACCCAACCGAGCACCCCCGCCCGCCCGTCGACCGCGCGTCGGCGTCCCCATGTGGTCGTCATCGGTGGCGGCTTCGGTGGGTTGACCACCATCAGGGCCCTGGGGAAGTCGGACGTCGACATCACCCTGATCGACCGGCACACCTACAACGCGTTCCAGCCGCTGCTGTACCAGGTGGCGACCGCCGGCCTCAATCCCGGCGACGTGACCTTCTTCCTGCGCGCCACCCGGATGCGCCAGAAGAACGTCAGCTTCCGTCAGGGCGAGGTCACCGGCATCGACACCGACGAGCAGCTGATCACGTTCCACGACGGCGGGACGCTGGACTACGACTACCTCGTCATCGCGACGGGCGCCACGACCAACTACTTCGGTACCAAGGGCGCCGAGGAGAACTCGCGGGCCATCTACACCCGCAAGCAGGCGCTGAAGCTGCGCGACGAAATCTTCACCAACCTCGAGCACGCGGCCGCCTCGAACACCGGTGAGGACCTGGCAATCGTCGTGGTCGGGGCCGGTCCGACCGGCGTCGAGATGGCCGGCGCGCTGGCCGAACTCCGCAACGATGCGATGGCATCGATCTACCCCGAGCTGGACCCGCGGCGTACGCACATCGTGCTGGTCGAGATGGCCGACAAGGTGCTGGCGCCGTTCGCGCCGTCACTGCGCGAGTTCGCCGCGAAGGCACTGCGCGAGCGCGGCGTCGAACTGCGGCTGAACACCTCCGTGCAAGAGGTGCGGAAGGATGGAGTGGTGCTCGGCGGCGGGGAGTTCCTCAAGGCCGGCGTGGTGATCTGGGCGACCGGTGTCGCGGTGCCCAAAGTTGTCGGCACCTGGGGTCTGCCGCAGGGCCGTGGCGGCCGGATCAGCGTCGAGAGCGATCTGCGGGTCACGGGTTTCAAGAACATCTTCGCCATCGGTGACGTCGCCCTGCTGCCGGACCCGTTGCCGCAGCTGGCGCAGCCGGCCCTGCAGGGCGGCAAGCATGCGGGCAAGCAGATCGCCGCACTGGTCACCGGACGCCCGACGCACCCGTTCCACTACCACGACAAGGGCACCATGGCGACGGTCGGTCGCCGCGCGGCCATCGCGGACATCGCCGTCGCCAAGGGGAAGTCGATTCGGCTGACCGGCACCTTGGCCTGGCTTGCGTGGCTGTTCGTGCACATCGTCATGCTGCTGGGCAACCGGAACAGGTTGGCCACCCTGGTCAACCTGTCGACGAAGTACCTGGCGCCGTCGCGGCGGACCAACCCGATCGTCGGCGACGTCCCGGTCTTCGAGCATCAGATCCCCGAACACGAGCACTGACGATCCGGCCCGGGACCCGGCACGCCGAACGGCCTGCCGGGTACTCCGTGCTGAGTAGGGTGCGGTGCCATGACGGAAACCCGCTGGCTGACGCCGTCGGAGGCGCGGGCCTGGCGTGCGCTGCATCAGCTGCGCACGCCGCTGGCGGCCGCGCTGAACCGGCAGTTGATGCGTGACTCGGCACTGTCGAGCGCCGATTACGAGATCCTGGTGGTGCTGACCGAGGCGGATGGCGGCGTGCTGCGGGCGGGGGAGTTGGGGCGGGCCACCGGCTGGGAGAAGAGCCGGCTGTCCCACCACCTGAAGCGGATGGAGGCCCGCCGGCTGGTGGAGCGGCGCGAATGCCTGACCGACGGCCGTGGCCTGCTGGTCGCCGTCACCGACTCCGGGCGGGAAGCGATCGAGGAAGCCGCACCCGGCCACGTGCGGGCGGTTCGGGAGTACGTGATCGACATCCTGACGCCCGAGCAGCTGGCCGTCCTGGCCGATATCGGTGAGGCGGTCGGTGCCAGGTTGACGGCGGAGAACTGCCGCGCGGCCGAGGCGGGCGAGGACGAGTGCCCGGCGGACGGGACGATGGTCGGATGACGGGGCCCGACGCGCAGGACCTCCCCGGAGAGCGGATCTCGCTGAGCAAACCTCCTGCGGCAGAGCCCGCGGAGCCCACGGTCGAGATGCCGGAGCAACTCCCCGCACCCTTGGCCGCCGACGCGCCGGCGCAGGTGTCGAGGACCCGCCGGGCGATGGCCGCGGGTGCGAACGCCCGCGATCAGGCGCTCAAGCAGTTGGTCGCGCTGCTCGTGCCGTTGATCAGGGCCACCCGCTACCCGACGCTGGCCGTCGTGCTGCTGGCCGGTGTGCCGGCCGTCGCGGTCATCGTGGTGAGCATGCTCCGATGGGGACCCGACGATCCGTTCTGGCTGCTGCTCGGCGGGGTCGGGCTGCTGCTCGCCGGTTGGTTCGGCCTGCGACGCCGGCAGCTGCTGGCCGTCGCCGACGACCCGGCGGCGCTGACCGACGCGTTGGCCGGCGTCATCACCGGCCGGGAGATGTGGGATCAGTTGGTGCACAACGTCTCTGCCGGGAAGGTCGCCGCGAAGGTGGTGCGCCGGTCGCGGCCGCTGCGGATTCTGGGCGGCCTCTGGCGGGGCGTGCAGATGACGGGCGTGCTCGCGCAGATCACCGACCGGCCCGAACTCCAGCCGTTGCTGCCGGGCCGGCTGCGCGGGATCTGGTTCCTGGGGATCGCCTGCGTCATCTCCTCGGTGGTGCTGACTGTCGCCGTGCTGGTGGCCGGCCTGCTCTACCTGCTCGGCGCCTGAGGGTCCCCGCCGGACGACTACCGTGGATGGGGCCCACCGGCTGAACCGGCGGGCGAAGGAACCAACCTGATGACCAATCTGATCACCAACCTGATCACCATGCGAAGGGATACACCGATGAGCCAGATCGACGAGACCGAGCCGAGCCCGGACGTCGACGACCGGGTGACCGATCAGTTGACCGAGGGCGACACGCTGGGCGATGGCAGCGACGACATGCTGGACAGGGGTTTCTCCCCGCCCGACCGCCGTCCGTCGGTGCACGTGCCGACGGAGGCCGAGGAGGAGCGCGGCGAGAGCCTGGACGAACTGCTGTCCGCCGAGGAGCCCGAGGTCTGGGAGCAGGACGAGACCAACCTGTTCGACGAGTCGGGTGAGGAGGTCGGGGGTGTCCGCTCCGGGCGGCTGGTGGACTCCAGCTCGGACGGGCTGGCCGACACCGAAGAGGACCTGGTGGCCGACGATGTCGGGATCGACGGCGCGGGCGCGTCCGCCGAGGAAGCCGCGATTCACGTCATCGACGAGTACGACCAGCGCTGACACCTGTCGCCTCCCGGCAATGTTCGCTGCCGGGTGAAAGTCGTTGCACACCGCGGGTGGAGCACGTACTTTCGGCGGTACACGAGGAAGGAGGTGGTCCCACGTTGATGACGTATCGGACACGTGAGGTGGCTGGCCGCTAGGCCGCCGTTCCCACCGTCGGACCGGATCGGTCTGGCAAAACCGGACAGTCACCGGCCCCCGGGCTGCCGACATTAGTCCAGTCGGCCCTGCTGAACGATCTGGCAGGAGCAGCCCGGGGGTTGTCCGTCCCCGGACCCTTTCACATTCCACGCTCGAGTCAGCGCAGCGCTCGATTCAGATGCCGCGCTCGAGTCAGATGCCGCGCTCGATCGGCACGATGCCCCGCTCCGCCGCCGTGACCAGCGCCTGGTGATCCTTCTCGGTCTGATCGGCGTAGAGCCGGGCGAACCGGGCCAGTGCCGTGTCGAGCTTGTCGGAGTTGCCGGCGTAGCCCGCGATCATCGACGCTCCACTGGTCCGCGCATGGCCCTTGGCCAGCAGGTGCCCGACGATCCCGGCGTAGTCGGCCAGGGCGGCGCCGTCGATCGAATCCAGCGCCACCGTGCCCTTCATGTTCCGGAACTGGCGCACGTAGTACTGCCGCCCACCGGCGCTCGTCCAGCCCAGCAGCGGGTCGCTGACGGTCTGCAGCGCCTGCTGGTACTCGACCACCCGTTGCCCCTGGTGGGCGTGCCACGCGGACTCGCCGTGGACGTACCGCGCCAGGACCGACCGCCGGGCCTGCTTGAGTTGCAGGAACACGACGTCGTCCGGGCTGCTGCCCTCCAGCAGCGCCACATACGCGCGGAGACCGACACTGCCGACCCCGACGACCTTGTGGGCGATGTCGACGAGCGTGTAGCCGCCCAGGGCGCGTCGCCAGTGCGGGGCGAGCGTGTCCAGGTACTCGTCGAGCGCCTGCGCGAGCATCTCGGCGTCGTCGTCGCTCACCCTGGTGATCAGCGGCGGGTCCTCGACGATCCGCCGCCGGCCCTGCGACTCCTGGGTGAAGCGGGGCAGCGCACGGTCGCTCGTCCGGGTCCTCGCCCGTTTCGCGGCCCGGACGATCTCCTCCCGCAGGGACTGATGGGATGTGGTGTCCTGCAGCTTGTCGACGTCCACCCGCTGGTAGGACCGGGCGAGCAACGGCATGCCGGCGAGTTCGGCCACCTCGGTGCGGTAGGCGGCGACGCACTGGGTCACCGCCGATTCGCAGTCCTGCTCGGTGGCGCCGTTCTGCCGGCCGGCGACCCAGATGCTCGCGACGAGCCGGCGCAGGTCCCACTCCCAGCCGCCCGGGTGCGCCTCGTCGAAGTCGTTGAGGTCGATCACCAGGTCGCGTTCCGGTGAGGCGTAGAAGCCAAAGTTGCCCAGGTGCGAGTCACCGCAGATGACCGGCGTGATGCCGGTCGCGGGCAGCCCGGCGACGTCCTCGGCCATCACCACAGCTGTCCCGCGCAGGAAGCCGTACGGGCTGGCCGTCATCCGGCCGACGCGTAGCGGGATCAGCCACTCCTCGCGTCCCTCGTGCGACTCGTTGATCTGCTGCACCGGGTCCGGGCGGTCCGCCGGCGGCTCCCACCTTCCGAGCGAGCTGCGTGGGACCTGTTGGCGCAGCGCCTTTCCCATCCGGTAACGGTCCGAGCGGGCGGTCGGGCGGCGGCGCAGCGAGGAGAATGCCTCGCTGTCCGCGGTCGCGAGGACGACGTGCCGGTGAGCTGTGCTGCCAGGGGCTGCTGTGCTGCCAGGCGCTGCCATGCGGGAACTCCCTCGAAACTGCGCGGTGGGGCCGTGGCCGTCCGGCCGGTCGTGATCGCGGGCCCGCGACGCGCTCACGCTAGCGCGTCGTGGCGAACAGGTCCCGCGGTTGTGTCGGTTCGACCTCGGTGCCGGGTGGCACGGACGCGTTGGCCGGGATCCTCCGGCGCGCCCCGATCAGCGCTGGATGGGTCGCGTTCACCGCGCCGACCACCGCGTTGCGCCCGATGGTGACGTAGTCGGCCACCACGGATCGGCTCACCCTGGCCCCGGCCCTGATCACCGCATCGCCCATGATCACGCAGTGCCTGACCTCGGCGCCGGCCTCGATCCGGACGCCCGGGCCGATCACCGAGTTGACCACCGTGCCGGCGACGTCGGCGCCGGGGGAGAGCCACGTCCGCTCGAGTTCCGCGCCGCGTCGCACCCGGGCCGGGGCCCTGGACGGCATCGAGGTCAGGATCGGCCAGTCCGGGTCGTCCAGCCTCATCGGCGGGCGGTCCCGGAGCAGTTCCAGCTGGCCGTCGAGGTAGGACTGCGGCGTGCCGAGATCGCGCCAGTGACCGTGGTGCTCGTGGTCGGCGACCTTCCCGCCGGCCAGCATCCTGGGCAGCAGCCGTTCGCCGTAGTCGCCGAGCTCACCGCCCTCCTTCTGCAGCTCGCGCAGGCAGTCGCGCAGGCTGTCGGGGCGGTAGGCGAAGATCTCCGTGCCGACGTACCGGCCGCGCGGCTTGTCCGGCTTGTAGTCGACGGAGCGCACCTCGCCACCCTTGGCATCGACCACGAGATACCGCGAGACATCGCTGCCCGCAGGCATTTTCGTCGAGACGACAGTGGCGTCGGCGCCCGAGTCGAGGTGCGTCGCGACGACGTCGCGGTAGTCGATCGCCAGCAGGTGGTCGGCACTGCAGACCAGCAGGACCTCCGGGTCGAAAGCCGAGATCACCGGCCAGTTCTGGGCCAGCGCGTCGGCGTTCCCGTCCGCGAAACCGTCGGTGTCGTGACCCTCGAAGGGGGGCAGGGTGCGGAAGCCGCCACGGGTGCGGTCGAGATCCCACGGCCGGCCGCCTGACAGGTGTTCATTGAGCAGGTGCGGCTCGTACTGCTCGAGTACCCAGACGTCGATCAGGCTGCTGTGCGCCGCATTGGACAGCGCGAGATCGATCAGCCGGTAGTTGCCCCCCACCGGCAGCGCCGGTTTGGCCCTGCCTGTCGTCAGCGGGCCGAGACGCGATCCTCGGCCGCCGGCAAGGACGATGCACAACACTCGGGGGACAGGCATCGGACCATTCTGCCGGTCGCCCGTGCCGGCCCCGCCAACCGCCTCAGCGGGGGGTGTCGTCGGCCTCCATTGGATCACCCGGCAGGGTCGGTGCCCGGACGCCCGGCGGCAGATGGCCGTGCCGTTCCTGGTACGCGGCGAGGTAGGCGGTGACCGCCGTCGGCAGCGTCGGGAAGATTCGGTGCTCGCCCACGCTGTCCACCAGGCCGGCACGGATCAGGTCGTCACGCAGGTCCTGCTTAACCCGGGCCATCGCGAACGTCATGCCCATCCCGGTGACCTCCCGGCGGAGCTGTTCCAGTGCGTCCGCGGCGGTGATGTCGATCTCCACGTTGGCCTCGGCGTTGAGCACGAACCACTCGACCGTGGCGGGCTCGTGACTCTGGCCGTGGATGTCGACCGACTCGCCGGCGATGTCGATGGCACCCAGCGCCCGCCGGCGGAAGTCCTCCGCGTTGGCGAAACACAGTGGGGCGTCGTACCGGTACACGACCAGCCCGGGCACCTGACGCGCGAGCGGGTAGTCGTCCACGTCGTGCATGCCGGCCATCTTGGGGACGTATCCGAGGATCCCGTCGTGCGGGCGGGCAACCCTGCGGAGCAGATCCAGGATGGACAGCGCAACCGCTGCCAGCACCCCGTACAACACGCCGAGCGCCAGCACGGCGACCGTCGTGAGCGCTGCCAGCAGGAGCTCGCTGTGCCGGAACTTGGCAATCCGCCGCAGCTCCTTGACGTCGATCAGGCTGACCGCTGCAAAGATGACCAGCGCGCCCAGCGCGGCCTTGGGGAACAGGGCGAGCAACGGGCCGGCGACCACCAGGGTCAGGATGATCAACCCCAGCATGACCATCGAGTACAGCTGGGTCTTGCTGCCCACCGCGGCGCCCAGTGCGGTCCGGCTGCCGCTGCAGCTGACCGGGAAGCCACTCGACAGCGAGGCGACGGCGTTGCCGGCGCCGAGTGCGGTCCACTCCTGGTTCGCGTCGATCTCCAGCCCGGCCCGGGCCGCGAAAACCCGTGCCGTGAGGACGTTGTCGGTGTAACCGACGAGGGTGATGCCGAGCGCGGGCACGATCAGGATCGCCATGTCGGCCAGGCTGGGCAGCGACGGCACCGGAAGCCCGACGGGGACGTCGCCGACCACCTTGATCCCGCGTTCCTGCAGGGCGAACACCCAGGTGACCACTGCGGCGAGCGCCACGCAGATCAGCGGCCCCGGAAGCGTGGGGATCAGCCGCTTGAAGGCGAACAGCATCACCACCAGGATCAGGCCCATCACCAGCGTCGGCCCGTGGATGCCGCCGATGCCGGCGACGAACGATTCGATCTGCGGGATGAACTCGTCACCGGTGACGTTGACGCCGGTGATCTTGCCGAGCTGGCTGGCGATCATGATCACCGCGACGCCGGCCATGTACCCGACCAGCACCGGTTTGGACAACAGATCGGCCAGAAAGCCGAGCCTGGCCAACCTGGCCAGGAAACAGAGTCCCGCGACGGCGAGCGCGAGGGTGGTGGCGAGGGTGGCATACCGGCCCGGATCACCGGCGGCGATCGGCATCAGGGCGACGGCCGTCATCAGGGCGGTCGTCGACTCCGGGCCGATCGACAGCTGGCGGGACGTCCCGAGGAACGTGTACACCGCGAGCGGTCCGATGATCGACCACAGGCCGACCACGGGCGGGAGGCCGGCGAGTTCGGCGTAGGCCATCACCTGCGGGATGAGGTACGCGGCGACGGTGAAGCCGGCCACGATGTCCCCGCGGAGCCAGCTGCGCTGGTAGCCCCGGAACTGGGCGAGTCCGGGGAGCAGCTTGTCGACAGTGCTGCGCGGGGCAGTGGCCATCAGTTGTCGGCTCCGGTTCGGTGAGCGGGGTGCAACGAGTGGTTGCGTCGCGATGGATGACGGCCCGGTGCATGACTGCCCGCTGCGTGGCGCCCCGGTGCATCACGGCCCGGTGCATCACGGCCGAGCGGATGGGTTTGGGTCAGCCGGGTCGTTGCCCGGCCGACCGCGTGATCAGCTGTGACCCCGTGCCGCGCAACAGCTCCCGAGACCAGGCTGACGTTCCCCCGATCGGGTGAAATTCGGCGAAATCTGCTGTCCAGAGCACGGCAGACCACGCGTGCCTGGTGCACCCCAAGCAATCTGCGGAAACGCGGTTTTTCTCGGCTCATGGGTGATCGTTATCATTCCGTTATGTCGGTATTCGGCCTCTGGACTTCACAGGAGCCGTCCGTATGGTCTGGATCGGCCGGTGTATCGCACTGGTCCTACCACGAAAACCTCCGGGACTCGCGCCGAGTGCTGTCCTATTTGTCCCGGAGACCCACGAACAGGAAAGGCCTGGACAGCAGCGGGGAAACCACTATTGCGGGAGCCACGGCTCCCTTGGGGTTAATCCGGCCCACTGGACTCTGACCAGCGGGGCTGGACGGGCGATCCCCTGCACACATCCGGTCACCACCACGGATGCGTCGCGCCCGAACCCGACAGCTCACCTCGCAGGCGCAGCTAGGGGAACACACACCATGAACCGACGTCTCACCGGACGCCACCGCAAGCCCTCCGCAGCACGCGTGTACGCGCTCCGCGGAGCCACCGTCGGCGTTGTCGCCGGCGCCGCAGCACTCGGCTTCGCCGGGTCGGCGTCTGCCGCCCCCGAGTCGACCTGGGATGCAGTTGCCCAGTGCGAGAGCACCAACAACTGGTCCATCAACACCGGCAACGGCTACTACGGCGGCCTGCAGTTCTCGCAGTCCACCTGGGATGCCTACGGTGGCCAGGACTACGCCCCGCGCGCCGACCTCGCGAGCCGCGAGCAGCAGATCGCCGTTGCCGAGAAGACCCTCGCCGGCCAGGGCTGGGGAGCCTGGGCCTGCGCCCATGCCGGTGGCCAGGAGGCCCCGGGCGGTAACTCGGGTGCCGGCAGCGCGCCCGCCAGCAACGACGCGCCGCAGGCTGCGGATCGCAGCACCCGTGCGCCGCTGGAGAGCAGCAACGACTCGAGCAGCAACGACTCGAGCAGCAACGACTCGAGCAGCAACGACTCGAGCAGCACCGAGTCGACCGATTCGTCGAGCGACGCCGGCACCTACAGCGACGACTCGAGCTCGAGCGATGCGAGCTACAGCGACGACTCGAGCAGCAGCGACTCCAGCTCGAACGAGCCGGCCGCTGCCCCGGCCAGCGCAGCGGACGGCACCTACACCGTCGCCCAGGGCGACACGCTGTTCAAGATCGCGTCGACCAACGGGGTCGACGGCGGCTGGGAGGCCCTGTACAAGGCCAACGCCGACGTCATCTCCGATGCGGACCTGATCTTCCCGGGCCAGGTCCTGCGCCTCGGCTGAGCCGCACCACCGCATCACCGCACCACCGCACCAAGACACCACATTGCCGTCATCCCACCCCTCGGATGACATCCAGAGGCGTCGACCGCTGTCGTACCGGCGGTCGGCGCCTCTGGCGTTCTCCGGAACAGGGCTAGGAGTGGCGAGCCCGATACGATCCCGACCATGATCACCAAGGCGGCACAACGGGCAGCGGGCGGACCGATCGTGATCACCGTCTGCCTGGCGCTCCTGCTGGCGGTCGCCGGCTGCACGTCCACCACGGACACCGCCACTCCCACCGCGGTCACCCCGTCCGTGGACACCCTGCTGACCGACTCGGCCGCGGCGATGGCGGCGGTGACCAGCGCACGTTTCGTCCTCACCGTCGACGGGGAGCTGCCCGCGGTACCCGTGCAGCAGGCCGAGGGTCAGTTGACCGCCACCGGCGACGCCCAGGGATCGGGCACCATCAGCCAATTCGGCCAGCTCGTCGAAGTCGAGTTCGCGCTGGTCAGCGGCGAGCTCTATCTCAAGGGCGCCACCGGCGGCTTCGCCAAGGTGCCGTCCGCACTGGCCGGCAACATCTACGACCCGTCCGTCCTGCTGAATCCGGAGACAGGTGTCGCCGCCGTGCTGTCCTCGGTGCAAAACGCGTCCATCACCGGCACCGAGGGTGACGCCTGGCAGGTCAGCGGGACGGTCCCGGCCGCCGTCGCGGCCGGCCTGGTGCCCGGCATCACGACCGATGTGACGGCGGTCCTGACCATCTCCATGTCCGGTTCGCTGCTGACGTCGGCGAAGCTCACCGTGAACGGCGCGGGCGGCACGCCGGCCACCATCACGGTGCAGCTCTCCGAGTTCAACGAGCCCGTCACGATCAGCCCACCGGGGTGACGGGCCGCCGCCGGCTCGCGATCAGCGCCGCTGGCGCAGCCGTCCTGCTGGCAGCGCTGGACGCCTATGTGGTGGTCGGCGTCCTGGTCGACATGGTGCGCGACCTCGGCATCCCGGTGAACCGGCTGGAACGGGCGACGCCGATCGTCACCGGGTTCCTCCTGGGTTATGTGGCCGGGATGCCGCTGCTCGGGCAGCTCTCCGATCGGCTCGGCCGCCGGCCGGTGCTCCAACTGTGCCTTGTCGGGTTCGCGGCAGGGTCCGCTGTCACCGCCGTCGCCGATCAGGTTCCGGTGCTGGTCGCGGGCCGGGTGCTGCAAGGGCTGGCCGGCGGCGCGCTGCTGCCGATCACCATGGCGCTGGTCGCCGATCTCTGGACCGAGCACCGCCGCTCGACCGCCCTGGGTGTCGTCGGCGCGGCCCAAGAGCTGGGTAGTGTGCTGGGGACCCTTTATGGGGTCGGCATCGCGGCAGCGGCCAACGCGTGGCGGCTCACCGAGGACCTGCAGCCGCAGAGCTGGCGGTGGATCTTCTGGATCAACCTGCCGCTCACCGCACTGGCCATGCTCGTCGTGCAGCTGACGGTGCCGCCCGGTTCGACGACCAGGACGGCGGGCCGGATCGATCTGGTCGGCGGCGGTCTGCTGGCGATCGGTCTCGGGCTGCTGGTGGTGGGCCTCTACAACCCGGACCCGGCGCGGGGTGTGCTGCCGTCCTGGGGGGTGCCGTCGCTCGCTGCCGCGGTGGTCGTGCTGGTGCTGTTCGTCCTCTGGGAACGCCGCGCACGCGTCCGGCTGATCGACCCGGAGGGCGTGCGGATGGGCCGCTTCCTGGCGACCCTGGGCGTCAGCATGGCCGCCGGTGCCGCGCTGCTGGTCACCCTGGTGATGGTGGAGCTGTTCGCCCGGACGCTGCTGGGCCTTGACTCGGGCCCCGCCGTTCTGCTGCTGACCCGATTCCTGGTGTTCCTGCCGGTCGGCGCCGTGCTCGGCGGCTGGCTCGGTACGAAGGTGGGCGAGCGACCGGTCGCCGTCACCGGACTGGTCGTGGCCGCCGGGGGATACCTGCTGATCTCCCGCTGGCCCGCCGACCTGCTGGCGGCCGAGCACCCCCTCGGGCTGCCCGTTCCGGACACCGACCTGGCCATCGCCGGGTTCGGTCTCGGGTTGGTGATCGCGCCGGTCTCCGCCGCGGTGCTCCGGCTGGTGCCGCCGACCTCGCACGGGGTGGCCTCGGCGGCCGTGGTGGTGGCCAGAATGACCGGGATGCTGGTCGGGGTGGCCGCCCTCACCGGGTGGGGCCTGTACCGGTTCGGTCAGTTGACCGCCACGCTGATCGCTCCGCTGCCGTTCGGCGTCAGCGAGACGGAGTTCACCGAGCAGCTCGCCGAGTACAACGCTGCCGTGTCGGCGGCCCTGCTCACCCAGTACAACGAGATCTTCCTGTTGACGGCCGTCATCTGCCTGCTCGGTGCCGGGTTGGCGTTGCTGCTGCCGGCCCGCCGGCCGGTGAGCCTGACGTCCTGACGGACCCGTCGAGGAATCCGTTCAGCACGGTCGCGAACCGGTCGGGCTCGTCCAGGTGCGGGAAATGCCCTGCACGGTCGAAGATCTCCACCTGGGCGTCCGGGAGTTCGGTGCGGGCGTTCTCGAGGTGGGACGACGGAACGATCCGGTCGCGGGCGCCCCAGATCACCAGGCTGGGACGGGAACGGAGTCCGGGCAACCGGTCGCGGGCGGCGACGGTCTGCCCGCCGACATTGATGACCGAACGGCTGGTCGCGAGGAACGCCGTCCGCGTCGGCCCGTCCGCCAGGGTGGACAGATTGCGCCACGCCTCGTCGGAACTGGGGCTGATCGGCGGCAGCCCGAGCTTCCCCCAGTACCGCAGTGCGGTGTCGCCGACGCCGTGCAGCCAGCTCGAGGCGACCAGCGGCAGCACGAGTTCGCTGCCCGGCAGGGTGGCCGCCCGCAGTAGCGGGTTGACCTCTTTACCCAGGCCGCCGCTGCTGACCAGCACCACCGCGTCCACCCGGTCGGGGAAGAGGTACGCGAACTGCAGGGCGACGCCGCCACCGAGCGAGTGGCCGACCACGGTGACCGTGCGAACCTCCAGCTCGTCCATCAGGTCGCGCAGTGTCGCGGCATGGGCGCCGAGCGAGTAGTCGCCCGGCGGCTTCGCCGACTCGCCGTGCCCGAACAGGTCGGGTGCGATCACCCGGCGCCCGTGCAGCCGTCCGGTCTGGTCCGACCAGGTCTGCGACGAGCTCATCAGCCCGTGCACGAACAGGATCGTCGTGGCCGGCGGCGGCGCGGTTGCGGCGTCCGGGCAGGCATCGTGATCCGGGCGGGTGTCGGTGTAGCTCAGCCGGTGGCCGTGCAGCGTCATCGAGCGGGGATCCGGCATGGCCGACCGCCTTGGTTACTCGTCGGTAACTTCCTGATGGGAGCAGCGTACGCGGACGTCGCGGCCAGCAGCACCCGTCACAACCGGCTGCCACCCGCGCCCCGATCACCCCGAGTGGGCCGTGAAACCTGATCGGTACATAGCCTGGCTACGCTGTTGCGCACCGACTGCCCGTCGGGATGGTGTGCGGGGACGGAGACGGTCGTTCATGGGTTTTCGACAGGTGCGTGTCGGGTGCGATTTCGAATACGACGCGCAGGTGGACACCCCAGCGGTGTTCCAGGTGACGCCACTGGGCGTCGACGGAATCGAGATCACGGGAGAGGAGTGGTCCAGCCGACCGGATCAGCACTACCACGAGTACCAGGACATCTACGGTAATCGATGCCAACGCATCATCCTGCCGGCGGGGCTGTCGAAGATCTCCTACCGCGCGACGGCCACCGTGCCGGACGCCCCGGAGGACGCCGACCCGTGGGCGCCCGAACTCGCGCCGGAGGACCTGCCCGACGACGTACTCGTCTATCTCATGCCGAGCAGGTACTGCCTTCCGGACATGCTCGGTACGGAGGCGTGGTCGCGCTTCAGTTCGCTGCCGCGTGGTTACAGCCGCGTGCAGGCCATCTGCCAGCACGTCAACGACCACCTGCAGTTCGCGTACGGGAGCAGTTCGCCGACGTCGACGGCGGTGGACGTCAACGCGTCGGGCTTCGGAGTCTGCCGTGACTTCACCCACCTGGCGATCACCTTCTGCCGGGCCATGAACATCCCGGCCCGGTACGTCTTCGGGTATCTGCCGGACATGGACGTGCCGGCCGACCCGTCGCCGATGGATTTCGCCGCGTGGATGGAGGTGTGGCTCGGCGATCGGTGGTGGACCTTCGACCCGCGGAACAACATGCGGCGCAAGGGCCGGATCCTGATCGGACGCGGCCGCGACGCCTCCGACGTCGCGATGGTGACCTCCATCGGCGGTCCCGCGCTGCTGTCGATGTCCGTCATTGCCGAGGAGGTGCCGTCCGGTTCGGCCGCGCCGTCGGCGGTCGGCGGGTGACGCCGGCCGGCGGGCAGGACGGTGGCACCGGCCGCCGTGACCGGGATGCCGAAGGTCGCGCCCGGAACGCCCGGCCGCGGGATGCGCTCGGTCGACCACTGCCGTACGGATCGCCCGACGTCGCCAGAGCGCCCGAGGGCGTGGTGCGGGCACCGGCCGAGACCCTTGACGAGGCCCAGGGTTTCCTCGACCGGGGACTTCCCTTCCATGCCCACGAGGTGTTCGAGGACGCCTGGAAGTCGTCGGTCGGGACGGAGCGCGGGCTGTGGAAGGGGCTCGCCCAACTCGCGGTCGGGCTCACCCATCTCGCCCGCGGGAACGCCCGCGGCGCCCGGACCCTGCTCGACCGCGGTCGGACAGCGATCGCACCGTTCGATCCGGCGCCGTACGGCATCGATACGCCCGCGATCGTCCACTGGGCGTCGGCCCTGATCGACGCGTTGCAGTCGCCCGATGCGCCGGCCGGGGTCAGCTGGTCCGCACCGGCCCTGCGGGGCCCGTCGTCACTGCCGTCGTCACTGCTGCCGGAGCCACAGCGGGGCGACCCGGTCCCAGTCGCGATCCCACCTGGCCCGGCGGCCCCGATCGAAGGCATTGGCGCAGAACCGCATTCCGCCGGCCAGCAGCAGGCCCCAGACGGTGAGCATGCCGACCGAGACGAGCAGCCCGGTCACGACGGATCCGGTTGAGCTCAGTGGCGCCTCGACGAGCGCGCCTGTCTTGTCCACCCAGATGTCGACCCTGGTACCCACGACGGATCCCGCCTGGCTGGGGACGTTCCCGACCCTGGTGCTGCCGTCCGGTGCGGACCATTGCGCCGGCACCGCGGTCGTACCGAGCACCGGGACGCCCGAGGCGGTGAACACCATCGGCGGGGCCGCAGTGGTGAGGATCGCGGTCGTCGCGGTCCGGTCGTGGGACTGGCTCTGCCCCTTGTGCAGGTCGTTCGAGGCGACCATCCATCCGATGACGGCGGCGACCGGCAGCATCACGACGAAGAGGGCGACCAGGACCAGCCGGACGCCAGCCTGCCAGCGATCGACGTCGCGGGCGAGGTCGTTGCCCCAGACGCTGGCGAGCCAGTTGCGCCGGGAGAGCGTGCGGGCCATCCCGGCACCGTCACCGGAATCGTTGGTGCGCATGGACTCTCCTGTCGCGGTGCCTCGGGTGAGGCGGTTCCTGGCGGTGCGGTGGGTGGTGCGGGTGCGTGTCAGTCCAGGCTGTCGGGTCTGACGACGACGACGGGGCAGACGGCGTGGGTGATCAACGAATGGCTGGTCGAACCGAGCAGCATCCCGGCGAACCCGCCGCGGCCGCGACTGCCGACCACCAGCATCTGAGCGGTCCGGGCCAGGGACAGCAGCACCGCGGTCGCCTTGCCGTGCGCCACGTGCTGCTGCACCACGACGTCGGGATACTTCTCATGCCAGCCGGCCAGTTCCTCGGAGAGCAACGCCCGTTCGGTCTGGTCCATGGCGGCGAGGTCGGGGATGCCGTCGACCATCGCGGCCGGCTTCGGGTGGTTCCAGGTGTGCACGGCGATCAGTTCGGCGCCGCGGATCGCGGCCTGCTCGAAGGCGAAGCGGATGGCCGCCTCGTTGGTGGCCGACCCGTCGACGCCCACGACGATCGGTCCGTCGTCGATCCAGCCCGGGCCCTCCGTCGGGATGACGGCCACCGGGGCGGTGCCGTGCGCCGTGATGGCCATCGCGACGGAACCGAGCACGACCCCGGCCATCCGGCCGTTGCCGCGGGAACCGACCACCGTCAGCCGTGCCTGCTCAGATTCGCGCCGCAGCGTCAGCAGCGCATCGCCCTGGACGAGCCGGGTCTGTACCTCGAGGTCCGGGTGGTGCGACCGCAATTCGGTGGCCATGCCGCCGAGCAACTGCTCGCCCTCGACCCGCATCAGGTGGCCGAGGTCGTCCGGGGCCATGGAGTACCCGGCATACCCGGCCACCGGCAACGAGTAGGCGTACACCAACCGGAGTGCCGCGCTGCGCTGCACCGCATCAATGGCCGCCCACCTGGCGGCCATCGCCGCATGCTGCGAACCGTCGATGCCGGCGATCACCAGGTCGGCGCGTGGGGTGGCCGCCGGAGCGGCCGGCAGGGTATCCGGGCGCACGGCGCTGGCGACCGGCGCGGGGTGACGGGTCGGCGGCGCCACCCAGTCGTCCCACCCGCTGCGGCCGCTGGCAGTCTCGTACTGGACCGCGCCGAGGTAGCGCTTGAGGGCGGCATCATGGCGCGACAACGGCGCAGACTTCCTGGCGGCCGCGCTCTTCGCCTCTGCCGCTGCCCGGTACCGTTCCTGCTCGCTCATCCGACTCTTCTCCTCCGCCGACCCCCAGTTGATCGGCCCGCCCCGCGGCGCGGGGACTGCGACCAACTTTTCATTCGGCATGCGAAGCGGACAGGGCCGAAAGACCCGCAAACGGGGTCGCCGAAGGTGTTCTGGAGCGCAATCTTCGCCGGACCGGGTGTGTCACGCCCCGAACCGGAAAAACTGAGAAGGCCAGCCTGCCCACAGCATGACGCCGGCGCGACGCCGGCGCTCGTGCCGAAAGGCCCTGGAGGACGGGACCTCCGCAGGCAGTCAGCGGTGCGGTCCGGACCTACGTTCGGGGCAGCGGGACTATCGTCCCCGCTGAGGACGGGAGCACGCCATGCGGGTCCGGGAAATCATGACCAAGTCGGTACTCACCGCGCAGCCGGGAGTCACGGTCGGCAAGGCGGCCGAGTTGCTGGCCTACCGCGGCTTCAGCGCGATGCCGGTCGTCGACGAGAACGGGGATCTCATCGGCATCGTCAGCGAGGCCGACCTGATCCGGAACCGATTCCCCGGTGCCTTCGCCGGCGACGCCTCTGTCACACCGGAGCGCCGGCCCGCGAAGACCGTCGGCGAGGTCATGACGAGCCCGGTCGCCGGGGTCAGCCACGACGCCGATGTGTCGGAGTTGGCGAAGTTGATGGTGGACGACAAGCGCAGGTGCGTACCGATTGTCGACGGCAGGCGGCTGGTCGGGGTGGTGACCCGGCGGGACATGCTCCGGATGTTGTCCCGCTCCGACAGCGACGTCGCCACCGATGTTCGCCGGCATCTCCAGGTCCTCGGCGGCCAGGCGCGCTGGACGGTGCACGTGGTGGACGGCGACGTCACCATCCGCGACGAGTTCGACGAGGCCTCCGACCGGAACGTCGCGCAGGTTCTCGCGGAGGCAGTGCCCGGCGTGCTGCGGGCCACCGTCCTGGCCAGGGACGCGGTGCCCAGCGGCAACTGAAGGCCGCTCCCTACGATGACCGGGTGGACATCGCATTCTGGGTCGTCGTCGTTGTCGTGGCAGCGTTCGCGGCGTGGTTGATCGTCAGCAGAACGGCGTCTGCGGCCAGGTCCAGGGTCGACCCGACGCAACTGACCATCGACCCGGCGCTCGCCACCAGGGTGCGCGACCTGTACGCGGCCGGCGACAAGGTGAAGGCCGTCAAGGCGCTGCGGGAGGCGACCGGCCTGGGACTCGCCGACGCCGTCCGGATCGCCGACAAGCTGGGCGCCACCGCCGCGCCGAAACAGCCGGCCGGCTCGAGCGTCACCACCGACCTGCCCAGCATCAGCAAGGCCGACGAACGTCAGGTCCGGTCACTGGTCGAGACGGGGCAGACCCTGGAGGCGCTTCGGCTGATCCGGCAGTTGACCGGGATGGACCTGCGGCAGGCAAAGGCGTACATCGAGAAGCTGTGACCGGTGTGCCGCGGTCGCATCCGATGGCGGCGGCACCGATGATGACCCGGTGAACACACTGCTGGCCGGGATCAGCTCCCGGCGCGTCGACACCGGCCGCCTGACCATGAACGTCCTCGAGATCGACGGCAGGAAGGGCATCCCCGTTCTGCTGGTGCACGGGAACGTCTCGTCCAGCCTGTTCTGGCAGCCGCTGATGCTCTCGCTACCCGAGCGGTACCGGCCGATAGCACTCGACCTGCGGGGCTACGGCGACACCGATCCCGCGCCGGTGGATGCCACCCGCGGCCTGAGCGACTTCGCCGACGACGTGGCGGCGGCCGTCCGGGCACTCGATCTCGCTCCGGTGCATCTGGTCGGCTGGAGCATGGGCGGCGGCGTCGTCCTGCAGTACCTGACCGACGCGCCCGGCGATGTCGCGTCGGTCAGCCTGGTGAACCCGGTGTCGCCCTTCGGATTCGGCGGTACGGCGGGACCTGAGGGGCGGCTGCTCGACCCGCCCGGGATCGGTACGGGCGGCGGCTGCGCCAACCCGGCTTTCGTTGCTCAGTTGGCAGCCGGGGACCGCTCGGGCGACTCGCCACTGTCCCCGCGGCAGGTCCTGCTGGCGCACTACGTCAAGCCGCCGTTCGTCCCGGAGCACCTGGACATCTTCGTCGAGTCGATGCTGTCCACCCGGCTGGGCGAGGACAACTACCCGGGTGACGCCACCGCGACGCGGGCCTGGCCCGGGATGCTGCCCGGCAAGAGGGGGGTGATGAACACGTGGGCGCCCACGCACTTCCGCATCGACAGCCTGGCCGATCTCGACCCGAAGCCGCCGGTCCTCTGGGTGCGCGGGGCCGACGACGTCATCGTCTCGGACACCTCGCTGTACGACTTCGCCCGGTTGGGCGCGCTGGGCGTGGTGCCCGGCTGGCCCGGCGAGCAGGAGCGCCCGGTCCAGCCGATGGTGTCCCAGATGAGATTCGTGCTCGACGGCTACCGGGCGGCCGGCGGGACGTACCGGGAGGTCGTCATCGCGGACGCGGGGCACTCGCCGTTCCTCGAGCGCCCCGAAGAGTTCCTGGCCGCCCTGGTCGGGACGCTCGACGCGGCGGGCTGAGCAGCAGGGCGCTGTCAGGCGGGTCGCTGCTGCGGTGCGTTCCTGGCCGTCATCGCTGGGTCGGTGGTGATCGCGTCGCCCAGTGCCTCGTCGATCCGCTGCATCAGGTCGGCGGGAACCCGGACCCCGACCGCCTTGACGTTCTCGCTCACCTGCTCCGGCCGGGACGCACCGACGATCGCCGCTGCGACGTTGTCGTTGGCCAGCACCCAGGCCACCGCGAGCTGGGCCATCGTCACGCCCAGTTCGTCGGCGATCGGCTGCAGCGCCTGCACTCTGGCGAGCACGTCGTCGTCGAGGAAGCGCTTGATCATCGTGGCGCCACCCTTCTGATCGGTGGCTCTGGAGCCCTCGGGCGGAGCGCTGCCCGGTCGGTACTTGCCGGTCAGCACGCCCTGGGCGATGGGGGAGAAGACGATCTGGGAAAGCCCGAGTTCCGCCGAGGCCGGGACGACCTCCTGCTCGATGACCCGCCAGAGCATCGAGTACTGGGGCTGATTGCTGATCAACGGGATCCCGAGTTCTGCCGCCAGTGCGGCCCCGGCCCGGATCTGCTCGGCGGTCCACTCGCTCACCCCGATGTACAGCGCCTTGCCGTCCCGCACCACCTGCGCGAAGGCCTGCATCGTCTCTTCCAGCGGAGTCTCGACGTCGAACCGGTGTGCCTGATAGAGGTCGACGTAGTCGGTCTGCAGCCGGCGCAGCGAGGCATTGATCGATTCGGCGATGTGCTTGCGGGAGAGGCCGACGTCGTTGTGGCCCTTCGGTCCCGTCGGCCAGTAGACCTTCGTGAAGATCTCCAGGGACTCGCGGCGTTCGCCCTTCAGAGCCTCGCCGAGGACGGACTCGGCCGCGCCGTTCGCATAGACGTCGGCGGTGTCGAAGCTGGAGATGCCGGCATCGAGAGCGGCGCGGACGCAGCTGGCGGCCACGTCATTCTCGACCTGCGAGCCGTGGGTGAGCCAGTTGCCGTAGGTGATGGCGGAGATCTTCAGGCCGGAGCGGCCGAGGGCGCGGAATTCCATCGCTCCACCGTAGGTGCCGTGCGGGAGTCGACCTCGACGGTGTGGGCCGACCGGGTGACGGGCGCGCACGCCCCGAACGGTGCAGTCCGATCGAAGGGTTTTCGGAATCGGAACCCGGCGGCATCATGCTCGTTACAGAGAGCTGCGTCACACTCTCCCGAACAAGCGCCCTATGTCCGTTTCCGTCAGGATGCACGCAGGAGGTAGACAAATGGACGATTACGAGAAGGTATTCCGGAGCAGTGTGGAAGATCCGGAAACGTTCTGGCTCGACGCCGCCGCCGCCATCGACTGGCAGGTGAAGCCCACAACAGCCCTGGATTCCTCACGGCCACCGTTCTACCGGTGGTTTCCCGATGGGGAGCTGAATGTCTCGTACAACGCCCTCGACCGCCACGTCGAGGCAGGCCGCGGCGACCAGGCCGCGCTGATCTACGACAGCCCGGTCACCGGCACCACGAAGACCTACACCTACACCGAACTGCGCGACGAGGTCGCGCTGTTCGCCGGGGTGCTCGCCGGGCTGGGAGTGGTGAAGGGCGACCGGGTCGTCATCTATCTGCCGATGGTGCCGCAGGCTGCGATCGCGATGCTGGCCTGTGCACGCCTGGGTGCCGTGCACTCCGTCGTGTTCGGTGGTTTCGCCCCCAAGGAGCTGGCGATCCGGATCGACGACGCCGCTCCCCGGGTCATCGTGTCCGCATCGTGCGGCATCGAGGGCAAGCGGGTGATCGAGTACAAACCGTTGCTGGAAAAGGCGATCGAGCTCGCCACCCACAAGCCCGAGACCTGCGTCATCCTGCAACGCCCGCAGGCACCAGCGGTCCTCGGCCCGAGCGACGTCGACTGGGCGGAGGCGATCGCGACCGCGACGCCCGCCGACCCGGTCACCGTCAAGTCCACCGATCCGCTGTACATCCTGTACACGTCGGGCACCACCGGGAAGCCGAAGGGCGTTGTCCGTGACGGTGGCGGCTACGCGGTCGCGCTTGCCTGGACGATGCCGAACGTCTACGACATCGGTCCCGGTGAGGTCATGTTCACCGCCTCCGACGTCGGCTGGGTGGTCGGCCACTCCTACATCGTGTACGCGCCGCTGCTGGTCGGGGCGACCACGATCCTGTACGAGGGCAAACCGGTCGGAACCCCGGATGCCGGCCAATTCTGGCGGGTGGTCGCCGACTACAAGGCCAAGAGCATGTTCACCGCGCCGACCGCCTTCCGGGCGATCAAGAAGGAAGACCCGAAGGGCGAACTGCTCTCCTCGTACGACGTCTCGGGTCTGAAGTACCTGTTCCTGGCCGGTGAACGGCTCGATCCCGAGACCTACCACTGGGCCTGCGATCTGCTGCAGATCCCGGTCATCGACCACTGGTGGCAGACCGAGACTGGTTGGCCCATCGTGGCCAATCCCGCCGGCATCGAACTGCTGCCGATCAAGCCTGGATCGCCGACCAAGGCGCTGCCTGGCTGGGACGTGCGGGTGCTGGACACCTTCGGCAAGCCCGTTCCGCCGGGCGAGGACGGTGCCATCGTCATCAAGCTGCCGCTGCCACCCGGATCGCTGCCGACGCTGTGGAATGACGACGAGCGTTTCGTCAACTCCTACATGTCCGTCTACCAGGGCTTCTATCTGACCGGCGACGGCGGACGGGTCGACGAGGACGGCTACGTGTTCGTGATGGGCCGGACCGACGACGTGATCAACGTTGCGGGACACCGGCTCTCGACGGGCAGCATGGAGGAGGTGCTGGCCAGCCACCCGGACGTCGCGGAATGTGCCGTCATCGGTGTGGCGGACCAGCTCAAGGGGCAGGTGCCGCGCGGCCTGGTGGTGCTCAAGTCCGGCGTCGACCGTGACCCTGTCGAACTGCAGGCGGAACTGGTTGCGCTGATCAGGGCGCAGATCGGTGCGGTTGCCGCGCTGAAGGATGTCGCTGTCGTCCCTGCACTGCCCAAGACGCGCTCGGGCAAGATCCTGCGAAAGACCATGCGGGGCATTGCCGATGGGGTCAACGAGCCGATCCCGTCGACGATCGACGACGCGAGCGTGCTGGACGTACTCCGGCCGATCCTGCGTCGTAGCAGCTGATCTCGAGGACTCCTCGTCCGCGGGTAGTGATTTTCCAGGGATGACCGGCCGGGTGCGAACAGCACCCGGCCGGTCATCGTTCAGGTAGTGAGCATCACCGATCGAGGATCACGATCGAGGATCACCGATCGAGCGTCACCGATCGAGCGTCACCGATCGAGGCGGCGGGTCCGGCGTCGTTCCGAGCGCGCTTCGGATCGTTGCTCGTCCAGCGCCTTGTCCAATGTCATCAGGTTGATGGCGCGACCGAGCACGGCGACGGTCTTCTCGTCGTCGTGCGCAATGCTGGCCAGGCGGAGTTCGAAGAGGATGTTCGACGGCGTCGTGCCGTTCTCCTGAGCCAGTCGCATGGCGTCGAGGTAGATCTGCGAAACCAGTCCGGCCTCGTTGACGGCGGGTGCGGCAGGGTCGTATCGGCTGGAACCGTGGCGTATGGGCATCGCTCTCCCTCTCGTTGGATTGAGGGTAAAGCGGACAATCCTTATTTTCGTTCCTGAACGGCCTATTTCATCGGTTTGTTACACAAAAGACTTAGTGGGCTTCTTGGACCCCGCGATGCGCCACTGTGCGTGACATCGGGGGGTTACCAACCGGTCGGTCAGCCGGTCCCATACCGTTGGGCAGCGCTGGCCACCTGCGCGGCATCGCCCAACCGGACGACGCAGTGCGGCCACAATCCGCCGCCGACCAGATCCCTTACCTTCCGGCGGCGTGCGGAGTCCGCCAGCAGATCGGGAAGGACGGTGGCTGCAAGATCCGTGCTCGTAGCCGTGAGCAGCACCCTTTCCAACGCCTGTCCGGCCTGCAGCCGGGCCGTGGGCAGGTCGCGGAGCGAGCCGATCACGGCCGTCACGGGGCTGCCCTGCTGCCGGACGTTCGCCGCAGACCCGGACACCGACAGGTTCGCTGACACTTCGGCAACAGATGATCCGGTTCGGATCGCATCCACCTGCTCGTGACTCAGCGTGGCAATCCAACTCTGCTCCATCTTCGCCGCCTGCCGAAGGCGCAGCATCGTTTCGGCAGGCACCCCGGGCACCGCCGCCGGCCGACCCCGCCGGTGCTTGATGGCCTCGGACAGCGCCAGGTCGTCCGGGGTGGGGACGCTGCGGCCCTGCGGCAGCACGATGGCCAGCAGGTCGGGTTCGTCGTCGTCCGGCAGCAACTGGACGGTCGGGTGGACACCGCGCGCCCGGATGGCGACCCGCAGATCGAGGATGATCCGGCCGCACCGCACCAGCAGATCGCGATCGTCAACCCTACCCTGCTGGCCGCCCGGACCGGTGTACCTGATCTCGAATCCGAGGCCGGCACAGTCGAGCGACCAGTCGTCACTGTCCGGGAGCCATTTCGTCACCGAGTTCAACACCGACCGCACTTCGTTGCGGCCGAGGCTGCCCACTGCAGCGACGCTCGAATACACCGGAACAGCCTCCTTCGCCACCGCCGGGGAATGCTGTTCGTTCGGCGGTCGGTTCTCTGGCGCCCACTGTTCCGCAGCGGCGCCCGCCGCAGCCAGGGCCGAACGTCCTTGCCGCACACGCCTGCTCGCGGGTCATCCGGGCCGGTCAGCGACCGTGGCCGTCGTCGGAGCGCAGGCCGACCACCCTGTGCGACAGTGAGCGGGTGACCAACGGTGACCGGGCCGCGGACCGGGTGGACGCCCTACTCGAGGCGGTGCTGGCGGTCTCTTCAGGCCTCGACCTGGACGTCACCCTGCGCAGCATCGTCGATGCCGCCCTGGAATTGGTGGACGCCCGTTACGGCGCACTGGGCGTCGTCGACCCGGACGGCGATCTCATCGATTTCGTGTTCACTGGGATCGACGACGAGACACGGCAGCTGATCGGTTCCCACCCGACCGGCAAGGGCCTGCTCGGCACCGTCGTCCGCAACGGCCACACCATCCGGCTGGACGACCTGACGGTCCACCGGTCGTTCGCCGGCCTGCCGCCGCACCACCCGCCGATGCGGACGTTCCTGGGTGTTCCGGTCCGCGGGCACGGCTCGATCGTCGGCCGGCTCTACCTGACCGAGAAGGCCGGCGGCCGGTCGTTCACGGCGGAGGACGAAGTCCTGGTGATGTCGCTCGCCGGCGCCGCCGGCGTGGCGATCGACAATGCCCGGTTGTATGCGCAGGCACGGGATCGGCAGCGGTGGCTCGAGGCGAGCGCGGATGTGACCGCGGTACTGCTCGCGGGCAGCGAGACCAGCGACGCACTGCACCTGATCGCGAGCCGTGCACGCGACATGACCGCAGCGGACTTCACCCTCATCGCGTTGCCGCCCGCGACACCCCGGTCGCGGGACAGCGCGCCGCCGGCCGAGCTGATCGTCGCGGTGGCGGTCGGTCAGGACGCCGACGGATTCGCGGGCCAACGCATCCCGATCGAGGGATCGACGTCGGGCGCCGTCTTCGCCGATCATGTGCCGCGCAACGTCGACGGCCTCGCATACAGCCTGGAGGACGCCACCGGTGTTGCCCTCGGTCCGGCCCTGGCCCTGCCGTTGGGATCCGGTGACGCGCACGGTGGCGTGCTGCTCGCCGTTCGGAGACCGGGTTCGGCGTCTTTCAACGATGCCGAACTGCAGGTGGTCTCCTCCTTCGCCGACCAGGCCGCCCTGGCGCTGCAGCGCGCGGAGGTGCAGACGTCACGGCGGGAGCTGCAGGCGCTGACCGAGCGCGACCGGATCGCCACCGACCTGCACGACCACGTGATCCAGCGCCTGTTCGCGGTGGCGATGGCCATGGAGGGCACCCAACGCCGGGTCGATGCCCCGTTGATCGCCCTGCGGCTGGCCGATCATGTCGATCAGCTGCACAAGACGATCTTGCAGATCCGCAGTGCGATCTTCGACCTCCGGCACGAGCCGACGCCGCCGCCGAGCCTGCGGACCACCCTGTCCGAGCTGGTGCTGGGACTGACGGCGGGGTCGCCCGTGACCGTCACCGTACGGCTGGCGGGCGCCGTGGACAGCGTGCCGTCCGACGTGGCGCTGCAGGCCGAATCCGCGCTCCGGGCCACGGTTGCCGAAGTGGTCAGGGACAGCGCCGTGACCGCGATGGCGGTCGACGTGACGCTGGCCGACACCCTGCGGATCGAGGTCACGGTGGACGCCGGCGTCGAAACGGCCGTGCGGCTGCGGTGGTCCAGCGCCACGCTCTGACCGCCACCGCTCTGACCGCCACGCTCTGACCCGCACTGCTCTGACCGCCACTGGGCCCCGGCTGATCGTCACGCCGCCGCCCGGCTACCGTCCTCGGCGTGTACGTGCTGTTGCCCCCGTCTGAAACGAAGGCCGTGGGCGGTTCCGGGCCGGCGCTGGATCTCGGCGCCCTGCGTTTTCCGCAGCTGGCGGCGCCGCGCGCGGAGATGATCGCCCGGGTGACGGAGTTGTGCGGCGACGTCGCTGCCGCGCGCCGGGCGCTGTCGGTCGGCCCGGGGAAGGACCCGGAGATCCTCGCCACCGCGATGCTTCATCGGTCGGCGACCCTGCCGGCGCTGCTGCGGTACACCGGCGTCCTGTACGACGCCCTGGATGTCCGCAGCCTGCCGCGGGCGGCGCGGTCGCGCGCGGACGAGCGGTTGCTGATCACCTCGGCGTTGCTCGGCGTGGTCGGCGGCGGCGATGCCGTGCCGGGTTACCGGCTGTCCGCGGGCTCGGCGGTGCCGGGCGTGGCCCGGCCGGCCGCCTACTGGCGGCCGCACCTCGCGGCGCTGCTCGGCCGGCTCGACGGTCCCGTCGTCGACCTGCGGTCGGCCGCCTACGCGGCGTTCGCGCCCATGCCACATGCGATCTCGGTGCGGGTGCTGAACGAGGACGCAACCGGCCGGCGCAGCGTCGTCAGCCACTTCAACAAGGCGGTCAAAGGCCTGCTGGCCAGGGCGCTGGTCACCTCGAGAGCGGAGATGACAGGCCTGACAAGCATTGTCAGGATCGCGGTCAGGTCGGGTCTGCGGGTGGAGCGGACCGGCGAACGATCGATGGACGTGATCAACCGCGGGTGACCGCCCGCATCAAGGGCTGTGGCGCGTCGCGGTCGCCGGCCGCCGGTCCTTCGCGGCGAGGCAGGGCCTGCGGTAGCGGGTCGCCCACGGCTGGTCTCCCTGACCCACGGGAAGCCAGCCCTCGCTCATCAGCTCGGCGTTGAGGTTCAACAGACTCCGGGTCATGCCCGGAGACCACTGCTCCTCAGCAGGGACGTGGGCGAGGAAGCCCCGGGCTGCGGGGAAGGTGTCGCCGGGGATCCGGTAGGTCGGCCACCGGACGTCCGAGCTCTGGGCGATGCCCACGAAGCGGTAGTACCCGTGGCCCTCCTGCGTACCCAGCGTGGCAAGGATGCTGGAGATCCACGACTCACCGCCGGATTCCTCGAGCTGGATCTCCGCGGTGTCGGCCGCGGTGTCGTCCAACTCCAGCCACTCCTGCTCGCTGTCGTCCCACCAGCGCCGCCGGTCGGCGGAATAGTGACCCCGTCCCCGTTCGGGGTGGGCAGGCTGTTTGGTGATGTATGGCGTCATCCTCGATCAACTCCTCCGCTCGAACGTAGGTCGCGCGGAGGATCAATACCCAGAGTCCAAAGTCCCTGGTTGCCCTGTGCCGCAGCATCAATCGAGCATCAGTCGAGCATCAATCGAGCATCACCCGCCGTGCCTGGGCGGGACGATCGCCGTGCGCGGGGCGTGACTCAGGGCCGGATGCCGTTGCCGCCGACAACGTCGGCCGCCACCTCGCGGAGCTTGCGGTTGCCGTTCTGGCTGGTCTTGACCAGCACCGCGAACGCCTGCTCGGGCGTCAGCCCGTTGGAGCCGACCAGGACGCCGGTGGCGATGCCGATGAGCCGGTTGCTGTCCAGCGCGGTCCGCAGGTGGGTGACCCTGGTGTGCGCCTCCCCGAGTGCGTCCTCACGGACCTGATTGAGCTGGTGGTGCACCCGTACGCGGGCCAGCAGTTCCTGGGACGAGAACGGCTTGGTGATGTAGTCGTCGGCGCCGTAGCTCAGGCCCTCGATAGCGGAATCGGCACCCGCCCGCGCGGTCAGCAGGATGATCGGCACCCGGGCCGTTCCGTCGGCCGACCGCAGGGCCGTCAGCAGGTCGAGCCCGCTCGAGCCGGGCAGCATGATGTCGGTCAGCACCAGGCCGTAGGGCGTGCCCGAATCCGTCGAGAATGCAGCTGCCGTGGCGGATTCCGCATCAGCGACGGCGTCGACCGCCCAGCCGTCGGACGTCAGCAGATGGCCGAGATAGGACCTGAGATCGTCGTCGTCCTCGACGAGCAGGAGCCGCGGCCGCCCGGGTTGGTCCGACTCCACCCGGCGCCGGTCATCGACGCCGCCGGCCATCTGCCGGGCCGCACTCTGCACGGGGGCCGGGGCCGCTGCCTGTGTCGCGGCCGATGTCGCGGAGCCGTCCGCCGGAATCAGGGCGCCGACCGCCGCCCGGGACGCCGCCGGGTCCGCGGTAGCCGCAACGGTGACGGTGAACGTGCTGCCCGCACCGGGCGTGCTGGTCAACTCGATCCGGCCGCCGTGCGCGGAGACCAGATCGGACACCAGCGCGAGACCGATACCGGCGCCGTCACTTCCGCCGTCACCGGCCCGGTGGAAGCGCTCGAACACCCGGGGCTGTTGCTCGCTGCTGATCCCGACTCCGGTGTCGGTGACGGTCAACTCGGCGAATCCTGCGGGAAGTCCGCGAACCGTGATCGTGATCCCGCCCCGAGCGGTGTACTTCACCGCATTCGACAGCAGGTTGTTCACGATGGTTGCCCACATCTCCCGGTCGACGTCCGCGGTGACGGGGCCGGTTGGGAGCTGCACGGTGAAATCCAGGCCGGCGTGCTCTGCGGTCGACCGGAACATGCTGGCGATGTCGGCCGTGGTCGCCGCGAGATCGGTCTCCTCGAACACCGGCACCCTGATCGAGGCCTGATGGGAGAGATCGAGAAGTGCTTCCACCATCCGCTGCAGTCGCTCCGCCGCCCGCACCGCTGCCGTCAGGCTCTCCCGGCCGGGCGGATCGAGCTGCGAGGAACTGTTGGCCAGGACGTCCTGCAGGGGAGCGAGCAGCAGGGTCAACGGGGTCCGCAGCTCGTGGCTGACGTTCTGGAAGAACTCGGTCTTGACGTGGTCGAGGTCCGCGAGGGTCTGCGCCCGCTGCCGCTCGTCGTGGTACGCGTAGGCGTCCGCGAGGGCGACCCGGAACTGCCGGCCGACGAGCGCCAGGAACTCCTGGGTCCGATCATCGAGGGGCCGGTACGGATTGACGCCGAGCACCACTGCCCCGGCCGGTCCCGTCCCGGCGCCCAGGATCAGCGGCAGCACCACGGCCTGGTCGGGCAGCAGGGGACCGAGCGGGCCCGGCTGCAGGGTGTCGGGCAACAGTGCCCGCAGCGAGTCGAGCATCTGCGCCCGTTCCTCGCGGACGGCGGTGCCGACGGTCCAGCTGCCATCGGCCGCCGGCTCGATCAGCCCCGGTCCGGGCGCTCCGGTGAAGCCGTAATCCGCAACCAGCCGAAACTGGCCGTCCGGTTCATCGCGGAGGAACACCGCGGCGAACGGCACGCTCTCGCGGGCGCCGGCGAGCACCAGGGCCGCTGCTTGGCAGGTGTCGGCCGGGTTGTTCGACCGGGTCGCCGAGAGCGCTCCCAGCTGTTGAGCCACCCGGAGCCGGCGTTGCGCCAGTACCTGGCTGGTGGTCTCGGCAGCAACCGTGAACATCCCGACGATGCTGCCGTCGGTGTCGCGGATCGGGCTCTGCGAGAAGGTGAAGTAGCACTCCTCGGGATACCCGTTGCGCTCCAACACCATTTGCATGTCGTCATGCCGCACCGCCCGGCCGCCCAGCATGACCTCTTCGATGATCGGCCCGGACACCGACCATGCGTCGGGCCAGACCTCCTTCGCGGGCCGGCCCAGCGCGGCCGGATGCAGTTCGGCGCCCAGCAGGGGGATATAGGCGTCGTTGTAGACCATCACGACGTCGGGCCCCCAGGACACCACCATGGGGAACGCGGAATCCAGGCAGAGCTCGACGAGCACCCGCAGGAGTGGCGGCCACCCGGGGAGCGGGCCGAGCGGAGTCGCCGCCCAGTCCATCGATCTGAACCGTTCGCGCATCTCACCGGGTCCGGCGAACGCCGGAGAAGCCGGACGATCCGCGGGGTTCACCGGCTCAGCCTACCCAGAGCGGTCGGTGCGGAACCGAATCCGGCGATGTTCTCAGGACTCGACACCCGGCGTCGGCACGCAATAGGGACCATCGTCCTTGACCTGCAGGGTCCGACGCCTCTGCGTTCCGAACGACGCACCAGCGCAGAGTCGAATCAGAGCACGCCGAATCAGAGCACGACGACACCTCGGGCACCGCGCAGGGGTGTCGCGGCCCGCCCTGCGACACCGCGCTGAACGGCGCGGTGTCGAACCGGACGGTCCGCAGACCCGAGAGGAGCACGACATGATGGCCTATGGCCCGTCGACACGCGGAGCATCGGTGGCGTCGCAATCCCTGCCGTCGGACCCGGTCCGGCTGATCATGCGATCGCCTGTTGCCACAGTCGATATCGCCGACACCCTGCGCGACGCCGCGGAAGAGATGGCCTCCGACGAGATCGGCGCCCTGCTGGTCACCGGCGACGGTGCGCTCGGCATGCTGTCCGAACGCGACGTGGTCACCGCGGTGGCGGGCGGTCGCGATCTGGACGAGGTCCAGGCCGGTGATGCCTTGAATCCCGAGGTCATCTGGGGTGATCCGGAGATCTCGATCGAGCGCGCGGGTCTGCTGATGATCGAGAGCGGCGTCCGGCACCTGCCGATCGGTGATGGCCGGACCGCCGTCGGCATCGTGTCGATGCGCGACGTGCTCGGTGTTCTCGTCGGCGCCCCCGCGGAGTAACGCCCTCTTCACCGGATGGCGATTGGTGACCGGAAGATTTCGATGTCCGGGATATCAACGCACCGGAATACCGAATCCTCTGACCGAAAGGCGCGACGCACCGAAATTATCAGCGCCGCACCGATACCAGAAAAAGCACAGCGACCGCCGACCCTGTGGGTCGGCGGTCGTCGTTGCGCTGGAGCGGCAAATCCGGGCGGATCAGCGGTGGCCGTGCCGATCAGAAATCCACATGCCTTGCGCTGCCGCGCAGTTCGGTCATGTGGTAGGTCCGCAGCTGGCCCCTGGCAACACTGCTCGGGCGGGTGCGGTGCATGGTGATCAGTCCCATGGTTGCGACCGTCTGAGGGCCGGAGGAAACGTCGACCGCGGGAATGACCAGGGTGAACGACGTGTGCCCGATGTCCTTCGTGCTCATCGTCGTCACGGTGGCGAGCTGGCCCAACGAGGTGCTCTCCAGGTAGATCTCGTCACCGGAGAATTCCATGGCGTGGTGCGAGTCCTGGTATTGGAGGTGCGGCTCGCCGTCGATTCCACCGAGCGACAGCCTGATCAACAGGTTGCCGCCGTTCAGGACGAAATGGTTCGGGTCCTGCACTTTTGTCGGGGCGAGTTGCGGGTGTGTCATAGCCGGCTCCATTCCTTGCGCGTCATCGGGCAGGGAGCACCGGTTGCTGACGGATGCGATGGACCCGTCGACCCGCAACCGGTGGTCAACTGACTGTCACTCAACGGGATTCGGCTGGGCGGCAACAGGGTCGTTGGACCCGGCTGCGCGGGGTCGTCGGGTCCCGTGCGGATGCCGGCCGCCGCACGTCCTCGCAACCGTGATGGCCGGGACCTTCGTCCCTGTCCCCCCGGGGGCGGTCGGCGGGATGGTGGAGGGAAGAGGGTGGAACAGAGGACGAAGGAGAAACCATGATTGTCGCCGGATCGTCCGTCGTGGTCGGTGTCGACGGTTCGGAACCGTCGCTCACAGCAGCGGAATGGGCTGCCGGGCAAGCAGCCCGCCGGCACCTGCCGCTGCTGATCCTGCACGCCTACCAGGTGCCGTTCGTCGGCCAACCTGAGTACGAGTTCCCGCCCGAGGTCGCCGAGTCGGTGCGGACCAGGGCGGCGGAGCTGCTCAGCGATCTGGTCGGATCGATGGCCCGGTCGCATCCCGCCGTTGAGTGCACCACCTCGTTGGTGGAGGGTGACGCGAGGTCGGCTCTGGTGGACGTGTCGCGGGGCGCGGCGCTGACCGTTGTCGGGTCGCGTGGCGGCGGCCGGCTCCGAGAGGTGCTGCTGGGGTCGGTCGCGCTCTACGTCGCATCGCACGGCCGGTCGCCCGTTGCGGTCGTTCCTGCCGCCGGATCACCCGACGGCCCGGTGGTCGTCGGAGTGGATGGATCACACAGCAGCGACGCAGCCGTGGAGTTCGCGTTCGACGAGGCCGATGCGCGCGGTGCAGACATGGTCGCTGTTCTCGCCTGGGACGAACTGGCGAAGCAGCGCTTCGCTCGCCGGCCGGTCGTCCGGGACCCCAGGGACAGCACCGACGACGACGCGATGCTGGCAGAGCAGCTGGCGGGCTGGCACGAGAAGTACCCCGATGTCGCCGTGCGCAGGGTGTTGTTCAAGGGCCAGCCTGCGGAGGCAATGCTGAGGTTCGGCGACCGCGACCAGCACCCCGCCATGCTGGTCGTCGGCAGCAGGGGTCGCGGCGGATTCACCGGTCTGCTGTTGGGTTCGACCAGTCAGACGGTACTCACCCACGCGACCTGCCCGGTCGTCGTGGTGAGGCACAGCTCCGACTGAACCTCAACTCGGTCAAGCGGTGTCGGGGCGCGCCCGTCGGGCGCGTATCGCACGCCCGATGCCGTACGAGGCCGCCCCGAGCGCCACCACGGACGCGCCGGCGATCAGCGCGGCGGTCGGCACCGACACGCAGAGCAGCACGCAACCGGCCAGGCCGACGGCCGGCACAACGGCCGGCGGCCGGCCCTCCTCAGGCCGCAGGGTCCACGCCGAGGCGTTGGCGATCGCGTAGTAGACGAGCACACCGAATGACGAGAATCCGATCGCACCGCGCAGGTCCACCGTCGCCGCCAGGACGGCCACGACCGCGCCGACCGCGAGCTCGGCGTGCCGGGGCACACCGACCCGTTGCTGGACGACGGCGAGCGTCGCGGGCAGGTGACGGTCGCGGGCCATCGCGAGGACCGTGCGCGACACCCCGAGGACGAGGGCGAGCAGCGCACCGATCGCGGCAATCGCCGCGCCGATCCGCACGACGGTGGTCAGGGCCGGTGCGCCCGCCACCGTGACCGCTGCCGCCAGCGGGTCCACGGCCGCGGCCAGCGCGTCCGGTCCCAGTACCGACAGCGCGGCGACCGCGACGGCGGCGTAGATGACGAGCGTGATGCTCAGTGCGGTCGGGATCGCCCGCCGAATGGTCCGCACAGGGTCACGGACCTCCTCGCCCAGGGTCGCGATGCGCGCATAGCCCGCGAACGCGAAGAACAGCAGTCCGGCGGCCTCCAGTGCGCCGCGGACGCTGCCGCCGCCGCCCGCCCCGAGCCGCTGCAGATCGGCGGCCGGACTGTTCAGGCAGACCACGACGACCGCGGCGAGGACGACCACCACCACGCCGACGATCAGCCGCGTCAACCAGGCCGCCTTCTGCACGCCCGCCCAGGACACCGCGGTCACCACGACGACAACGCCGACCGCCACGGCCTTCTGCCGGTCCGGCCAGACGTAGCTGCCAACGGTGAGGGCCATCGCCGCGCACGATGCCGTCTTGCCGACGACGAAGGACCAGCCGGCGAGATACCCCCAGAACGGTCCGAGTCGTTCGCGGCCATAGACGTAGGTGCCGCCCGACGACGGGTAGCGGGCCGCGAGCCTAGCCGACGACGTCGCATTGCAGAACGCGACCACGGCGGCCACCGCGAGTCCGACCAGCAATGCCCAGCCGGCCGCTGCCGCCGCCGGAGCCAGCGCCGAGAAGATGCCGGCGCCGAGCATCGCCCCCAGGCCGATGACGACGGCGTCGGTGACGCCCAACCGCCTGGCCAGCTCGGGCTGGTCGCCGTTCGTCGCTGCGGTCACCGCTGGCACCCTAGGGCAGGTCCGCGCCGTGCGACCAGGAGGAACACCGTCATGCGTGTTGCAGTGTTGGGAACGGGAATCATGGGTGCCGGCGTTGCGGGGTCATTGCTGCGCTCGGGCCATCAGGTGACGGTGTGGAATCGGGATCCGGTCAAGGCCGAGCCGCTCCGGGACGCCGGCGCCGTGGTCGCACCGACCCCACCGGCCGCGGTGGGCGACGCAGAGGCGGTGCTGACCGTTCTGCACGACGCGGATGCCGTCCTGGACGTGATGGCGCAGGCCGCCTTGGCGATGCCCGCGGGGTCGGTGTGGGCGCAGCTCAGCACCATCGGTCTGGACGGCACGGCGCGTACCGCGGTACTGGCGCAGCAGCACGGGATCGCAGTGGTGGAGGCGATGATGCTGGGCACCAAGCAGCCGGCAGAACAGGGCAAGCTCGTGCTGCTGGTCGGCGGCGATCCGGCGCACCTGGCCGTGCTGGCGCCGGTGTTCGAAGCGATCAGTGCGAAGGTGGTGAACGCCGGCGAGCAATCGGGTCAGGCGTCCGCATTGAAGCTGGCGGCCAACGCATGGGTTCAGTCGCTGACGGCCATTGTCGGGCAGTCGTTGGCGCTCACCTCCGCGTTCGGTCTGGATCCGCAGAAGTTCCTCGACGCCATCGGCGGCGGCGCCACGGATTCGCCCTACGCCCACGTCAAGGGCGCCGCGATGCTCAAGGGGGAGTACCCGCCGTCCTTCAGCATCGACGGCGTCCTGAAGGACCTCGGGTTGATCCGCACAGCGGCGCAACGGTTCGGCGTCCCCGACGACGTCCTGGAACGGGTCGAGGCCAAGTACGCCGCGGCGGCGCGCAAAGGTCATGCGGGTGACGACATGGCTGCCGTCTACACCGCTTTCGAGGCGGGCTCCGGCTGATCCGCCGTCGCCGTCTGCAGCCGGACGGTCGCCAGCCGGATCGCCATCTCCGGGAGCGCCTGCAGGCAGATCGACCCCAGTAGGTCCTGAACGGCGCGGGCCGCGCATTCCGTGATGACGGTGGCGGCAAGGAGCCCGCTGAAGATCGGGTTCAGTTCGTCCACGATGGCGGCCACGGTCCCCGTCAGGTCCGCGGGGCGCCCAACGGTCGGCGCCCTGCGGGTGGACCAGCGATCGCCCGCGGAGGTGTCAGCGGTGGTCGTGTTCCCGGTTCGGCGATCCTCGGCGACCTCGGCCGGGTTGGGCAGCAACGGACTGGTCACGGCCATGGCCGGTCACCGCTGTCGATCGAGGAGGTCGGCTGCCGGGGCGACGTCCTCGGGCTGGAGATGGATCCTCTCTGTGCTTCTCATACCGTTCAGGGTCCAGAACGGTGCCCGCACGGACCAGAGCCGAAGGTCCCCACCAGGCGCCGATCGCAACGATCAGGTCTCCCGAAGGGCGAGCCGGTGGACACCGGCGGCGATCAGCGCGGCGGTGGCGATCAGCGAGACAGCGATGGCCGGCAGGTAGTCCACCAGCGCCGTCGTGCCGAGCAGCGCGACCTGTGCGCCGGACAGGGTGGTCGGCAACCAGTCGTGCAGCACGCCCAGCCCGCCGATCACGGAGAGTGCGATGACCGAGCCCAATGCGATGCCGAGGATTGCCGGGGTGCTCCTGGCCAGCGATGCCGCCGCGGTCACCACGGCCACCACGAACAGCAGGTAGACCGCCTGGCAGAGCAGGCCGGCCAGCAGTGCCGCCGGGTCGAGAGGGCCCAGCAGCACCACGGTCTCGAACCAGGCGGCCAGCAGGCCGGCGCCGTACGCGGCGATCCCTGCCGCGCTGACGACCACGATCCGCGGACGGACCAGTTGCCACATGCTGCCGACCCTGGACCGGAGGAAAATGGACAGGCCGGGGCGGCTGTCGAAGCCCATGGCGCCGGCGGCGATGGCGACCAGCACGATGAGGCCGATCTGACTCGCCTGGCTGACGTAGTTGATGATGCCGTCCCGGGGCTGCGGCGGCGGGACGATGATCGTCATTCCCGACTGCACGTTCGCCACGATGTCCGGGAGGTAGGTGGCCGTCACCGGGCCGAGCAGGCCGAAGAACACGAACACCCCGACCAGTGCGACCAGCCGCGGGGTACGGGTGAGCCGCAGCCACTCGAGGCGCCAGATGCCCATCGCCCGTGGCGACCGTTGCGGCTGCATGGTGAGTGCCGGTGATGCGCTCATGACGCCATCACTTCCGATCCGGTGAGCGCGAGGAAGGCCGATTCCAGATCAGCGGCGAGCGGTTCGCACGACACCAACCGGCCGCCGCACGCTGCGACGACCGCCGGAATGCCGCGCTCGCCGGCGGCGATCGAGCTCGCCTCGAGGCGGACCGAGTCCGGTGCGGCGGGCTCCAGCCGGGTGACCCAGTCGCTCAGCGCGAGCCGTTCGAACACGGCGGTCGGATCGCCGGCGACCCGCAGCAGCCAGCGAGGTTGCAGGTGGTCGTCGATCAGTTGCCGGGTCGGGCCCTGGTAGATCAGCCGACCAGCCCGCAGGATGCCGACATGATCGGCGACCCGTTGGACGTCGGCCAGGATGTGGCTGGAGAAGATCACCGTCCGCTCGCCGCGTAGACCCGCCACCAGGTCGAGCATCTCGGCTCGGCCCGCCGGGTCGAGGGCGGAGGTCGGCTCGTCCATGATGAGCAACTGCGGGTCCGCGACCAGTGCGCAGGCCAGGCCCAGACGCTGCGTCATACCGCGGGAGAAGCCGCCCACCCTGCGGTCGGCAACCTGCCGGAGACCGGCCGTCCGGAGCGCCCGGTGCACGGCATCCGCGCCGTCGAGTCCACCTGCCCCGAGCCCACCGCCCCCGAGCCGACCGTCCCGAAGCTCACTGTCCCGCCCCCCACGGTGATCCGCGACCAGCGCGGCGGCCAGCGCGACGACTTCCGTGGCCGTCAGCCAACCGTCGAACTCGGGGACATCGGGGCACACGGCGACCGAGGTGCGGGGCAGCGTCAGGTGTACTTCTCCGTGGTCGGCGCGGCGCATCCCGGTCACGATGGACAGCAGCGTCGTCTTCCCAGCACCGTTGGGGCCGACGAGGCCGTATACGCAGCCGCGGGGGACGGCCAGGTCGACATCGAAGAGCCCGCTGCCGTGGCCGTAGTCACGGGTCAGCCCGACCGTTCGCAGCACCGGTTCCGACGGTGGCGGCTCCCGATCCGCGCTGACGATCAGCGGTCCGGATTTTGCGGGCGCGGTGTGCTCACCCGCGGCGGGTTCGGCGACCCGGTGCGTTCGGTCCCGGCCGACCAGGAGATAGATGATGGCGCCGATCGGCGCGGATCCCAGCACGATGATGAATGCCCACGCGAGCTTGGGCAGTTGTTTCACCGACGGGGCGCGGACGAGATCGACCAGGCAGTAGATCTCGAAGCCGAGAATGAGCAGCAGCAACGGCAACAGGGCGATCAGGGTGGCCCCGGACGGCAAGTTCAGGCTGTCGGCCGAGTACACCACCGGCACGATGGGCATGGCATCACCCCTCACGGTGCGTCCTTGATGGTGCCCCGGGGTGGCTGCGAGCACATGAGTCGAACGGCCCCACATCGCCGGGACATCGCGATGGACCACAGGAATCCCCCTCCGCCGTTTGTCCGGTTGCTGCCGGTCTGCCTACTACGGAGAGGGGGATGCGCGCGTCGGGGCACGGTGGTCACGATGACCGGGCGATGGTCCGGAGACGGGCAGCCGGCGACCAGGGAGTACCGATGGCAGCGATCGACGACCTCACCGAACTGGTGGAACGTGCTGCCGCGGCAGAACGTGCGGCGCTTGCCTCGAAGTGGAAGGACCGCCCGGATGTCGAGAAGACAGCCACCAGGGTCAGGACCAACGCCCAGCGGCAACGCGCCGAGCTGGCCGGCGACACCGGACTGCGACAGCTCTCCCCGAGGTGGGACGCGCTGCGCCGAGAATATCTCGAACTCGGTGCAGTGCAGGCGCTCTCGGCCGGCACGACCGAACCGGACGACAGATTCGCGACCGCCGCGCAGGCGGAGCGCGATGCGGTTGCGGCCGTCGCACTGGCCCGTCTCGCGCTGAACGACGCAGCCCTCGCCGTGCTGCAGGCGAGGCTGGCCCGCATCGACGCCGGCGAGGACGACCCGGATGCCGCGATCGTCGACGGTCACGTCCCGTTGCACGGCCGTAACCCCGTAAGCCGGCACGGCCCGGCACTTGCGCACGGGCTCACCGGCGAGATCCGCTACATCCTGACCCGCAAGCCGCGGTCGACCGTCAAGAGTCTCGCGATCGCGCTCGCGATGGGGCTGCTGTACCTCGGCTTCATCCGGCTGTTCGAGTGGGACGAGGACCAGAAGTGGTTGCCCTACCTCGGGCTCTGGGCCATCGGCGTGGTGATGGGCGGGAGCGTCTGCGTGAATGCGATGAGCTTCGACGCGATGCGGGTCCGTGCGGCACTGGACAGCGGTGCGCGGCTGTGGCACCTGCTGGTGATCAAGAACCTGGCGCTGATCTGCATCGTCTCGCCGATCGGGTTCCTGCTCTGCGCGCTGCTCGCGTGGCGGGCCGGCGACATCTACGCCTTCTACAAGGCCTGCGTCCTGATGCTCTGCATGATCCTGTTGTGGCTGGGTGTCGGCAACATCCTGTCGGTCGCCCTTCCGTCACGGGACGAGCCGATCAGGAAGCGACGCCAATCGGGCAGCCTCAAGCAGTTCGTCATCGCGTTCGTGGTGTCCTACCTGATCGGCTACCTGGTGAACGGGATGCTGGTGTGGCGCGCTTTCGCGGCGCAGGAACTGACCGCGAAGCTGGGATCGGCGTTGCTCCCGTCGGTCCTGATCCTTGTCTCCAGCGCTTTCATGTGGATCCTGCTGACGGTGTTCGCGGTGGCCCTGGCCCAGCAGCCCAAGGTGCGCAGGACGATGCAGAAGGAGATCGCGGATTACACCGGCAATGCCGAGATGACCGCGTTGGCACAGGACCTCGCGCGGGAGGACGCCCGGAGCCGCTGACGGGCGCGGCCGATGACAGACTGACCCGATGAACAGGCTGGCCATCCATGAGTCCGCTGCGGGTGGGCTGTCCCCGACGGGCCTGGTCGACGTCGCGTCGCAGACCGGCTTCGATTCCGTCGGGCTGCGGGTGGCGCACTCACCCGGCGCCGACCTGTGGTGGACCCGGGGCGCCGGATCGCCGGAACTCCGCAGCATGATCACCCACCTGTTGACCAGCCGGGTCTCCGTGCTGGATGTCGGCCGGGTGGAACTGGGCGTGGGTGTCGAACGGGGTGTCGAACCTGGCGGCGACGGATCGCAGCGCACGGTGCTGGACCTCGCGGAGCGGTTGGGCGCCCGCTACGTCACGGCAGGTGGCAGCACCGACCTCGCCGACCTGGCCGAGTTCGAACACCGGTGGAACGTGTTGCTCACCGAGTCCGAGAACTACCAGGTCCTGCCGCTGCTGGTTCCCGGGCCGGGGACCGCGGTCGCGACCGCCGCGGATGCCCTGGAGCTGGTCAGAAGGGTCGGCGGTGGTGTGGTCCTGACCGTCTCGACCGACCAGTCCGCGTTCGACATCGAGACGCAGGTGCTGGAGGCGGGAAGCCATCTGGGGTATCTGCGGCTGCTCGCGGAGGATCTCGACACGGTGACTGACGAGGATGCGGCCGGCCTGCTGGCCACGGTTCCGGTGCACGTCCCCATCGCGGTCGGCACCGCACTGCCGACCGCGGGTGGCGACCTGCTCCCGCGTGCCCGGCGCTGGAGCCGGTTGATCGACAGCATGCTCGAGCATCCACTTGCCCGGGCGAGAAGGCTGGGCGGCGGGCCGGGCGGGGACTGATCGTTCCTAGCGCGGGGATCACCGGCCGGCGTCGGGCTCAGCTGAATCGCGGCGCCGCCATCGCCTCGATCGAGCCCTCCTTGTGGGTGCGCTCGTCATGGCCGATCTGCCGCAAAAGGTCGGCCACCGACTCGAAAGTGCCGTACTCGGCGGAGAAATCGGCGTCATACGGAGTGGTCTCCCACTCCGGATGCTCGGCCACCATCGTCATGTACTCGTGCTCGGCGTGGTCCTCGAAGTCGGCGTTGAGACGGTAGGACCAGGCCGGCCGGATCACGAACAGCAGCCAGGAGATCTGGTAGTACACCAACGCGATGAACTGCGGGATCCAGAAGTAGTAGATCCGGCTCTCGCGCTTGCCGGAGCTCACGATCAGGTCCTCGAGAATCAGCAGGTGCCACTGCTCGTTGTCCTGCTGCTCGCGCGATTCCTTCACCCGTTCATGGATGCGCCGGGCGAGGCCCGTCCGGCTGTAGACATGCGTGATCGCGATGTAGGCGACCTGTTCCCACGACTGGTAAGGGACCCTGGCCACCAGTTCCAGAACCTTGAACTTCGACAGGGTGCGCTTCTTGCCGTAGAGCAGGTCGAGCGTGACGAACAATGCCCGGGCGAGCGCACCGTAGGGCCGGCGCGGCGCGGCCAGCGTCTCCTGCTGCGCCCTGATCAGCTCATCGTGATTCAGGCGGGGTGGTCGGCCGGGGACGATTTCGAAGAGATCCGCCACTGTTCTCCTTTGATCCGCCACTGTTCTCCTTTGAATGGTGGGTAGGCGTCGCGCGGTTTGGCGTCTGGGTGGTTCGCCGGGGGTCGGTTCGCCGGTCAGCGGGCGGGTCCACGCACCTGCAATTCCCGGCTCAGTGCCAGTGCGGCTGTCTTGACCGCGGGGCCGATGCGTCGGATGTCGAGCCGTCCCGTCCAGCCGGAGATCGACAGCGAGGCCAGCGGTCGGTCGCCGGTGCCGAACACCGGGCTGGCGGCGCAGCCCACCCCGTGGCCCGATTCCTCGTGTTCGTACGCGATGCCACTCTCCTTGATGCGGCGCAGTTCGCGCATCAGCAGACCGGGTGCGGTGATGGTCCGCGGCCCCACGGCCGGGAGCCCACGCTCGATCAACGCCTGGACGACGTCCGGCGGCGAGTAGGCCAGCAGGGCCTTGCCGACAGCTGCCGCGTGCGCGGGCAACCGGCCACCTACCTCGGACGGCATCCTGGGCGCGTCCCTGCTCCGGACGATCTCGACGTACACGACGTCGGTGCCGGCCAGGACCGCCAGGTGCACGGTCTGCTTGCTGACCTGGCGGAGGTCGGCCATGTACGGCAAGGCCACCTCCCGCAACTGGCGTTGCCGCGAGGCCAATTCGCCGAACTCGAAAAGCCTTGTGCCGAGTCGCACTTCGGTTCCCTCGGTGCGTTCGAGCATCCCGTGCGCGGTCAATTCCAGCACGAGCCGTGCGGTGGTCGATTTGGGTAGTCCGGAGCGGCGGGACAATTCCGACACCCCCATCGAGAGGTGACGGGCATCGAACGCACCGAGCAGGGCGGCCACCCGCCCGACGACCGAATCGAAGGTGTTGCCCTCGCCGGTGCGCATGGTCCCGATCATGGGGGGCACCGCACCGCGGCGCAACCGATTCCGGCCGGGTTCGGTGCCTTCGGGTGGTCCGTGGCGGTTGCTGATCAGCTGTCGGGTCAGCGCACTGTTCCGCGTCGCCGGCTTCTGGCCATCGGAGTCGTCTCGACGAAGGCGGCGAGAGACCCTGCGGCCAGCAGCATCCCGGGAACCATCAGCAGCAGCTTGCCCCACCCTCCGAGGATTTCCGGGGTGGCCCCGATCAGCGTCACCGACAGGCCGATGGCGACACCGAGCACCGCCAGGGCCCTGATGAGCCACGGTCGGGCGGCGGCCGATGCGTGCACCGGAGGCACGGGCGGTGCGGGTGGCGCAGCGGTGCGCGGGTGGTGCTTCTTGCGGCTGGACGTCACCCGTCGAGTATCGCCGGAAGTGCGCCGCCGGGTTCGAACGGTCCGCCCAGCGGAAGGGCGGCCGCCGGTCCACAAGGTCACGGCGGCGCAGCCCGTCCCACTCAGCAGGAAACGCGGCGGCAGGGTTCGCCGGTGGGCGCGCCGGTGCTTGACTCGGCCAGCGAGATCAGCCTGACGACGCGGCCGGGCCTCGGTCGGAAGGGAATACGGAGATGGGCGAACCGATTCTGGTCGAGACGCCGCAGGGCGCAGGCACACCGCTCGTGCTGCACGGACTGGCCGACATGGAGAGCAGGGTCGGCCAGGAGTTGGGTGTCAGTGGTTGGCGGACCGTCGAGCAGGACGACGTGAACACCTTCGCGGTGCTCACCGGCGACGAGCAGTGGATACACGTCGACCCGGATCGGGCGCGCAGCGGCCCCTACGGGGTGACGGTGCAGCACGGGTTCCTGACGCTCGGGCTGGCCACCGGATTCCTCTGGGAGGTCTGCACGGTGGAGGGCTTCGGGATGATCCTCAACTACGGGCTGAACAGAGTGCGGTTTCCCGCGCCGCTCAAGGTCGGTGCGCGGCTGCGGATGCGGGTCCTGCTCTCCGAGGTCACCGCCCTGACGGCACCGGACGGGGGTGCAGGTGCGCAGGCTGTGTATCGGCTCACCTTCGAGGTGGAAGGCGAGCAGAAGCCCTGCTGTGTGGCCGATCTCGTGTTCCGCTACTCCAACTGACGACACCTCTTGCAGTCGCGATCGCAGCGGCGCGCCCATTCGCCACCAGACACCGAGTTCCCAGCAGGAAGTGGAGCATCATGACGACGACAACCCAGAAGCCAGAAGTCGGCCAGAGCGTGGTGGCCAACGGCATCCGCACCAATTACCTCGAGGCCGGATCCGGCCAGAGCACGGTGGTCCTGATCCACGGGTCGGGCCCCGGCGTCACCGCGTACTCGAACTGGCGACTCGTGCTGCCGGCTCTCGGCGCGAACTTCCGCGTCCTGGCGCCGGACATGGTCGGCTTCGGCTACTCCGATCGCCCGGAGGACATCGAGTACGGGCTCCAGACGTGGGCCGATCAGACTGTCGGCTTCATGGATGCCATGGGCATCAAGAAGGCGCACCTGGTGGGCAACAGCTTCGGCGGCTCGATCGCCCTGCGCATCGCCAGTCAGCACCCCGAGCGGGTCGACAAGCTGGTGCTGATGGGCAGTATGGGTGTCGACTTCCCGATCACCGAGGGCCTGGACACCGTGTGGGGCTACGAGGGCACGATCGAGAGCATGCGGAACGTGCTCGATTACTTCGCATACTCCCGCGAACTGGTCAACGAGGAACTCGCCCAGGTGCGCTACAAGGCCAGTGTCGAACCCGGCTTCCAGGAGTCGTTCTCGTCGATGTTCCCGGCGCCCCGGCAACGCTGGGTCGATGCGATGACCACGCCGGAGGAGGAGATCAGGAAGCTGCCGCACCGCACCCTGGTGATGCACGGCCGGGAGGACAAGGTCATTCCGGTGTCGAACTCCTACAAGCTGGAAGAATTGATCGAGAACGCCGACCTGGCCGTCTTCTCGCATTGCGGACATTGGTCGATGATCGAACGGACTGCGGACTTCAATCGCCTTGTCCGTGACTTCTTCCTCGGCCTGCACACAGCACCGGTGATCACCGGAAGCGACGAGTAGGCGCTGTGGCCAGGACAGCCAACGCGACGACGCAGGCGCCGACGACAGGCTCGAACGGGAGCCCGGCCGAACCGGCCGCCCGCGATCCCGAGCTGCTGTTGCGGATCTACCGCACGATGGTGCTGACCCGCGCCGTCGAGGACCGGATGGTCGCCATGTACCGCGGCGGCGACCTGCTCGGCTCGCTCTACACCGGTCACTGGCACGAGGCGATCAGCGTCGGTGCGGCGTCGACCCTGCGCACCGATGACTACGTCGCGGCGATCCACCGGGATCTCGGTGCGCACCTGTACCGCGGCATGGAGCCGTGGCAGGTGATGGCCAGCTTCATGGGCAAGGCAACGTCGCCGACCGGCGGCCGCGACGGCACCCTGCACTACGGCCGGCTCGACCTGGGTTTCTACAACCTGCCGAGCCACATCCCGGCCAACTTCCCGGTCGCCACCGGGATGGCCTTCGCGGCGAAATACCGGGGCGAGGACAAGGTGTGCCTGGCGTTCTGCGGTGACGGCTCGACGTCCCGGGCGGACTTCCACGAGGCGCTGACCATGTCCAGCGTGCTCGCGCTGCCGAACGTCTTCGTCATCGAGAACAACCAGTTCGCCTACTCGACACCGCTGTCCATGCAATCGAACTCGGAGACGTTCGCCGCGAAGGCCGTCGCCTACGGCATCCCCGGGACGAAGGTGGACGGCACCGACGTCCTCGCCGTGCACGACGCCGTCGCCGCGGCGGTGGCACGCGCGCGGGCCGGCGACGGACCGTCGATCATCGAGGCCGTGACCATGCGCATGCACGGACATGCCGAGCATGACCCGGCCGATTACGTGCCGAAGGCGATGTACGAGGAATGGTCGAAGAAGGACCCCGTCGAGCTGTTCGAGAAGGTGCTGCTGGAGTCCGGCGTCCTGGACGCCGACGCGGCCGCGCAAGTGCGCAAGGACGCCAGGCAGGCCGCCATCGATGCCCGGCGCAAGGCGCTCTCGGATCCGATGCCGGATCCGGTCAACATCGAGGAAGGCGTCTATGCCGACTGACACGGCTGTCACTGATAACGCTGGAACTGGTAACGCCCCCGCTGAGAAGACATCCAAGGCCACCGGCCCCTTGGATTCCGGCCAGGCGACGTATCTCGAGGCGATCGGGCTGGCCCTGGATCACGAGATGACCAGGGATCAGGACGTTTTCATCATCGGCGAGGACGTCGGGCAGTTCGGCGGAGCCTTCAAGGTGACCAAGGGTTTCCTCGACAAGTATGGTCCGCGAAGGGTTGTCGACACGCCGATCGCAGAGACCGGGTTCACCGGACTCGCGGCCGGCGCCGCACTGGTCGGTCTGCGGCCCGTGGTGGAGTTCCAGTTCGCCGACTTCATCTCGTGTGCCTTCGACCCGATCATCAACGTCCTGGCCCGGCACCACTGGCGCACCGGCGACCCGATGCCGGTGACCATGCGGGCGCCGTTCGGTGGCCGACTGCGAGCCGGCCCCACCCACTCGCAAAGCGTCGAGAGCTATTTCGCGCACGTTCCCGGCCTGAAGATCGTGATGCCCGGAACGCCCCAGGACGCGGCCGGTCTGCTGATCGCCTCCATTCGGGACAACAACCCGACCCTGTTCCTGGAGAACAAGTACCTGTACCGGCGGCTGAAGGCGGCCGGCCCGTTGTCGATGGACCCCGTGCCGCTGGGCGTGGCGAACGTGATCAGGGAGGGCAGGGACGTCACCCTGGTCACCTACTCGGCGGGCGTTCACCAGGGTCTGGAGATCGCCGACGAGCTGGAGAAGGAGGGGATCTCGCTCGAGGTCGTCGACGTCCGCACGCTCGTCCCGCTCGACGTCGAGACGATCGTGAACTCGGTGCGCAAGACGTCCCGTGCCGTCGTGCTGCACGAGGCGGCCAGGCGGATGGGATACGGGGCGGAAATCGCCGCGACCATCCAGGAGGAAGCGTTCTGGTACCTGGACCAACCGGTCCTTCGCATCGGCGCCCGGAACACCCCCACCCCGACGAGTCCGCCGTTGGAGGACGCGGTGATCCCGCAGCCCGCCGAGATCGCGGACGCCATCCGGAAGGTGGCCCGCGCGTGAGCGACCAGACGGGCAACGACTACGACATCGTGGTGCTGGGCGGCGGTCCGGGCGGCTATGCGGCAGCCCTGTACGCCGCGTCCGCCGGTCTCACCGTGGCACTGGTCGAGAAGGACAACGTCGGTGGCACCTGCCTGCATCGCGGGTGCATTCCGGCCAAGGCGCTGCTGCATGCCGCCGAGGTCTTCAGGACGGTCAACCATGCGGGGGCGCACGGCGTCCGGTTGCCCGAAGGTGTTGTGCCGGAACCGGATTGGCCGGCGGCGAACCAGCGCAAGGCCGGGATCGTCAAGCAGTTGCACGGCGGACTGTCGGGTCTGCTGAAGCGCCGGAAGGTGCAGGTGGTCGTCGGCGAAGGCCGGCTCACCGAGGACGGCGCCGTGCTGGTGGACGGTCAGACCCTGCGCGGCCGGGCAACCATCCTGTGCACCGGGTCGGTGCCGAGGGCGATCCCGGGCATGAACATCGACGGGGAACGGATCATCACCTCCGACCACGCCACCAACAGCGCCGCCGACCGGTTGCCCGAACGTGTCGCAGTGATCGGCGGCGGCGTGATCGGGGCCGAGTTCGCCTCCGTCTACACCGATCTCGGGGTGGACACCACCCTGCTCGAGGCCATGAACGACGGTGTTCTGCCGATCGGCCCGGACCGGGATGTGGCCAACGTCCTGGCAAAATCGCTGAAGAAGCGTGGCACCAAGATCCACCCCGAGGCACGTGTCGGCACCCTCGAGCGGACCGAGAACGGCGTCGTCGTCCCGTTCGAGACGCCCAAGGGTGTGGACAAGATCGAGGTCGAGCAGGTGCTGGTCTCGATCGGCCGCCGTCCGGTCACCGAGACGGTCGGTGCCGAAGACGCGGGCATCAGGATCGACGAACGCGGATTCTTCGAGGTCGACACCGCGACGATGCAGACCTCCAAGCCGGGGGTGTATGCGATCGGCGACTGTGTCGCCACGCCCGGCCTCGCGCATGTGGCCTACGCCGAGGCGGTGGTGGCGGTCGACCACATCCTGGGTGAGACCCCGGTCGCCGTCGACTACACGAAGGTCCCGTGGGTGGTGTACACGCACCCCGAGGTGGCCTGGTCGGGCATGACGGAGGCGCAGGCCAAGGCGGCGGGGCACGAGGTCGTGGTGCACAAGCATTCCTTCGCCGGGAACGGCCGGGCGATGATCCTGGGCGAGACCGATGGCCTGGTCAAGATTGTCGCGGCGAAGGACGGCCCGGTCCTCGGTTTCCACATCGTCGGTCCGTGGGCGAGCGAATTGCTGCACGAGGGCTACCTGGCGGTCAACTGGGAAGCGTTGCCCAGTGATGTCGGCCGGCTGATCCATGCCCACCCGAGCCTTTCCGAGGCGATCGGCGAAACCATGATCACCTTCTCCGGCCGTTCGCTGCACGGCTGAGGTATTCGAGCGGGACCGGGATTTCGAGCGCGAACGGGAGACGCTGCATGTCGAACGACGAGTGGTTCGTCACGATGCCCAAATTGGGCGAGACGGTGACCGAGGGCGAGCTGACCAACTGGCTGAAGAACGTGGGCGACAAGGTCGCCTTCGACGACCCACTGTTCGAGGTGTCGACCGACAAGGTGGACTCCGAGATCCCCAGCCCGTACGACGGTGTAATCGCCGAGATCCTGGTTCCGGCCGGGTCGACCGTCCCGGTGGGCACCCAGGTGCTGCGGATCACCTCGGTCGCCGAGACGCCCGACGCACCGGATCGCCGGCTGCCGTCGGCCTCGCACCACGCCGCGGCCGCGGGCGGTCCGGCACTCGGGAATCCGGCCGCGCCGCAGATGGGTGGGTCCGAGGGTCCGTCGGACGAGGTCGTCGGCCTGGGCGCACCCGCCGACGTCATCCACGACATCACGATGCCCAAACTCGGCGAGACGGTCACCGAGGGCACGATCGGCTCGTGGCTCAAGCAGCCCGGTGACGCCGTGGAGATGGACGACGCGCTGTTCGAGGTGTCGACCGACAAGGTGGACTCCGAGATCCCCAGCCCGTATGACGGGGTGCTGCTCGAGATCCTCGTGCCGGCGGGCGACACCGTTCCGGTCGGTACGCCGCTCGCCCGAATCGGTGAGAACGTGGCGGCCGGCGGGTCGGGCGACCCGTCACCCGCTCCCGCTCCGTCCGGGTCGACCCCCGACGCGCTGTCCGGAGCTGTCCCGGGCGGGCCCAATGGTGGCACTGGAAATGGTGGCACTGGAAACGGTGCCGGGAACGGGTCGGCGGCGCCGGCCGCCAGGGTCGGCGGTGTGCTGCTGTCGCCGCTGGTCCGCCGACTGGCCGCGGAGCACGGGCTGGACACCTCCGCCATTCCCGGCACCGGGGCCGGTGGGCGCATCCGGCGGGAGGACGTGGAACTGGCCATCGCCGGCGGGAACGGCAATGGCGGCGGGCGCACAGCCGCCGCCGCACCGGCGACCGCACCGGCCCCGGCCGCCCCGCAGGTCCCGACCGCTGCGCCTGCCCCGACCGCTGCGCCTGCCCAGGCACGGACCGCACCGGTGGCCGCCGCGCTGACGTCGGCACCGGCCGATCCGCGCGACGAGGTGGTCACGCTGTCCCGGATGCGGCTGGCGGTGGCGGGCGGAATGATTGCCTCGCTCGCTGCTTCGGCCTCGGTCTGGACGTCCATCGAGGTCGATTTCGACAATGTCGAGAAGGTGCGGCGCAAGCACAAGGACACCTTCAAGAAGGAGACCGGGGCGTCACTGTCCTACCTGCCCTTCGTGTCCCGCGCAACCATCGACGCGCTGCGCGCCTTCCCGGCCGTCAACTCGTCGATCGACATCGCCGCCAAGACCAGGACGCTGCACCCCTACGTCAATCTGGGAATCGCCGTCGACCTCGACCAACAGGGGCTCGTGGTGCCGGTGGTCAAGGACGCCGACTCGCTGAACATGCGCGGGATCGCCAAGCGGGTCACCGAACTGGCGTCGGCCGCGCGATCGAAAAAGCTCGGCGCGGAGGACATGAAGGGATCGACCTTCACGATCACCAATCCCGGCCCGTTCGGCAGTTACGCGTCATCACCGATCATCAACCAGCCCAACGTTGCCATTCTCTGCACCGACGGCGTCAAACGCCGGCCGGTAGCTGTCGGCGACGCGATCGCCATCCATCCCACCGGCATCATCGGACTGGTCTACGACCACCAGGCGTTCGACGGATCGACCGCGTCACTGTTCCTGATGCACATCCGGGATTCGCTCGAGCAGCGCGACTGGGAGTCCGAGGTGACCTGACGTGCCCGCGCGGCGGGTCCCGAGGACGTCACCGGCCGAACCGGTCACCGTCACGGTGGCCCGCCGGGTGGCGGCGGGACGCGAGGTCGATTTCGAGAACTGGAGTGACGAGCTGACACTCGCCGCGGCGCAGTTCTCCGGTTTCCTGGGCGCCGGGCGTCTGCGGCCGAGCCGGCTGGGGGAGCCGTGGCATGTCGTGTTCCGCTTCGACAGTCCGGGCAACCTGCGGGCCTGGGAGGAGTCGGCCGAGCGTGCGGCTCTGCTGACCCGCGGCGAGCACCTGGTCGAGGCCACCGACATGCACCGGGTCAGCGGCCTGGAGACCTGGTTCACGCTGCCCGGTCGAACCGCGCCTGCGCCGCCGAAATGGAAGATGTTCCTGGTCTCCGCGACTGTTTTCTACCTGCTCAATGTGACGCTGTCACTGCTGTACGGCTGGGCGCTCGTCGATGTCCCGTTACCGGTGCGCATCCTGCTGGTGTCGGTGCCGGTGACGGGCATCGCCACCTGGCTGGTGATGCCCAGGGTGGCACGGTGGTTGCGATCCTGGCTCTATGCGGCAGCAGGGCCGGAACCCGAAGGGGTTCCAGCCCTGCCACGACGTCGATCGAACCGTGCCGTCAGGCGCCGAGTGCCGTGGCGATGAGGGCGACAGCTGTCGCCGCACCGACGACGAGCGCCCCGGTCAACGCGCTGTACTTGTAAACCCTGGTGATCTCACTCATAAAAGGCTCCTTCTCTCTTTACTGGTTTCACTGCGGTCGATTCCGACAAGGTGTGAACGGAATCAATTCATTCGGCAATTCGTGTCGAACCGCCATCACTAGTATCGGTTCGGTATGGCCGCAGTTGCGGCACTCCGAGCTGTGAGCAATGCGTCGGAGCGTCGGGGCAACCCGGAACGACCGGAAGAGTGCAGGTCAACAGGTTGCCTGTGTCCGCCGACGCGCGGGTGTGATGAGCGAACGGTCCGGTGAGCGGGACGGGCTCGTGATGCCCGCCACCGCTCAGTTCGCGGCAACAGTCTCGGCAACAGGCGCTGCATCACAGGCGCTACATCACAGGCGCTACATCACAGGCAGTGGCAGGAGCCTCGCGGCGTTGTCCCAGAGGATGGCTCTGGCGGCGGCGCGATCGAGACCGAGTGCGCCCACCGTCTGCCTCGGGGAGCGATCGCCCAACTCGAAGGGGTGGTCGGTGCCCAGCATCACGTGATCGGCGCCGACGTCATCGATCAGTCGACGCAGCAGGGTTGTGTTGAACACTGCCGTGTCGTAGAACAGCCGGTCGGTCAGTTGGCTCGGTCGCAATGCCGTCGTCCTGGCAACATCCTTGCGCTCCCAGCCCATGTCCAGCCGGCCTCGGAGCGACGGCAGGCAGCCGCCGCCGTGCGCAAGACAGAGGTTCAGCGGGAACCGCTCGAGTACCCGGCCGAAGACCAGTCGGGCCACAGCCAGAGCGGTCTCCATCGGATAGCCGACGAGTTGTGGAAGCCAGAAGTCCTTCTGCCGCTGCGGGTCCGGGACTCCGCTCGGATGGAGGAAGACAAAAGCGCAGCGTTCGCTCAGCAGGGCCCATAGGTCATCGTTCACCGGGTCGTCGAGATCCCGGCCGCCGCCCCTGCTGCCGATCGCGATGCCGGCCAGTCCGAGTTCGTCCAGGCAACGACGTGCTTCCTCCGCGGCGCCGGGCCAGCCCATCGGGACGGAGCCGAGCCCCAGCAGGCGGTCACGCCCGTCGCTGACGTACTGGGCCAGCTCCTCGTTGCCGGCGGCGACGATGTCGGCGACGAACCGGCGGTCATCCGCTGTCGAGCAGAACAGGAACGGCGGCAGCGAAACGGCGTGGTGTTCGACGCCCACCCCGTCCATCTCGGACAACCGGACCGCGACGTCGTACTGCGACCTGGCCAGCGGCAGCGGAGCGCCGGGCCCGACGCCGCTCACCCTGGGATCGAGCCGGACGACACCGTCCGGAACCCCGGCTAGGTCCGCGAGCCCCCGATCGGCCAGCTGCTGCAGAAGGGGCAGCGGCATGGCGTGGGTGTGGATGTCGACCGCACCGCCCCCCGTCGACGGGCCTGCTGCCGGCACGGCGACAGGTGAGTTCGTCACCGTCATTGGCCGTCTCCCTCCGGTTGGTCGAGCGGCTGTCCGCTCCCTACTGTCACGGGCGGTTGGCACTGGTGCCAACGACTCTCACTGGTCGGAAGAACGGCCCGTGGCGGTAGGTCCCGCGGTCGGGCGCGTGTCACGCTGCTCCCGATATTTCCACTGGGCCCGCCGGCTGCGGGCATCGGGCAGAGGAAGGATCACACCGATGAACAGTCCCGCCGGGAGGTGCGCCTCCCGATGAGCTGGTACCAGATGCACAGGGCCGTGTACGACTGGGTGCGGGTCGGCGAGGTGAACAGCGATGCCGCCGCCGGGGAGGATCCGCGGGCGTCCTTCGACGTCTCCGTCTACGAGCTCTCACCAGAGGAGCGAAAGGCGTTCGACAATCAGGACATTGCCGCCTTTTATCAGCTGGGTCTGCACGAGGTGCTGATCAACCGCTATGCGCGCGCATGCGGTTTCAGCCGCGAGGACTATCGCCGACGCCTCGAACCGCTGGCGGTCAAGAACGAAAGGAAGGGCCGATGGCAGAAATAGTCCTGGCGTACTGCTCGTCCCACGCGCCGATGATGTCCTCCCAACGCGAAGCCGCGACGGAGGAACAGCGCAAGAACTTCTTCGGCGCGCTGGACTTCCTCAAGGAGGAGTCGGTCAAGCGGGGCGTCCAGGCGGTCGTCGTGCTCTCGAACGAGCACTACACGAACTTCTTCCTGGAGAACTTCCCGCAGTACTGCATCGGCCTGGGCGAGAAGAACTGGGGGCCGACCGAAGAATGGCTCCCGATCGACAAGGTGTGGATTCCCGGGCACGCCGGTCTCGCGAATCACATCGCCCAATACACGTTGAACAATGGATTCGACCCGGCGTTCTCCCATCTCCTCGAGCTCGATCACGGCATCATGACCGTCTACTACGAGCTCGACAACGGGATGAAGCTGCCGCTGGTGCCGATCGTGCAGAACTGCGCGGTGCCGCCCTTGGTTCCCGTCCGCCGGGCCTACGAATTCGGGAAGGCGCTGGGTGACGCCATCCGCTCGTACGACGGCCTCGAGCGGGTCGCTGTCGTCGGTGCCGGTGGGCTCTCGCACTGGATCGGCAACCCCCGGGTCGGGGACATCAACGAGGAATTCGACAACTGGTTCCTCGGCGTGCTGGAGAGCGGAGATCTCGAGCAGGTCCTCGACATGCCGAACGAGGAGATCGAACTCGCGGGCAACGGCAACCACGAGATGCGCAGCTGGCTCGCGGTCGCCGGGGCCGTCTCTCCGACAACTCCGAAAGCCACCAAGCTCGCCTACGAGGCCGTATACCCGTGGATCACCGGAATGGCGGTGGCGTATTGGGAGACGCAGGACAGGGGCACTGCAGGAGATGTCCCCGCCATGAAGGAAGCCGGCCGCCGCGATGCGTCGATGGCATGACCGGCGCATCGTGAGGAGCACCGGATGATCAGCGGCACCACGACTCTGATCGCGCACGTGGGATTCCCCACCTACGCGTTCAAGTCGCCCATGATCTACAACCCCTGGTTCGAGAAGCAGGGCATCGATGCCGCCGTGATCCCGATGGGTGTGCGGGCCGAGGACTACCGCGCCTGGTTCGCGACGATGACGAAGATGACCAACGTGCGCGGAGCGCTGGTGACGATGCCGCACAAGGTCGTCACCTGCGAACTAGTCGACGAGCTGAGCCCGATCGCCGCCGTCGCCGGCGCGGCGAACGCCGTGCTGCTGCGGGAGGACGGCACCGTCGTCGGTGACCAGTTCGACGGCGCCGGCTTCGTCAGGGGAGTCGAGCGCAAAGGGTTTGCGCTGCAGGGGAAGCGGGTTCTTGTGGTCGGGAACGGCGGGGTCGGTTCACCCATCGCCGCCTCCTTGGCCGGCTCCGCGGTGGCGGCGATCGGATTGTTCGACCCGGTCACCGCGTCGTCCGAGGGACTTGCCGAACGGATCGCCAAGCACTATCCGGATGTCGATGTCACGATCGGCTCCAAGGACCCCGACGGGTACGACCTGGTCGTCAACGCCACGCCGATCGGGATGAAGGACGACGACCCGCTGCCGATGGACACCGACCGCATCGCGCCCGGGACCTTCGTGGCCGACGTGGTGATGAAACAGGCAATCACGCCGTTCCTGCAGGCGGCACTCGACAAGGGCTGCAAAATCCAGATCGGCAGCGACATGCTGTACGAGATGATCCCGGCCTATCTCGAGTTCTTCGGCTTCGGCACTGCCACGGCCGACGAATTGCGTGCCGTCGCACAGATCCCGGGCTGAACGATGCCGTACCGCAGTGTGCGCAAGCACTCTCGATGATGGGCTCCGCCCAGCGGAACTGAGTCGCTTTCTCGTTGACCACGCAATGTCCCACCTGTGCACTGAGCGACAGCCGCCGCAGCCAGTGCCGGGGCACACCCGACAAGGAGATGTCCATGGATGACAAGATCGCCGAACCTCCAGGTTCGCACGAGCCGACGGAGCATGTGAAGACGCCGAAGAAGGCCGCGGCAAGTGGCTGGATGGGCAGCGCGCTGGAGTACTACGACTTCTTCATCTACGCGCAGGCCGCCGCACTGGTCTTCCCGACGCTGTTCTTCCCGTCGGACAACGCGCAGGCCGGCATCGTGGCATCCTTCGCGACATTCGGCGTCGGCTATGTCGCCCGGCCGATCGGTGCGTTCGTTCTGGGTCACTGGGGTGACACGCACGGCCGGAAAAACGTTCTCGTGCTCTGCATGCTGCTCATCGGCGCCTCGACCTTCGGTGTGGCCCTCCTGCCGACCTACGATGCGGTGGGTATCTGGGCACCGATCCTGCTGGTCTGCTTGCGGCTGATCCAGGGCTTCGCGGTCGGCGGCGAGATCTCCGGCGCGAGCGCGATGATCCTGGAACACTCACCATTCGGACGACGTGGATTCTTCACCAGCTTCACCCTGCAGGGCGTGCAGGCGGGACAGGTGCTGGCCGCCGCCGTATTCCTGCCGCTGTCGGCGATCATGCCGAAGGAGGCCTTCGAGACCTGGGGCTGGCGAATTCCTTTCCTGCTCAGCGCAGTGGTCGTGTACGCGGGATACCAGATCCGCAAGAACGTGGACGAGACTCCTGCCTTCGTGGAGGAATCCGAGCACGGCGAGGTGCCGCAGGCGCCGATCATCATGGCCGTCAAGGAAAACGGCATCGACATGTTCCGGGTGTTCTGCATGGCTCTGATGAACGCCATCCCGACGGTGGTGGTGACGTTCGGTGCCACATTCGCCACCAACGCGGCCTACGGCGTCGGCCTGACCACGACGAACTATCTGTGGATCTCGGTGTCCGGCAACATCGTCGCGGTGCTGCTCATCCCATTCGTCGGCAACCTGTCCGACGCCATCGGCCGGCGACCGGTGATCATCGTCGGATGCCTGGGTTCCGGCCTGCTCGCCTACCCGTATCTGTACTTCGTCAGCCAGGGCAATTTCATCGGGGCGTTCGGATTGGCGATCCTGATGTGGGGCATGGTGTATCAGGGATACAACGCGGTCTTCCCGTCGTTCTTCCAGGAGCTGTTCCCGACCAAGACCCGGGTCACTGCGTTCGCTGTCTCGCAGAACCTCGGAACGCTGGTGACCGCGTTCCTCCCGGCGATCTACGCAGGGCTTGTTGGCCCGACACCCTCGAGCTGCGTCGTGGACAAGAAATTCCAGCCCGATGTCGTTCTCGACACCGGACTGACTTGCCGGGCGACGGCCGATTCGATCGAATCGAGTGTGGTCTGGACTGTCGGCAGCATCACCTTCGCACTGGCGGTCGTCGCGGCGATTGCGGCCTTCAGTGCACGGGAGACCTTCCGGGTGCACATGAACGACCTCGGCGCGAAGAATGCCGTCCCGGTGCCCAAGGCAGAATACGACCGGATCCGCAAGACCGGTGTCGACCAACCGGTGCGCTGACACCGTCTTTCCATCTGAAGGAAGCGGCCGGTCGACCGTCGTCGACCGCCCGCTTTCCTGTCGAGAAGAGGCCAGATGCTGTCCATCTCCGTGCTCAACGGCCCGAATCTGAACCTGCTCGGCACCCGCAAGCCGGAGGTGTACGGACGCACCACGCTCGCCGACGTCGAGGCGATGTGCGCGCGGCAGGCGTCGGACCTGGGTCTGGACCTGACATTCCGGCAGTCCAACCACGAGGGCCGGCTGATCGACTGGATCCAAGAGCTGGGACCCGCAGTGAAGGCGGGCGAGTCGATCGGCGCCGTCTACAACCCCGGAGCGCACACCCATTACTCCTACGCGATCCGCGATGCGATCGAGGCGGCGAGTATTCCGGTGATTGAACTCCACATCTCGAATGTCCATGCGCGCGAGGAGTTCCGGCACCACTCCGTGGTCTCGCCGATCGCCCGCGGCATCATCGTCGGCTTCGGTGTCTCGGGGTATTCGCTGGCGATCCGGGGCCTGCACGAGCTGCATCTGGCGGAACCGAAGCCGGCGCTGCGGAGCTGACCGCGGTCAACTGTGGTCGAGCAGTTCCGGCAGCCACAACCGCGGCTGCAGCCGCCAGCCGAACCAGAGGAGCGCGGATTCGACCAGCGCGGCGCTGCGCGCCGCCTGCATGGCCTCCGCGTAGCCGCGGGTGTCCGGGTGGACCTTCGCCAGACTCTTCTCCAGCTGTTGCCTGGCAACGGTGTGATCGATGCCGGTGCGGAGCAGGGCGTCGCCCAGTCGCTGACGGACGGTGCGGTCCATGATGTCTCCTCGCTCGTACCCGATCGAAGCCTGACCATCCGGTCGGCACCACATCGTCGAGGAGCATCAAGTAAGACTTCGTACTGCGAAGGCTACGCCGAATGGCGGCTACGCGATTCACGTTGGCGTCGGTGCGCGGCCATCCTGACCGGCGAATTGGTCTCGCCGTATCCGTCGTAATCGCCGATTCGCTGGACGATCTCGAAGAACACGCGACCGCCTAGGACCTCTGTATAGAAATGCAGGAATTCGCCCGCCGGGTTGCGGTCGTAGAGCACACCCAGCTCACGCATGGCCCTGAGCTGCGCCGATGGCGGCGCCAGCCGGGCGTCGAGGTCGTCGTAGTAATTGTCGGGAATCGACAGGATCGGCGCTCCGGCGGCGCGGGCGGCGGTGGCCGCGGCGATCGCGTCGGACGTGGCAAAAGCCACATGCTGAGGATCGGTCACACCCGGCTGCCATTCGTTGCCGCGACGCAGGACGGACACACTCAGGCACAGCCGCAGGGAACCGTCGGGATCGGCGACAGCCCGGTTGCGGACCAGGCCGAAAGGCGCTGCGACTTCGGAGCTGTGCTGCGTGCGGAGCCCCAGGACGGATCGGTAGAACAGGGCCGCCTCGTCGAATCGGTCGTAGGGCTGCGTCAACGCGACGTGATCGATGTGGGTCAGGCCGAGACGGTGGTCGGTCTGCGACGGCACCCCTGTGGGTGCGAAGTCGGAGAGCCATCCGGTGGCATGGTCCGCGCCGGTGCGGCAGAAGAAGACCGACGTGCCGTCGGGTGCCGCCACCGCCGACAGGTCCGCCTCGGACGGCCCGCGGCGCCTGGGCAGCAGCGGCGCCAGCAGTGCACCGGCGCGGGTCGCGGCGGCGGTCGGATCGGTCGTCTCCACCGCGAGGGCAGCGACCGCGGCGGTGGCTGCGACGCCGTCCCCGTCAGGTGCAGCCCAGTTGAGCAGGACCCGGGCATCACCCTGTTCCCACAGCTCGACGGGTTTCGAGCGATGCAGACCGGACGCGGTGAAGCCCAGCGCGGCCAGGGTCGCGGCCACAGCGGATCGACCGCCGTCGTCCACCGCCAGCTCGGCAAACGCGTATCCGCCCAATGGCGGAACGGCGGGCGCAACGGTCACGCTCTCCCGATCTTCGGCCGCGCGGGCCAACCGACCGGTCACGGCCTCCTGGAGTGCCAGCAGGGACCGGAGCGCATCCACGGCCGCCCGGGCGGGGTCTGCCTGCCGGAACACGTCGTTGAAAACCTCGAGCGACCAGGGGCCGCGGTAGCCGGCGGACAGCACATGGTTCATGAAGGCCGGGAGATCAAAGGAGCCCTGCCCGGGGAAGAGCCGGTGGTGACGGCTCCACTGCAGTACGTCCATCGTCAGGTGCGGGGCATCGGCCAACTGGAGGAAGAACAGCTTCTCGGCGGGAATGTCCTCGATGCCTGCCGGGTCCGAACCCCGGGACAGGATGTGAAAGCTGTCCAGGCAAAGACCCAGGGCCGGATGATCTGCCCGCCGGACGATCTCCCACGACCGCTCGTAGGTGTTGACGTGACGACCCCAGGCCAGCGCCTCGTATGAGACCCGCAGGCCGCGTTCGGCGGCGGCGGTGCCGAGAAGGTGCAGCTGCTCAGCGATCCGGTCGTCGTCGTCCACCGCGTCGGGGGCCACCGACGAGCAGACGAGAACCAGGTCGGTGCCGAGCTGTTCCATCACATCGAACTTGCGGTTCGCCCGGCGGAGGTTCGCCGCCAGGGTTTCTTGCCGCACCGAATCGAAATCGCGGAACGGCTGGTAGAGGTCGATCGACAGGCCGAGGTCGGCACACCGCGACCGCACCTCGGCGGCGGACCACGGCGCGACGACGAAGTCCGGTTCGAAGATCTCCACGCCGTCGAAACCGGCGCCCGCCGCGGCGACCAGCTTGTCCTCCAGGGTCCCGGAGATGCAGACCGTCGCGAGACCGGTTCGATACCCGGTTTCCGCTGTCGTGGAACGCTTGTCGGACTCGGCGATCTGTGCGGTCGCAGAACGACTGGACGCTGGCATGGGGCGGCCCTTCGGTCGGCTCGGCACCCGCTCGCCGGATGCTCCGCGCCAACGGCGATCCGCGTCGGCACCCCTGATCGTGCACGCCGCGCCGCCGGTTGCGCCGGTCGTTCCGGCCAGCGGGAGCCCTCCGGGAACCCCCGATCAACCGTTGACGGCCACGTCCTCGTCCTCGGCCTCGGTCGGCTGGAATGAGCCGTGGCCGACCAACGGGCTGGCCAGTTCCCTGGACAGGCTGCGCGAGGCGATCGCCAGCGCCGCCAACACCGGCTGGAGTTGGTGACCGAGATCGGGCACCGCCAGTTCGATCGCCGCGATGACCTCGCCGCCGGGACCGAACACGGGCATGGCCACCCCGCAGACGCCCTGTTCGAGTTCCCAGCGGGTCACGGCCACTCTGGTCAGCCGGGTCACCGCGAGCGCACGCCGGAACCGGTCGGGTGAGGTGACGGTGTGCTCGGTGTACGGCCGAAGACCTTGCAGGATGGTCATCTCGATGGTGCGGGCCGGGGAGAAGGCAAGCAGCGCACGGCCCACCGCGGTCGCGTGCAGCGGAAGCCGCGCCGCCGCGCTGAACGCCGTGGCCGGCTTCGGACCCGGCTGCTTCTCGATGTAGGCGACCTCCAGCTCGTTCAGGACGCCCAGCCGGGCCCGGCTCTTGGTCGCTGCGGAGAGGTCTTCGAGCACACACGGCGCCCGCTCGGCGATGCTCGGCCTGGTCGTCTCGACGGTGCCGATCATCCGCAGCGGCAGTCCCGCCCGGTACGCCCCCGCAGTGGTGCGCTCCAGCAACCGCCAGGACGCCAGTTCGGCGGTCAGCCGGTGCGCAGTCGAGATCGGCAGGCCGGCGAGGCGGGCGATCTCGGTCAGCGAATGCTCGCTGCCCTCGGTGAAGGTGAGCAGGATCGAGGTGATCTTGCTGGTCACCGACCGCCCCGACTCGGCAGAGTTCCCGGCCATTGCCTACCTTCTCGTCGTCGAGCAGTCGGCGAGGCGCCGCCGCGCTGCGGTGATCGGACCCAGTGCCGGAAATCCGAGTGCCGGACATCCCGGTGCTGGCCCAGTGGTGACAAACCCGGCGCTCGACGTGGATCTGAGTCAGCCGGTGTTTCGCTGGTACGTGCACTCTGTTCCTCGATCGGACCATCAACAAGCGGCCTGTACCGCTCAGCGGAACATCAGTTGTGACGGGCGGGACCGAGGTGATGCCGAACGGCACATCCCACTGCCCGGAAGGCCCAGCCACCCGGATTGCCTTCGCCACGCGCCTGGGCCACGCTGCGGACGTGCAATCAGCAGAGCTCCATGACGCCCTTGCCGACGAACTGTGGGAAGCGGACCGGTCGGCGAAGCCGGTCGCGCCGCTGACCGAGCGCCATCCCGATCTGGTGCTGGAGGACGCGTACGCGATCCAGACCATCAACATCACCCGCCGGGTCAACGCAGGTCAGCGGGTCATCGGCCGGAAGGTCGGCCTCACCTCCCGGCCGATGCAGGAAATGCTCGGCGTCGACGAGCCCGATTTCGGCGTTCTGACCGACGAGATGTTCGTCGAGGACGGCGATCTGATCGATCTGTCCAGATTGGTGCAGCCGCGTGTCGAGGCCGAACTCGCCTTCGTCATGGATCGCGATCTGTCGGGGCCCGGGGTGACCACCGGAGGTGCGCTCGCAGCGATCGCCGGGGCCTTGCCCGCCGTCGAGGTGGTGGACAGCAGGGTCGCCGATTGGAAGATCAAGCTGGTCGACACGGTGGCCGACAACGCATCGTCCGGGCTCCTGGTGGTCGGCGGGCGCATGCGCAAGGTCGAGGAACTGGACCTGCGGCTGCTCGGGGTTGCGGTGTCCCGGCACGGTGAGCTGATCGACACCGGCGCAGGCGCCGCGGCGCTGGGCAATCCGGCTCGGTGCGTTGCGTGGCTGGCCAACAAACTCGGCAGCTTCGGCGACGGACTGCGGGCCGGCGACATCGTCCTGCCCGGCGCCGTGCACAAGATGGTGGCCGTCGAGCCCGGCGACGTGTTCCGCGCCGAGTTCGCGCATCTCGGTGCCGTCACGGTGCGTTTCTCGACCAGCAAGGAGCAGGCGGCATGACGATCACCGCAACCGAGATCGCCGAGATCCTGATCGCCGGTGAACGCGAACGCCGGACGGTGCCGCAGTTCAGCACAGCGGAGCCCGACATTCCTCTCGAAACCGCCTATCTCGCCCAGCGTGCCTTCGTGCAGTCGAAGATCGAGAACGGCGAAAGCCTGGTCGGCTACAAGCTCGGCCTGACCAGCCGGAACAAGCAACGGGCGATGGGAGTCGACTCGCCGTTGTACGGCCGGGTGACGTCATCGATGTTGGCCACCTTCGGAGAACCGATCGACCTAAGCCGCTTCATCCACCCGCGGGTGGAATCGGAGATCGCCTTCCTGATGGCCCGTGATGTCGAGGCTCCCGCGACCGTGGCATCGGTACTGGCTGCGACGGACGTCGTGTTCGCTGCGGTCGACGTGCTCGATTCCCGCTATGCGGATTTCACTTTCACCCTCAGTGATGTGGTGGCCGACAATGCGAGCGCCGGTGCGTTCTACCTCGGCCCCATCGCCCGCCGGCCGGATGAGCTGGACCTGCGACTGCTCGGCTGTGTCGTGCGGGTGGACGGCGACGTCGCCTTGACGGCGTCGGGTGCGGCCGTGATGGGTCACCCGGCGGCAGCCGTCGCGTGGCTGGTCAACCAACTGGCCGAGCAGGGCGAGAGCCTGCGGGCCGGGCAGTTGGTGTTCTCCGGTGGTGTCACGGCACCGGTCCCGGTGGTACGGGGTCGCAGCGTGACGTTCGAATTCGACGGGCTCGGCGCGATCGAGGTCTACGGACGTTAGGCGGGAATGCGATGCTCCACTCCACGGCGGTGGTCGGCACCGGGTCGCCCGCCCGGTATGCCAAGCAGTTGCTGTCCCATCTCGGTCGCAAGGTCGCCGTCGAGCCGGTCAGCGAGCCCGAACCCGCCGGTCGTCTGGTCTTCGCCTACGGCACCGGGACGGTGTTGCCGGCCGACAGCAACCTGACGCTGATCGCGGCCGCCGCCGACGAGGAGTCGTTGGCCCGGGTGCAGGACGTCCTGCAGCGGCACCTCGAGAGGTTCGGCGCCCGACAGGAACTCGTCGTCGACTGGGGACCGACCTCTTCGGACGGACCCGATGCAGTCGGACCTGACCCGGAAATGACCTGAGCGAGTGGGGCGGGGTTGAGGCGGACAGGCCGAGAACGGTCGACAACCCCACCCAGCTCGATGTGATCCGACAGCGGGCGACGATGCCCCTGGTTGACGTCACCGACCGGAGGCGATTGCTCAGTGCGCATCATCCAGACCGACCGGGCCCCGTCGCATACAGGACCGGTCCCACAGGCGGTGGAAGCCGGTGGCTGGGTCCATGTCTCGGCGCTGTTCGGCGTCGATCCCGCGACCCGCGGGATGGCGGCGGATTTCCGCGGCGAGGCGGAACAATTGTTCACCAATCTCGAAGCGATCCTGTCGGCGGCCGGCGCTTCGTTGGGCGACGTCGTGAGGGTGGGCATCGTGCTGCGCAATCTCCAGCGCGACCGCCCCGTCCTGAACGAGGTGTGGCAGCAACGTTTCGGCGACCACACGCCGGCGCGGTCTGCCATCGAGGCCGCGGATTTCGGGCGTGCCGGAGAGGATGCGCGGGTGATGATCGAGGTCGCCGCATATATCGGTGCTGCATAGATCGGTGCCGCCGATATCGGTGCTGTGTAGGACGGATGAGCCCGGCTTCGGCACCGTCTGTTGGTCCCTCGGGTTGTGCAGTTCCGGGGGTACTGCCACCGTAGTGTGAGCGGCGTCTCAGCTGTTCCATGTCTGATTTCGCCGGAGAGCGAACCGACCGGCCGACCCGGCCGGTGTCCGACCCTGCGGCGCTTGCGCCTGCCGACGACCGAGGAGCATCCCGAATGACCAAGTACGTGTACGACTTCACCGAAGGTGACCGAGATCAGAAGGATCTCCTCGGTGGGAAGGGCGCGAACCTGGCGGAGATGACCAAATTGGGATTGCCGGTGCCGCCCGGATTCACCATCACCACCGAGGCCTGCCGTGAGTACCTGGCACTGGGCACCGAGCCCAGCGAACTCCGGGTGCAGGTGACGATGGCGTTGCGGCTGCTGGAGGACGGAATCGGCCGGCGGCTGGGGGACCGGCACGACCCTTTGCTGGTGAGTGTGCGGTCGGGGGCGAAGTTCTCGATGCCCGGCATGATGGAGACGGTGCTCAACATCGGTCTCAACGATGCGAGCGTGAAGGGGCTGGCGGAGGAATCGGGCGACGAGCGGTTCGCCTGGGACTCCTACCGCAGGCTGCTGCAGATGTTCGGCAAGACGGTGCTCGAGATGCCCGGTGAGGTGTTCTCGGACGCTCTGGAGAAAATGAAGCGCGACGAAGGCGTCAGCACCGATGTCGAACTCGGCGTGGAGGCGCTGAAGAACCTCGTGGGGCAATTCAAGGCGGCGATCAAGGAGCATTCCGGGGCTGACTTCCCGCAGCACCCGCGGGAGCAGCTCGACGCGGCGATCGAGGCGGTCTTCAACTCCTGGAACACCGACCGCGCCCGGCTGTACCGACGCCGCGAACGTATTCCGCAGGACCTCGGCACGGCGGTGAACATCTGCACCATGGTGTTCGGCAATCTCGGTGAGACCAGCGGCACCGGTGTGGCTTTCACCCGGGATCCGGCCTCCGGAAAGGCCGGTGCCTACGGAGATTATCTGTCGAACGCGCAGGGTGAGGATGTGGTCGCCGGTATCCGGAACACCTTGTCGCTCGATGACCTCGCCACCATGGACCCGGCGTCGCACCGGCAATTGACGAAGGTCATGCGGCGCCTCGAGACCCATTACCGGGACCTGTGTGACATCGAATTCACCATCGAGCGCGGCAAGTTGTGGATGTTGCAGACCCGGGTCGGAAAACGCACGGCAGCGGCCGCTTTCCGGATCGGAGCGCAATTGGTGGACGAGCAGTTGATCACCCTCGACGAGGCACTGTCACGGGTGACCGGCGCGCAACTGGCGCAACTCATGTTCCCCCAGTTCGACCGCTCGGCCGCACGCACCCTGCTGACCCGGGGAATGGCGGCCTCGCCCGGCGCCGCCGTCGGTCGGGTCGTGTTCGACTCGCCGACCGCCACCGAGTGGGCGGCCCGCGGGGAGCAGGTCGTCCTGGTCCGCAAGGAGACCAATCCCGACGACCTCGAGGGAATGATCGCGGCCACCGGCATCCTGACGGCCCGCGGAGGCAAGACCTCGCATGCGGCCGTCGTCGCGCGCGGAATGGGGAAGACCTGTGTCTGCGGCGCCGAAGAGATCGACGTCGATGCCGAGGCACGGACCGTCACGGTCGGATCGACGGTGATCGTCGAGGGCGATCCGATCAGCATCGACGGGTCGACCGGTGAGGTGTACCTGGGTGAGATGCCCGTGGTGCCATCACCTGTCGAGACCTACATCGAGGAAGGACTCGACGCGGCAACGACCGGGGTCGACGACGAGACCGCCGACCTGGTCAGGGCTGTCGACCGGCTGCTGCGGCACGCGGACACCCGCCGGCGGCTGGCGGTCAGGGCGAACGCCGACACTGCCGAGGATGCCGCACGCGCCCGCAAGCTCGGCGCGCAGGGGATCGGCCTGTGCCGCACCGAACACATGTTCCTCGGCGACCGGCGGGGACTGATCGAGCGGGTGATCCTGGCGCAGGGTCGGACGGAGCGGGATGCCGCCCTCGCCGCGTTGCTGCCGTTGCAGCGGCAGGACTTCACCGAGCTGCTGACGGCGATGGACGGTCTGCCGGTGACCATCCGGCTGCTGGACCCGCCGCTGCACGAGTTCCTTCCCGACCGCACCGAATTGGCGGTGAAGGTGGGGGTGGCGAAAGCTTTGGGCAAGGCTGATCCGGCGGACGAGAAGCTGCTGGCCGCCGTCGAGCGGCTGCACGAATCGAACCCGATGCTCGGGTTGCGTGGCGTTCGCCTCGGGCTGCTGACCCCCGGCCTGTTCGCCTTGCAGGTGCGGGCCATCACCGAGGCGGCCTGTGAGTTGATCAAGGCCGGGAAGCATCCGTCGGTGGAGATCATGGTCCCGCTGGTCGGATCGGTGATGGAGCTGTATCTGGTGCGCGACGAGACGGACGGCATCATCGCGGACGTCATCAAGGAAACCGGTGTCGATGTGACGTTCCCGATCGGAACGATGATCGAGCTGCCGCGGGCTTCGCTGACCGCTCACCGGATTGCCGACGCGGCCGACTTCTTCTCCTTCGGCACCAACGACCTGACTCAGACGACCTGGGGATTCTCCAGGGACGACGTGGAGGCCACCTTGTTTGCGTCGTACCTGGAGAAGGGGATCTTCACGATCTCGCCGTTCGAGAGCATCGACGCCGACGGGGTGGGCAGGCTGGTGAAGATCGCCGCGGAGGAAGGCCGCCGGACCAAGCCGGGGCTCAAACTGGGGGTCTGCGGCGAACACGGTGGTGACCCGGAGTCGATCCACTTCTTCCACTCCGCCGGTTTGGACTACGTCTCCTGCTCGCCGTACCGGGTGCCGGTCGCGCGGCTCGAGGCCGGTCGGGCAGCGGTGGGCTGACCGTTCACTGCGGCCCCGCGGTGCCGGATTGCCCTGGTGGAGCGGCGTTCTCCATGAATCCGCGCCGTGCCATCTCGTACGGCGCCAGCGCCTCGACGAGGAAGGCGGCCGCCGCGTCGACGGTGTGGGCGACGTCCGCGGCGGTGGATGCGGTGCTCAGGACCTGTCCGAACACCGCATGGTGGGTGCGGATGAGGTCGAGCAAGCTGATGCCGTCGGAGAGCGCATCGCGGCCCAGTTCGTAGGCGCGGGCGAGGTTCTTCTCGTTCCGATGGGTCAGGAAGGCAAGGAAGGCCGGCGGGTAGTTGCGCGCCAGCCGGTCGACGGGGCCGCTCACTGCTGACCGACGTGCGGCAGGTGTGGTCGTCCGAACCGGCCGCCGCCGGTGATCTCGTCGAGGGTGACCAGGCCCTCGTCGAGATCGAGTGCGGTGCGGACGGTGTCGAGGTCCATACCGAGCCTGACCATGGCGAATGCCACGTCCGGATGGATGCCGACGATGACGGTCACCGCTCCGCGGAGCAGGGCCATGTGGGCGATGTTGCGCAGCGTGCGCGTGCCGAACGAGTCCAGCACGTCCAGCGCCGCGACATCGATGATGATGCCGCGGGCGCGATCACGGCCGACCTGCTCGATGAGGTCCCGCTGGAATCGGACCAGCTGGGTGTCGTCGAGGGCAGTGTGGATGGAGGCGATCAGGTACGTGCCCTGCCGGAGGATCGAGACCAGCGGCGGTCGGGCCGACCCGCCTGCCCTATCGTTCGGCATCGTCCGACCGGCTCACCTTGAAGCCCAGAATCCGCTCGGCTTCTTCGATCCCGCCCTGCAGGTCGCCGACGGTGATGATCTTGCTGAGGTCGACCCCGATGGTCACCAGGGTCTGGGCGATCTCCGACGACAGGCCGGTGACGATCACCCCGGCACCCATCAGGCGCGAGGCGTCGACGGTCTGCACGAGGTGGTTCGCCACCACCTCGTCGATGTCCGGTACGCCGGTGATGTCCACGACCACCACTTTCGCACGATGCGTCCGAATTGCGCGGAGGAGCTGCTCGGTGACCTGCCGCGCACGTTGGGTGTCCAGCATCCCGATGATCGGCAGGATCAGCAGCCTCTCGCGCACCTGGAGAACGGGCGTGGACAATTCGCGAATCGCATCCTGCTGTTGCCGGATCACCCGCTCCCGCTCTTCGACGAAGCTGACCGCGACCGTGTTGGCGATCCGATTGGCTGCCGGTTCGTAGGCGTCCAGAATCCGGTTGAGCAACGGGAAGTCGGAGTGGTACTTCTCGAACAGCGAGCGGGCCAGGACGTCTCGCAGCAGCAGCACGATGCCGAGTACCTCGTTCGTCTCCACGCCGCGCGGGATGATCCGCTCGGACAGGTCGCGGGCGTAGTGCTGCAGGGCCTCGACGCTGCCCGTCTCCAGGACCTCGACGTAGTTGTCGTACACCGAGGTGGCTTCGCTGAAGATCTCCTGATGCGTCATGGCGGAGAGCAATTGCGCATCGGTGATGCGGGAAGCCCATTCCTGACGCAATTGGGTACGCGCCTCGCGCAGGTGCGCGACCAATTCGGGCAGCAGGTCGTCGCCGGAGGCCTCATCTGTCGCTGCGGTCTCTGTCGTCATCGTCGTGCTCCCTTGTTCGTCCGGTTGCGGGTGTGCGTTTGCGGATGGCCACCGCACCGTTGCTGGGTGATGCCCGTTCTGGTTCATCGCCATTTCGCCATCGTGACCGTGGTGCCCTTGCCCTTTTCGGACACCACGTCGAACTCGTCCATCAACCGGCGGGCACCCGGCAGGCCCAGACCCAGACCCTGATAGCTGCTGACCCCGTCGCGCAGGGCGCGGGGAAGGTCCACGATCCCAGGACCGGCGTCCCTGGCCACCACCGTGACCCCGCGACGGCCCGGCTCGTCCACCATCCTGATCAGGATCTCGCCGCGCTCGGTGAACTTGACGATGTTCCGGGCGATCTCGGAAATGGCGGTCGCGATGACGGTGAGCTCGGTGGCGCTGAATCCCGCTCGCGCGGCGATCTCCCGACCGCGCTGCCGGGCGGTCACCACGTCGGCATCGACGGCGACCCGGACCCTGGCCTCGTCCTCGCTCTCCTTCGGCGGACGGCGCTCGAAAAGGTCGGCGCTCAGCTCCAGACACTCGTCGCATTCCAGCAGATGGCCGGCGGCATCGAGTTCGCGCTGTCGCCGGCGGTCCCCGGCCGACAGCGCATACAGCACGGGCCGGCACCGGTCGGTCGGCAGCCGGATCGCGAGATCGGCGATCAAGTATTCGACCCGAAGTTTTGCCCGGGTCCGGTTGAGCTGTGCGGCGATGGCTCCCGGGCTGGAATTCCGCTCGGCGGCAAGTTCCGCGGTCCCCGTCCCCTCGACTTCGTGAGCCAGCAGCACAGCCCGTTCGGCCGGCGCCAGTCGGGACAGCGCGGCCCCGACCACGGTGATCTCCTCCCGGCGGAACATCCTGTCGTCGGGCCGGACATCCTCCTTGCCGTCGACCATCAGGTGCGCCTTCCGCCTGGCCTGGTCGTCGCCCTTCCCGGCAGCGATCACCAGGTTCCTGGCGATGGCGACCGCGTACGGTGCCAGTGCGTCCGGTTCCAGCCGGTCCCGGGCGACCATCATCCGGGCGATCGTCTCCTGAGCCAGGTCGTCGACGATCTGGTGATCCCGCACGCGGGCCGCGATCACCCGTCGGACGATCGGCACGAGGTCGAGGATCTCGTCCTCGCCGTCGGGATCGAGCGCCGGCGGATCCGCCGGGGAGTCCCGCACGCATCCCCCTTCCCGGAGCGGCCGGAAACTCGACCGCAGACGACCCGAATGCTAACCCGCCGTTCACTTCTGCGGTCCCGCCCGATGCAAGCCACCCCGCCGTTCGTGGACACGACGGTATCCGGCTGTTCCTTGGAATACCCCAGGGGGTTACGAGCGCAGGGGCCAGCTCGATCCTGCACTCCCTGCGACAACTCTCCGGCTGCATGCGGCTCACCTCCTCACCTGTTCGACCCGTTCGGCTCGATGCGCCGCGACCGCCGAATCCCAGTCGGTGTGCGACGTTCGTCCGGAATGTTCCTGATCTGCACGCCCTGGCGGAACCGTCATCTGTTATGAGTCGGGCAGCGACACGGCATGACGGACGGGTCCGCATGGGGGGCGCCGTCGTCGATGGGGTTCCGCCCACGCTAGGTCGCGGAACGGTGGGTGACCCGCGTCATGCGATGCGGTCTCCGCACTTCTAACCAATGACCCGCGATGGCAGCGGACCGATCCAGGTGACCTGGCCGCACGGCAGATGCGTTCCGAACGTGGAGGAGGGAAATGATCGAGGACTCGTGGCCGGTGCCGTTGCGTGACGCCGGCGCCCCGTCGACGACCCGCTACCTCAACCGGTTGCCCGAGATGGACGGGCGGCCGCGCAGGCGACACGGGAAGCGGTCCCGACCCGGGATGCTCACCTCCGTCGACAGCATCGACGAACACCGCACCAACGAACCCCGCGCCGAAGCACCCCACATCGACGAACCCCGTATCGACAAACCCGGTACAGACAAACCCGCCGTCGCGCCCGGTCGGCGAGTCGCCGAGACGATGCGGTCGGCCGTCTCAGCCCCTTCGGTCGACCGCGCACTCGACCAGGTGGTCACAGCGGCGATGGAGACCGGTCGTTGGTGTGCCTGTGGAATGTCCGTGCTCGAGTCCGACGGAACGCTGCGGTCCGTGAGCCGGACGTCACCGCCGGCCCGCCGGCTCGATGAGTTGCAGTACCTGATCGGTGAAGGCCCCCTGCTCGACGTCGTGAGCGCTGAACCGGTCCTGGAGATCGTCTCGACGGATCTGCACCGGGAGAACCGGTGGCCCGGCTGGACGACGGTGGCGGCCGGGACGGGTATCCGGTCGGTCCTGACCCTGCGGCTCTTCACCGACGTCACGGTCGGTGCACTGAGTTTGTACAGCCGATTCCGCACCGGCCCCGACGAGGCAACGCTGGCCGCCGCCCAGGTGGCGGCCGCGCAGGCGTCGGTGGTGCTGGTGTACGCACAGTGCGAGTGGCGCCTCTGGAACGCCATCGACGTGCAGACCGCGATCGGCCGCGCCCAGGGAATCCTGATGCAGCGCTACGGCATTGCCGCTGACGCCGCGACAGCCGTTCTGCGTACCTACTCGGCGGAGCACGAGTTGACGGTTCCCGAGGTGGCGCGCCGGATCGCTGACAACGGTGCCTCTTTCGACCCTTCGAGCTGGGCGCTCTTCCACTCGCGACGAACACCGAAGGAAGGCAGATGACAGAAATGACATTCCTTGCAGACGAATCGGTCGGCTCCGGACAGCTGTATCCGGTGACCGATGTCGACGGTCGCGCGCCCCGTTCGCTCGCTGACTTCCGAGGCGAGGTGTGCGTGACACTGATCCGGAACGGCGACGCCGTCCAGATGCTCGGCTCGGGGTGCGAAGCGCCGACCGGAGTGCGTTTCCACCAGAAGGACCCTGGGCGCGACGGAAAGGACGTTCGGGTCTGGACCATCACGGAGGTCCTCGACGGATCCTTCGTCGCCTCGCCCGAGGCCGCGTTCTGATGGGCGCGCCGGTCAGCACGGTTGTCGACGCTTCGGTTGTCGACACAGCAGGTATCGACACAGCAGGTATCGACACAGCAGGTATCGACATGACAGGTGTCGATGCCTCGGGTATCGAGACTGCGCTTTTCGATGCGGTGCAGGCCGTCGCCATGTCGCGCAGGGCGATCACCGAGGCCGCCGACCGGCGGGAAGCCGCTGTCACCTCGGCCCGGTACGTGATGGAAGCGGCCGAGGTGGCCGAGCGGGCCGAGCAGGCGGCGGCAACGGCGGCAGCCGAGGCGGCCCTGCGAAGGCTTGCCGCGCAGGGCCTGACCCCCGCGATGATCGGCCGGCTCTGCTCCATCCCGGCCGGTGAGGTCCGGTGCCGGCTCGGCGGCGGTACGCAACCGGCGCGCGGAACGGTTCATCGCGCGCCGCCGAAAACCACGAGAAGAGGATGAGTTCGTGACGACGACACAGGGGAGCGCAGTGCTCAGCGAAGACGACTACACCGTCACCGAGGTGGCCGGCCACGCGCCGGACGGGCTCGACGATGTTGTTGGTGCAACAACAGTCACGGTGACCCGTGACGGCCATGCCTACCGGCTGATCGGCACGGGTGCCAGGACGGCCGAGGCCGTCCACTTCCACCAGAAGGAGATCGGGTCGGCCGGCGACGAGGTGCTCGTCTGGACGATCGTCGACCGCGGCGACGGGTGCCTGGTGGCCGAACCGCCGATCGCCGGCCGATAGGTCGGAGGGTCAGCGTCCCGCAGCACTGCCGCCGTCGGTGTCGTTGTCAGTCGCTGTCAGTTTCGCTGTCAGTCGCTGTCAGTGTCGACCCGCCGGCCCCGCACATAGACGCCTGTGATGGCCGGTTCGCGCATCGCCATGAGGAGGGCGAATAGCGTCTGGTCGCGGCTCAGGATCGGATCCTCTGAGCGCGATCCGTGTTCGAGCGCGGCTGCCAGTGGCGGCCAGTCGCGGGGATCGACCACGACGAGGTCGGCATCCCGGCCGATGTCGAAGTTGCCGATGCGGTCCTCCATGTCCAGAGCCCTGGCCCCGCCCACGGTGCCCATGAAGAGCATCTCGGCCGGGTGCAGCGACACCCCTGCAGAACCCGCCTCGGAAATGTGGACCTTGAAGGCATCGGCGAGCACCTGCGGGATGAGCCATTCATCCCCGCCGCCGAAATCGGAACCGACGGAGACGTTCACCCCCGACGCAATGGTGCGCCGCCACGGCATGGTTCCCGATCCGAGGAATTGTTGGGAGACCGGACAATGAGCGATCGATGTACCCGTCTCTGCCATTCGAGCGAGTTCGCCGTCCGCGCAATGGACGGCATGCGCGAGAATCGAGCGCGACCCGAGCAACGAGGCGCCGCCGACCCCGGAGCCGGCAAGGAATTTGCCGTCATAGGTGTCCAGGTACCGGTCGACCTGATAAAGCGACGTCGTCATGGCGATCTCGCCGGTACCCGGTCGATGGTTCTCGCTCAGGTGGCTGTGGAAGTAGACGCCGTCACCCCGCACCGATTCGTACAACTCCCCGAGCCCGCGCAGCGTGTCCCGCGTCACCGACAGCGCGAAACGCGGGATCACGGCGACGTGCAGGAGTGCTGTTGCCACGTCACCGGTGTCGGCGGCATGCCATCGGGTGATCTCTTCCCGGGTCAACCGGATGGCGTCGTCCTCGCTGGTGATGAGCGGGGCGGCGGTGGCCGGTCCGGTGGTCTGGATCCCACGCCCGGAGACGATGCGCAGACCCCGCCGGAGGGTCTCCTCGAACAAGGCGTCCTGCGCGTGCGGAAAGGCCGAACCGAATACCATTGCCGCCGTGGTTCCGGCGGCGATGCGCCGGCGGCAGAATTCCGCCGCGGCCGACCGCGCGAAGCCGGGATCCGCCAATCTCGCTTCAGACGGAAAGATGCAGCAGGTCAACCATTCGAGCAACTGACCGCCGCCGTAGGCGTCGCCGCTGAATGTCTGCGGATAGTGGACGTGGGTGTCGATGAATCCCGGGAGCAGGAATCCGGGTCGATGATCCTCCACGGGCCGGCCGACGAATTCCGCCGGCATTCGCGGGCGCTCGCCGCAGAACACGATGCGGCCCGCATCGTCCACGACCAGCGCGCCGTCGGGGATGGAGACCAGTGCGGACGGCGCATCGCTGACCGACGGACGGCCGGCGATATGGAAAACATGACCCCTGTGCACCGTCACCGGGCGAGCCAAGCACACGTCGGTCGCCGGCACCGAACCGGACCGGACACCCGGCCGGCGCGCCTTCACCAGATTGTGACCGTGCGGCGGCTCCGTGCCCCCTATCCTGGCCGTGGGACCAGGCGGAGCGCGGTCGGCGCCGGTTTGGCCCGCGTGCCGGGGGAGACACATGAGTGAGCACGTGCACGGCCATCCACGGCTGACGCTGGTGCCGGACCACGCCGAACGGCGTCGGCTCGACCTGCGCGGCATCTCGACCGGGGTCCGTCAGCTGACCCCGTCGGTCGAACCGGCCAAGGTTCTTGGTCAGTTGGCCGAGGTCATCGTTCCGTTGATCGCCGATGAGTGCACGGTGGCCATCACCGAATACGGCGGGCATCTGTACCGGATCCGGCAACCGATGGCCGATGGTGCATCGACCCAGCCGAGCACGACGCTCGAGGACGACCAACCTGCTCCGGCCGGCAACGGGCGCGGCCCGGCTGTCGGTCAACACCGTGTCGCCGTCCGCTTCTCCTCCACCGAGGGCGACTGCCGCGAGTACAGCGGTGTGCTGGCCTGCCGGTGGACGGACGGGTATCAACCCACCGATGCCGACGCAGGTGTGATCGGATTGCTGGTCGATCACGCGACGGCGATCGTGGAGCGACATCGGCTGGCCACCCAGGTGGCGGACCTGCGGGCGAACGCCGGTCAGGGATTGGCGCTTCCGGGCCATCAGCGCATCGCAGCGGCTGTCGGCATCCTGATGGCACTCCATCACCTCAGCGCTGCGCAGGCCGCCGACCTGCTGAACAGGGCGAGCGAGCACACGCACCAGTCCATCAGGGGTGTCGCCGATACGGTGCTCCGCACCGGGGGGATGCCCGACCACATCCACCATCAGCGGGTCCGGCCGCGCGAACATGCTCCCGACGAACGCGGTGTCGGTGCGACCGGTCTCGGTCGTCAGGAGCGCCGGGAAACTGGCTGAGTCGACGGCCGTGACGCTCAGGTGAGCGAGTGCACCGGCTCCGCATCGTCCAGTTCCGCCTCCGGTTCGCGGTCGTTGACCGCACGCGCATACCAGGGCAGTGCCGCCCACAGGCTCGCCAGCAGGGCGCCCGCAGCGACGGCGGCCGTCACGCCGACAGTTCGCCCGGCCACCACGTCGAAGATCAGCAACACCACGCCGGTGATGGCCACGGACAGCAGAGCAACGCCGATCACGGCGAGCCGGTGTGTCATCGTCACCATCAGATGACGGGCGTGCCGTCGGAACAGGATGCGGTGCAGGCTCACCGGGGCGATCAGGAACCCGATCGATGCGACCGCCAGCCCGACGGTTCCGAGGTAGATGCCCTTCTGGAAGCCGGTCAGTTCGGCGAACCGGGTCTGGAACGGCAGCGTCAGCAGGAAGCCGGTGAGCAGTTGCACCCCGGTCTGCAGAACCCGCAGCTCCTGCAAGAGGTCGGCCCAGTTCCGGTCGAGGCGCTGCATGGCGGTCTCGTCCCTGGCCTGCAGATTCCAGTCGTGATCATGCAATTCGGCAGTGCTCATCGTCGCCCTTTCACGTGGCGCGGCTACGCCGCAACCCACCCAGCTCCTGTCGCTCCGGACGCTCTGTGCTGAACGCCGAGCCACGACCACGGCCACTGGGCCGCGAATCACCCGACAACGCTTCACCGTTGTTCTCATCGCGCGACACCCTGTTGGTACCCGCGCGCGGCGCCGGACAAACGCGGGGCCCGCTGTCGGCTAGGTTCGGAAGCCTGCCGGGTGTTCCGGCTGCTGGCCGTTTTCCTACGGACCGATGTATCCCGGAAGGGGATGGCCGTGTCGATCGAGCCGACTGATGTCGACGTGGGCGCGGAGAGCGCCGACCGCCAGCGCCGCGCTTCCGCCGGCGAACCGCTCAGGTCCGCGGTGATCGTCAACCCGGTGCGGGTGCAGGACCTCGCCGAACGTCGATCGGTGATCGAGGCGTCGCTGGCCGATGCGGGGTGGCCGGAACCGGCATGGTTCGAGACGACCCGCGAGGACCCCGGCACCGGGCAGGCTCGCCGGGCGGTGGCCGAGGGCGCCGAGGTGGTCTTCGTCTGCGGCGGTGACGGCACCGTCCGCTCGGTGATCGCCGGGATGATCGGCACGGAGGCCGCGCTCGCACTGCTTCCGGCCGGCACCGGCAACCTGCTGGCGACGAATCTGGGTCTCCCCGACGATCCGGCGGAGGGCGTTCGGCTGGCTGTCGAACGCGGTCGGCGTCATCTGGACGTCGGCAGGGTGGACTGCGACGTGTTCGCCGTCCTGGCCGGGATGGGCTTCGACGCGGCGATCATGGCCGGGACGTCGTCAAAGCTGAAGGCGCGCATCGGTTCTCCCGCCTACGTCCTGACGGCGCTGCGGCACCTTCTCGATCGATCGATGAGTGTCGAGGTGGTCATCGACGGGCAGCCACCGATGCGCCGGCGCGCCCGGACGGTCCTGGTCGGCAACGTCGGCCGACTGCAGGGCGGGATCAGGCTGCTGCCGGACGCCGAGCCGGACAGCGGCGTCCTGGAGGTGGCCATCCTCGCGCCGCGCCATCTGGGCCACTGGGCGGCCATGGCACTGGCCATTTTGTTCCGCCGGCCGAAGGTGCCGAGCATGCAGATCCTGCGGGGCTCGAGGATCACCATCCGCAGTACTCGCCCGCAGCCCCGAGAGTTGGACGGCGACGTGATCGAACCGGGGCGGGTGCTGGACGTCGCCGTCGAACCGGCCGCCGTCTGGTTGTGCGTCGCACAGCCGGACGAGTCGGCCGATCTGACCGAGGGCGCCTGAATCTCCGCCGTCCGAACCTTGTTGACGGCTAGCGCGGTCGGGCCAGCGGAACGGTGTCTCCCGGCTTGACGTAGTGCACCCGGTCCGACAGTCCGCGGCGGTCCGCCTCGTCCCGGAATTCGGACAGGGAGGACCGGAACACCGGGTAGTCGTCATAGTGGATCGGGATGTTCGTATCGGCGCCGATGAGTTCGATTGCGCCGGCTCCCTGCTGGGCGTCCATCGTCACCATCAATCCGCCGGGCAGGGTGGTGCCGCCCAGATGCAGCACGCCGGTGTCGATGTCGGGGAATCGCACGGGGATCTCGTTCAGCTCGTCCACCAGCAGGGTGTCGCCGGAGATGTACACCCGTTGTTGTGCCGGCTCTGCCACCGTGCCCAGTTCCAGCATCGTGCCCATCACCGGCGGGAGGAGCCGGTGGGCCCAGCCGGGGGCATGACGGCCGGGGAGCGCGGTGATGGTCGCCGTGGTGTCTCCCCGGGTGATGCTGTGCGAGGTCCAGGTGCGGATCCCGGTCGCTCGCGGGAATCCACGCCACTGCAACCGGCGGGCGGCGTGCGGGGTGGTGAGCACCGGGAGGTCGTGGTCGAGGCCGCGGTGGGCGACCCGATCCCAGTGGTCGCCGTGCAGGTGTGACAGCAGGATCGCGTCCAGGTCCGGGAGTTCGGCAATCGACAGTGCCGGCTCCGTCAGCCGCTTGGAGGACAGGCCGTATCCCAGGTAGGCGCGCTGCCCCTGATGCAGGAAGTTCGGGTCGGTCAGCAGCGTCAACTCACCGAAGCGGATGATCGTCGTCGCGGTACCGAGGAAGGTCAGCGTGCCCTGCGCGGGTACGGCGCCGGTCGCCGGTGCCGGGACCGGCGCAGCCGCGCGGTTGACGTCGGTCACCTCGTGAATCCTTCCCGCTTGTTCGAAGGAACGGCGGGCCGGCCGATCGCCGGACCGGCCGGACCCGCACGTCAGGTCTCAGTTCATCGCGGAACCGGATTGGGAACTGCCGGCCAGTTCGCTGAGGAACTGGTGGCAGCGCGCCGCCCTTTCCGAATCCTGGGACATGACTTCCTCGAAGAACGAGGCGATGTCCTCGCGGCCGGCGTTGCGTGCGTCCCGAACGTACTGCCCGTAATCGTGGCTCGCCTTGAGCGAGTGGTATTGCACCGAGATCAGATCGAAACTGACATCGTCGAACCCGGTTTCACCGGTGGCCATCAGCGTCTCCTTTCCTCGAAACAACCGGACACAGCAGTAATCACCTGCCACCGGCAGCGCCAAGCAGCCAACCGCCGGCTGGGCCGGCATTTCACGCGGATGGCGTACGGGCTCCCGGCCTCGGGGGAATGCGCCGTCATCCGGATCGTTGACACGCGACGCGGTCCAAGCGAAAATGCCCGGTCTGTCCGGTTCGACCAGTTTCTCGTTTGGTTCATCCAGCGGTCCCTTTTCATCCGTATTAGTGGGGTGCGGCCGATTCGCGTCGTCGAACCCTGTGGAAGTGAGGGGCCCATGCCTCAGACGGTGCTGGCCGATGACTGCGCGATGCTCATCCGAACGGCCCTGATCTGCGACGACCGGGTGGCAGCGCGCAGTGCATTGACCCGCCGGCTCTCCAACTTCACGATCGTCGCGGCGGTGCCGGACGGCCGTTCGGCGCTCGACGTGCTGCTGACCGGTATGCCGGATGTGCTCCTGATCGGTCTGCATCGCGATTCGTCCTCCGGGCAGCACGCGATGAGGATGGTCCTGGACACCCACCCGTCGGCGGTGGTCGTCGTCTTCGGGTCGGTGGGCGACGCCGATGTCCTCGCCGCCGCCGTCGGCAACGGCGCGTCAGGGGTCATGCAGTGGGATACCCACCAGTCCCTGCATCCGGCGGTCCGCCCGCCGCTTCCGCAGCGGGCGCATGCTCATCCCGTGCAGCACCGGTCGCCGCTGACCGAACGGGAACTGGGCGTGCTGCGCGAGATCAGCAGGGGCCGTTCGAATCTCGAGATAGGCCACGATCTCGAACTGTCCCAGGACAGCGTCAAGAATGCGGCGCGCCGGGTTTTCCTCAAACTCGGCGCGCGCGATCGGGCACACGCCGTCGCCCTGGCGATGCGGCACGGACTGGCGATCTGAACCCCGGACCCGAAACGTTCCCGGTGGATCAGTTCTTCTTCGCCGGTGGCACGATGACGACCGGCACGGCACAGCGGGTGATCATCGCCTGGCCCGTGGAGCCCATGACCAGGCCGGCGAGCCCGCCGTGACCGCGGTGGCCGATGACGACCAGTTGCGCCGCCCCGGCCCGTTCCAGCAGTGCGGCCGTTGCCGGTCGGTCGGTGGTCAACCGTTCCACGGTAACGTGCGGGTGATCAGTGGTCCAGCGGGCCAGCTTTTCGGTCAGCCATTCTGTCTCGCCGTCACCGTTCGGCAGACCACCGAACGTCGCGGTGTACTGCTCCTGGACCAGTCCGTCCACCATCTCATCGGTCCAGCAGTGCAGGGCGATCAAGGGGCAGCCGCGCAGTTCCGCCGCTGCGAACGCGAACTCGATCGCCTCGTCGCCGGTCGTGCCGTCGATGCCGAGCAGAACGGGCCCGCCGGCGGGCAGCCGGCCGGGGTGGATGACGGCGACGGGAACCGGGTTGGAGTGGGCGAGTTTCGCGGCCACGGATCCGAGTGCCATGGCGACCCGGTTCCGGCCGTGCGCCCCAACCACGGTCACCGCGGCGTCGGCGGATTCTCTGGCGAGCACCCGCTTGGGGTCGCCGTAGACCATCTTGGTCGTCACGCCGAGCCCAGGGTGATGCCTGCGGACCTCGGTGACGGTGTCCGTGAGAAGGCATCGGCCCTCTTCGCGCATCTCCCCGAGCACGTTCGGTGGGTAGGGGTTGTACGCAGAGTACCCCGCGGGCGGGAGGACGTAGGCGTTGACCAGTCGCAGGCCGGTGCCGCGGCGTTCCGCTTCGGCCGCACCCCATTCCGCAGCACCGCGGGCACAAGCGGAACCGTCGATCCCGACGACCACCGGAGGGCCGGCAGCCCGGCGCGAATCGTCGAGGGGGCCCCTGGCCGGCACCCGCCCGGGGTGGTGGACCACCGCCGAGGTCGACAGGTAGGCCGACGTGGTCAGGTACTTCTGCAGGGCGGTTTCATGGTGCGCGCTCGGCACCCGGTCGGTGCCCACGGCCTCGCGTGCCTCTGCCCGTGCCCGGTGCGACTCGAAGGTGGTCATCGCTGTCCTCCTCGATGCCTATCAGCGTCCGTCTCTCGGCGGACCATCTCCCAAGCGTCGCCGCCCTCGGACCTTGCCGACAGAGGACAAGGACCCGAAACGGGTCGGTCGACTCACCGGCGCCGGTAGGGTCGGCGGGGTGCCGCAGCAGTGGGACCTGGTCATCGTCGGTGCCGGCCCCGCCGGTTGCGCGGCCGCTGCCGCTGCGCTGAACCGGGATCGGGACGCCCGCGTGTTGCTGGTGGACCGGCAGACGTTCCCGCGGGACAAGGCTTGTGGGGACGGCATTGCCGCTGAGGTCCTCGATGTGCTCGGCTCGCTGAGGTTCGACATCGGCGCCGTCCTCGACGGATATCCGGCGATCGACATGCTCCGGCTCACCGCACCGGGGGGAGCGGTGGCGGAGCGCAGGATGGCCCGCCCGGTGCACACCATCCCGCGGAGAGTCTTCGACGCCCGCCTGATAAGTGACGTCCTCGCCCGCGGGGCGGTGTTCGAAGAGCGAACCGTCCGGTCGGTGGAGTGCCGCAGCGACCGGGTCGTCATCGACGGGATCCACTCGGCCCGGGCGGTGATCGGAGCGGACGGTGCGGAGTCGTTGCTGCGCAGGGTGACCGCCCCGGACGGCGCCGGCCGCCCTTCCGTTGCGCTGGCCATCCGGGGCTATGCGCCGGAACTACCCGCGCAGCGGGGGAGCCAGTGGATCACCATGAGCCGCAACCGCTGGCCCGCATATGCCTGGAGTTTTCCGATCGGAGACGGCACCGCGAATGTCGGTTACGGCGAGATGCTGGCCGGTGATCCGGTGACCAGGGGCGTGATGATGCAGCGGATGGCCGCGCTGCTGCCGGGTGTGGGGCAACCGGAACGGCTTCGTGCGCACCGGCTTCCGCTGTCCCCGGGTCGACCACGGGTGCTGGACGGCCGGGTCATGCTGGCCGGCGATGCCATGTCGCTGATCAATCCGCTGAGCGGCGAGGGCATCTTCTACGCCGTGCTCTCCGGCTCGCTCGCGGGGTGCGCGGCCGGGCGCGGTGCCGGCGCGGGCGCCGCCTACCGCGCGGCGATGCGTCGCTCCCTCGGCCGCCACCTGCGCTCCACCGATCTGGCTGCCCGGTTGACGGGCGCCCCGCGATTCATCGACGCGGGGGTCCGGGCGGCGGCGCGCACCCAACCGGTGTTCGACGACCTGGTCAGGATGAGCCTCGGTGACGGCCCGCTGACTCCGCGACTGTTGGCCGGGCTGGTCCGCTCGCTGGGACGGTGAGCCGCGTACAGCGAAGCACAGTCGCCCGGTCCTCGGGAATCCTGAGGACTAGCCATGCCTACCGGCGGGTACTGAGCGGTCACCATAGTAACGACGGAGGGAAAGTCATGGCATTGAATACGGTTTCGCGCTCGCTGCACGACATCGGCCTCGCCGCATGGTTCGGCGGGACGTTGGCCAACGCGGTGGCGTTGAACGCGGCGTCCGCGCAGGCGGGTGCGCCGGGCGATCGAGCCGCGGTCGCCAATGCAGGATGGGACCGGTGGACGCCGGTCAACGCTGCGGCGATCGGCGCGCACCTGGTCGGCAGTGTCGGCCAGTTGGCGGGCAATCGGGGGCGGGTGTCCAGGCAGCAGGGCGTCGCGGCGATGTCCGTTGTCAAGACCGGGCTCACCGCGGCCGCTCTCGGCGTCACCGCGTACTCGCGTCTGCTGGGTGAGAAGGTGGCCCAGCGGGTCGATGTCCCGGTGGAGGACGGCACCACCCCGGTTTCCTCGACGCCTCCGAAGGTCGCGGCAGCGCAGAAGCAGTTGACCACGCTGCAGTGGGCCGTCCCGGCTCTGACCGGTGCCTTGATCGCGGTCAGCGCTTTCGCCGGAGAGCAGCAGCGTCCCAGTGCCTTCCTCGGGGGCTTGGTCCGTCGCTTCACTGCCTGAGTCCGCGATCTCGGGTCTGCGGATCCGAGTTCTGCCCGGGTCGGTTCGGCCGGCTGTTTTCTCAACCGGCCGAACCTGGGGCTCCTGCCACAATTTCCCGGGTACCAGGGGCGGGGTGCCTTACCTGAGCTATTACCAGTCGGGTGGGAAGGCAATCACCGGCGTCTCATCCTTGTGCCGTATGGATGTCCCGGGCGAGGACGCCGATGTCGGCCTGGTCGGTGAAGAATCCGTCGATGCCGGTGTCCAGGAACCGGTCGATCTCGTCGAGGATGCGCCCGTAGTCGGCCGGGTTCGCCGAAGATCGGTAGTCGGTGGGCAGGAACTCGTTCTCCGCCCTGAAGGTGTACGGGTGGACGAGCAGGCCGGCGGCGTGGGCGTCGTCGACGAGGCTGGTCGGCGTCGGGACGAGGTTGCCCTGTACGTCCCTCGGGATGATCTGATTCTTGTCCGGCCCGATGCCGTTGACCCATTTCGAGATCCGCTCCAGCCCCTTCGGTGAGGTGAGCGTCGCGTAGGTGTCTTTCCTCCCCTTGCTCAACAGGTCGAACGGTGCGCCGGTCGCGCTGGTCAGGAACACCAGTTTGGTCCGGACGCGGTACTTGGTGCGCAAGTCCTTCAGGTTGGTCAGTTCGAAGGACTGGATGAACACCGGGGATTTCGCCCGGTCCAGGCCGGCCCGTTTCAGTGCCCGCACCAGCGGGGGCTCCAGCGGCAGGCCGACCGACCGGAAGTAGGTCGGGTGCTTGGTCTCCGGGTAGATGCCGATCTCGCGGTGGAGTTCCCGGCTGAGTCGCTTGCGCAGGGCGAGGACCTCCGCGAATGTCGGGATCTCGAACAGACCGTTGTAGATGGTGTTCCGCTGGCGCAGCGCGGGCAGCCGCTCCTTTGCTCGCAGGGTCTTGATCTCGGCCAGGGTGAAGTCCTCGGTGAACCAGCCGGTGACGGCGGTTCCGTCGATCGACTTCGTCGTCTTCCGGGCGGCGAACTCCGGGTGGTCGGCGACATCGGTGGTACCGGTGATGTCGTTTTCGTGGCGGGCGATCAGGACGTGGTCCTTGGTCGAGACCAGGTCCGGCTCGATGAAGTCGGCACCCATCCGGGCGGCGAGTTCGTAGCTGGCCAGGGTGTGCTCGGGACGGTAACCCGACGCCCCGCGGTGGCCGATGACCAGCGGATCTCGGGCCCGATGGGACGACCCGTGCTGCTGCCCGGCGGGGGAGGGTTGGCCGGCAGCGTGCGAAGTGGAGGCAGCGAGCGGGGTCGCTGCAGCCAGCGGGGTGACGCCCATGCTCAGGGCGACGATGGCGGTGACGGCGAGCGCCAATGCCTGACGCGCAACGGTTTTCATGGCGGAAGGGTAGCTGTGCTTGCTAACCACCGCCGGGCGAACGTGACCGACAGGGGCGGTCGGTCAGGCCTCGCCCATCACCAGACCCTCGATCGTGTGCTTCTGGGTGATCGGTGTCAGCGTGTCGACGATCGGGCAGTGCAGGTGATCCCTGACCGCCGGCGGCAGCGTGTCCCAGAACCCCCGGGTCACCGCCGGGTCGTGGTGCTCGGCGTTCCCCGCGCCGGGCGCGTCCACGCCGATGACGAGGACCGGACGGCTGAGCTGGGAGTGGTTGACCGTGCCCCGATGGATGGTCAGGGCGGACCGAACCGAGATGTCTCCCATCTTCGGATACTTCCTGACCGCCCGTTCCTGGAACCTCGGGTACTCGGACTTGGGCGGGAACATGCCGTGATCGAACTTCTCGCCGGGATCCCACTGCGTCCCGGGCGCGATCTCGAAGGGCCCCATCTCCTCGACGGTGTCGACGCCGGTGAGATTGAAGGCCAGTGAGGTCAGCCGGTGGTCCTGCGCGGTTTCCCTCGGCATCGGGAAATCGCGGTGCCAGGGCTGGTTCATCGCGCCGGGTCCGGGCACGTCGAACCCGACCTCGACGATCTCGTAGTCGGGCCCGAGGATGGTCTCGCTCACCGCCATGAACCACGGGTGGGTGGCGATGTCCACGAATCCGCGCAGTGCTTCAGGATGGATTTCGACGTACCACCTGTTCGGGCCGCGGCCGACCGCGCCGCCTTCCCGCCCGAGGGCCTCCTGCAGCGCGGCGTCCATGTCCTCGCGCATCTGCTGCGCCCATTCGCGACTGAAGGCACCCTTCAATGCGGTGATGCCGTCGCCGTACAGCGCGTCGTGGATCGCGGACGCGTCGTAGTCGGTGGTCGGGTTCGTCTGCACGCTCATGGTCACGCACCAGTCCTCTCGGGGTCAGCGACGGTATCGACCGCGGAGATCGTCCACTCCGCGACATGGCTGTCGTTCGGTTGCAGCACCACCAGGTCCTGGGTGCTGTTGAAAGCGTCGGGTGGGCACGACATCGGTTCAACCGCAAGGCCCGCACGGTTGTACTCGGGTTCGGGGCGGTCGGCGGTGTGCACCTGCACCCAGGGCGCCCACGGTCCGAAGGTCATCTGTACGCCGCTACCGCCGGGGGCGCGCACCCGCACCGTCGCCCGTCCGCCGGCGTCGCGGTCGAGCGCGGTGAAGGCGTGGTCGATCTGCCGCTCGCCGATGACGTCCGCGACCCTGAAGTCGCTGTCCGCGAAGTCCACCGGGACGGTGCCCCGCGGCGCGAGCCGGTCGTCGGTGTCCAGGCGCAGTGCGGCCGGCAGTTCCAGCGACCAGCCGTCCACCGTCCCCGGCCCGGCGACGAGGTAGGGATGCGGGCAGTACCCGTACGGAGCGGCGCCCGATCCGGTGTTGACGGCGGTCGTGGTCGCCTCCAGGCCGTCGGACGTCAACCGGTAGTGGACGGTCAGGTGCAGCGGGAAGGGATAGCCCTGCTGCGGCACCAGATGATGCTCCAGAACGACGTGGCCGACACCGACATCGGTGACGTCCCAACGGATCCAGTGCACGAGACCGTGCAGCGCGTGGTGCCTGTCCACCTCGTTGACGGGCAGCTGCAGGTCCTCCCCGTCGAAGGAGTACCGACCGTCGACGATGCGATTCGGCCACGGTGCGATCGTCGCTCCGCGGTAGAGCGGGCGCATCGTGCCGGCCGGGAACGAGGCCACCAGGTCGTCGTCCCCGTGACGGAGCAACCGCAGGGTCGCGCCGATCTCGTCGATCGCCGCGGTGTACGGCCCGGCGGACAGCACATGCTCACCCGCCGCCGCGGGCCGAACGCCGGTCGTGCTGTCGGACAGCTCCGCCATGTCAGTTCCTCACAGTTTCAGTTTCTTGTGGTGTCGACGACGCCGTCCCGGCTGCCGTTGACCCCCACAATGGCGGCGTCGTAGCGACCCTGCGACTCGGCCATCGCCCGCTCCAGGTCGACGCGCTCAGCCGGCAGGCTCTTCGCCGGTGCGGCGATCACCCGGCGAAGGACGGCCGGGTCGAGTTTGGGTCGCCGGTCGGCGGTGAGCAGCCCGTTCGATTCCTGCTCGGTGTCAGCGAGCTGGGTGTAGCAGAAGCCCGCAACCTCGGAACTGTCCAGCAGGGCGCCGATCATCCCGGCGAGCCGGCTGACGAGTTCCGGTTGATCGGCGACAGCGGCGTAGCCGAACCACTTCTCACCCTCGTCGGGCACGTAGCTGAGGCCGCCGAACTCGGTGATCATGACGGGTCGGTCGCCACGCACGACCTCGCCCAGCAGGAGCCGGCGACGGGTCGCGCCCATGCTGCGCAACTCACCATCGACCGCAGCGGCCGTGCCGTACCGCTCGGCGAGTTCGTCACCGGTCGCGGCGTAGTCGTGGATCGACAGGATGTCGCTCTCGGTGTGCTGCCACCCGTCGTTGGAGATGACCGGCCGGCTGCCGTCCAGGGCGTGGGTGAGGTGGTAGAGCGCGGTCGCGTAGTGCTGCTGCCGCGCGTCGACCCCGATGTCCTGCACCCCCCAGCTCTCGTTCAGCGGCACCCAGGTCACCACGCAAGGATGGCTGCGGTCGCGTCGGACCGCTTCCGTCCACTCCTGCACCAGGCGCTGCACCGCGACTGTCCCGAACTCGTAGGCGTTGGCCATCTCGCCCCACACGAGCAGGCCGAGCACGTCGCACCAGTACAGGAAACGCGGGTCCTCCAGCTTCTGGTGGACCCGGACGCCGTTGAAGCCGAAGTCCTTGATCAGCTCCACTTCCCGCCGCAGTGCGTCGTCGCCGGGTGCGGCGAGGTGCGATTCCGGCCAGTAGCCCTGGCTCAGGACCATGCGCGGGAAATACGGCTCGCCGTTCAGCAGGAAATGGCCCATCTGGACTCCTGCGGATCGCAGACCGAGGTAGCTCTGCACGGTGTCCGCGGCCGAGCGGTCCGCGTCAACGACCGTGACGACGGCTTGAACGAGGTTCGGTTGTTCGGGTGTCCACAGCAGGCGTTGCCGGTCCTGCCCCTGGAGCAGCGCCGGGACGCCGATGTCGAGCGCTGCGCGGTCACCCGCGACCCGCCAGCTCTGCTCGGCCAGCACCTCCCCGTTCAGCGACAGCGTGACCTGCACCGAGGCGGCCCTGACCGGGTACCTGTTGAGCTCGACATCGAGCCGCACCATGCCGGTCGCCGGATCGGGCGTCCATGCCAGATCGGCGAGGTGCAGATCGGGCACCGGTTCCAGCCAGACAGGCTGCCAGATCCCGGTGGTGCGGTGGTACCAGATGCTGTGTGGCTCGACGCGCCAGTCCTGTTTGCCCCGGGGCTGTGTCGCGTCGGTCGGGCGATCCTCCGCCCGGACGACGACGGTGTGCAGGGCGGCCTCGCGCGCGTCCGCCGTGCCGGTCCCGCGGCGCTGCCGCAGGACGTCGGTGATGTCCGCGGAGAAAGGCGTGTGGCCGCCCTCATGGGTGACGGCGAGTGCGCCGTCAACCCACACCGATGCGCGGTAGTCCACCGCTCCGAAGTGCAGCAGCGTCCGCTCGCCGGTAGGGGCGGTGAAGGTTCTGCGGTACCAGACGACGGGGTGGTGGGTGGTGTCCCCGATCCCGGACAGCGCCGACTCAGGAGGGAACGGTACGACGATCACCCGGTCGAACGGTTGGCTTCCGCTGGGCCAGTGTTCGGTCAGGCCGACGTCGTCGTCGTCGTAGCGGAACTCCCACTCGCCGCAGAGGTCGACCCACTCCTCGCGAACCAGCTGTGGTCGGGGATAGGAACTGTCATAACCGTCTTCGGTGGAGTGCACGAGCGCCTCTCGTCGTCATGGACACCGTCCTGACCGAGTCGCCGGCGCGCGCCCGACCGCATGGGAGCGGGCTGCCACGGCGCTTCCTGCATGGGGCGGCGAAGGCTTTACAACGTTGTTCCAACGATGTATACACTCCCTAGTCGTTCGTAGCAACCGTCCTACGGCAGCGGAGAAACTTGATGAATCGTGCGGCGTTCCTGCTGCTCAGGGTGGCTCGTAACGATTGCGTCGACCTGCGATTCAAGAGGTTCACCAGGGGTTACTCGCACTCCGTCGACCCGCAGTCCGTCGACAACTGTCGAACGTCGCGCCACTGACCTTCGAGTTTGACCACCGCGCTACCCGCCGCACCACCCACCGCGCCACCCGCACCGGATCCATGGAGGCTCCACATGCCAGCGTCACCACTCACCTCCCGCACGTTGTCACGCCGGACCTTCTTCGGCACGGTCGGCGCGGCCGGCGCCTACGCCGCCCTGGTCGCCTGCGGTGGCACCAGCGCTCCACCCGGCGCCGGTGGTGGAGTCACCAGCGGCGCATTCGGAACCGCAACGGTCTACGATGGCCCGCCGGTCACCCTGGGCTTCTGGAACGGCTTCACCGGGGGTGACGGTCCCTTCATGAAGAAGCTGGTCGAGCAGTTCAATTCGGAGAATCCCAACATCAAGGTGGAGATGAACACCTTGCAGTGGACCGATTTCTATTCGAAGGTGCCGAACGCGGTTTCCGCGGGCGCCGGGCCGGACCTGGCTGCCATGCACATCGACCAATTGGCGACGAACGCGGCCCGCAACGTCATCATCCCATTGGACGAGGTCGCGTCCGCGTTGGAATACACCGAGGACGACTTCGACCAGACGGTGTGGACCGCGGGTATTTATAAGGACAAGCGCTACGGCATCCCGCTCGACGTGCATCCACTGGGCGAATACGCCAACATGGGCCAGTTGAAGAAGGCGGGCATCAATGAGATGCCCACCGACGAAGCGTCTGTGAACGCTGCGGTCGACGCCTTGAAGAGCAAGGGCGGCGTACCGCAGCCGTTCTGGATGAGCGCGACCTTTCCGGCGCACCTGATCTTCGTCTCATTGACCAGCCAGTTCGGCGGCAGCATCTACAACCCCGAGGGGACAACGGCCACGTTCAACTCTGACGCCGGGGTGGAATCACTGAACTGGATGACATCCTTGGTCAAGTCAGGTGCCAGCCCGGCCAACGTCGCCAGCGATGCGGAGGCCCAGGCGTTCCGGCAGCAGCGGAACTCCCTGACGTGGAACGGCATCTGGATGATGAACGAGTGGGACAAGGTCAACGGTCTCGAGTGGGCGGCCGCACCGTTGCCGACGATCGGGGACAAGCCGGCCGTCTGGGCAAGCTCGCACAACCTGACGGTCACCAGCCAGGCAGCGAAGGATCCCAACAAGCTCGAGGCCGCGCGGCTGTTCATCGCCTTCATCTCCGAGAAGTCCATCGAGTGGGCCAAGTCGGGCCAGGTGCCGGCCCGCAACAGCGTTCGCGAATCACCCGAATTCACCGAGCTCGAGGTGCAGAACACACTCGCCCAGCAACTGCCGAACGCGGTCTTCCCGCCCACCGTTCCCGGGATCGGTGACGTCACCGCGCCGACCTACGAGCTGGCGGTGAACCAGGTGATGCTGGGTAAGGCACAACCGAAGGAGGCACTGGACTCCGCGGCGTCGAAGGCTAACCAGATGCTCGAGGACAACCGCGCGAAGTACGGCTCCTGAGATGGTCACCACCGCCGAGGCTCCGGCGCGGCCGGGCGAAATCAGGAGAAGCAAAATCGGCGCGCCCAGCCCGGCGCAACGTACAGGACTGGGCACCAGCCTGATCTTCATCCTCCCGTACCTGATCCTGTTCGGTGCGTTCGTGCTGTACCCGATCGTCTACGGGTTGTGGATCAGCCTGCACGAATGGGATTTCCTGCTGCCCGGGAAACCGTTCGTCGGACTGCGCAACTACACCGACCTGTTCACTTCGGGCACTGTCAACTCGGAGCGTTTCTGGCAGGCAATGCTCGCTACGGGCATCTTCATCGTGTTGTCCGTGCCGTTGTTGATCGTGATTCCTTTGGCGCTCGCGATCGCGCTGAACAAGAAGTTCAGGGGCCGCAACGCCCTGCGGGCGCTGTTCTTCGCTCCTTACGTGCTCGGTGTTGCCGTCATCGGCCTGCTGTGGCGCTACCTGCTGGATCCGAATGTCGGCGTTGTCAACTATTACCTCGACGCGCTCGGCCTCGACCGGATTCCGTTCACCACAGCGACTCCGTATGTGTGGATCGCGCTGGTCGTGCCCACCATCTGGTGGACCGCCGGCTACAACATGGTCATCTTCCTGGCGGGCCTGCAGGACATACCGAAGGAGCTGTACGAGGCGGCGTCCCTTGACCGCGCAACCGCCTGGCAGCAGTTCCGGAACGTCACCCTCCCCGGCCTGCGCCCGGTGATGGTGTTCGTCCTGACCATCACGATCCTGGCGTCTGCCAATGTCTTCGGGCAGCCCTACCTGATCACCCAGGGCCAACCCGGTCGTGAGACACGAACGATCATCATGCTCATCGGCGAAGAGGGACTCCGACAATTCAACATGGGCAGCGCATCGGCGATGAGCACCGTGCTCACAGTCGCGCTGCTCGGCATCAGCCTGTTGCTGTTGACATTCATGCGGGAGCGCAAGGTGAAGAAATCATGAGCACAGCCACCCCGAGCGCACCGCCGGTCGCCCCGAAATCCGCACCGCGCCGCAGGGGCCTCTCCGCGAAGGTGATCTGGCGAATCCTGCTGCTGGGCCTAGTTGCGCTGTTCTTCCTGGCTCCACTGCTGTTCATGGTCAGCACGGCTTTCAAGCCGAGCTCAGAGGTTGTCGACCCCAATCTCAGCGTGTTTCCGCGCGATCCGTCCACGGAGAACTTCAGCACCATTCTCGGCGCCCCGCAAACGCCGGTCCTCCAGTGGTTTCTGAACTCGCTGATCGCGGCGACAGCGCAGACAGTCCTGGTGGTGGTGGTCGCATCCATGGCCGCATACGCCTTGGCGCGTCTCGCATTCCCGGGGAAGAAACTGCTGACCGCTCTCGTCCTGGCAACGCTGTTCGTTCCACCCATCTCGCTGCTGGTGCCCAATTACGTCCTGGTGTCCCAGCTCGGCTGGTTGGACTCGCTGACCGCGGTGATCGTTCCGGGTGCCGCGGGCGCATTCGGCGTCTTCTTCCTCAGGCAGTTCTTCTTGGCGCTGCCTGTGGAGTTGGAAGAGGCAGCAATGATCGACGGTGCGGGGAAATGGCGCACTTTCCTGACGGTCATCATCCCGTTGTCGAAGCCGGCACTCGCCACGCTGGCGCTGCTCACCTTCCTGGCGAACTGGAACGACTTCCTGTGGCCGTTGTACGTGTTGTTCAGCCCGGAACGGCTGACCATCCAGCCAGGCCTGTCAACGCTTCAAAGCGCCTACACGACCGATTATTCGATCATCATGGCCGGTGGCGTCATTGCCAGCCTTCCGGTGCTGATCCTGTTCCTGATCAGTCAGCGATTCGTTATCGAAGGTGTCTCCCGCAGCGGCATCAAGTGAAGTCCCGACGGCGGATGCTCCGGCCGGGTGCGGCAACGCGGCTGGCCGGAGTGCTGCTCTCGTGCGCGGTCATCGCCGGCTGCGCGGGTGCTGACGGCGGCTCCCCATCGACACCGTCCGCGTCGCCGTCGTCCTCTGGCTCCGATGAAAGTCGCAGTGCCGCAGCACAATCCGTGGGCGGGGACGAGTTCGTCAACCCCGTGGTCGACACCAACTTCCCGGATCCCGCCCTGCTCGAGTCGGATGGAACGTTCTATCTCTATGCGACCGAGGGTGAGGGCCGGAACATCCAGACGATGACCTCGTCCGACCTGGTGTCGTGGGAGCCGGGGGAGGACGCGCTGCCGCAGTTGGGTGGTTGGGCGTTGCCGGGCAAGACCTGGGCGCCGGAGGTCATCGAGGTGGGCGACGGGTTCGTGATGTTCTACACGGCCGCCGATGAGACCTCGGGCCGGCAATGCATCGGCCGGGCGGTCGCCAAGGAGCCGGCCGGGCCATTCGTCGACGACGCCGATGGTCCGTTCGTGTGTCAGGCGGAACTCGGCGGGTCCATCGACCCCAACCCGATTCGGACGCAGGACGACTCGCTCTATCTGTACTGGAAGAACGACGGGAATTGCTGCGGCGAGCCGGTCGATATCTGGGGCCAGGAACTGGACGCGGACGCCGCGGCGCTGGTCGGGCGGCCGGTGGCTCTGCTGAGCAATACGCAGGCATGGGAAGGCGACCTTGTCGAGGCGCCGCAGATGATCGTCAACGGCACGGATCATGTTCTCTTCTACGCGGCGAATGCGTACAACACCGACCAGTACGCGCAGGGTTACGCATCCTGCGAAGGGCCGCTCGGGCCGTGCGTGGCGGCCCCGGAGCCGCTGCTGCAGTCCAATGCGGCGGCGGCCGGCCCGGGTCACGGCTATGTGTTCCAGCGCGACGACCAGACGTGGATCATCTATCACGCGTGGCCGCCGAACGCGGTCGGATTCGTCACTCCCGGCCGTCAGCTGTGGCTCGATCCGGTGCAGTGGACAGCCGGCAAACCCGCTGTCGACGGCCCGAATCCGGACCCGCAACCCCGTCCGGTTCAATGAGCCTGCTGGTTGGCCGGTGGGGTGGTCCACGAAACGGCCCAGTGCGGAAGACTGAGGGGTAAATCGGCCTGTTCGCCCGATTGTGTCGATGCGGAGGACCCGTGGCGGAATCTCGGTTGAAGGACGTCGCGCAGGCGGCCGGGGTGTCGGTGAAGACCGTGTCGAACGTGGTCAACGGGTACCCGGGGGTGACGCCCGCCATGCGGGCGCGAGTGGAATCGGTGCTCAAGGAACTGAACTACCGGCCCAATCTGCATGCCCGGAGCCTGCGCACCGGCCGGACCGGGCTGATCGCGATGGTGGTGCCACGGCTGGACGAACCGTACTTCGCCGAACTGGCGCGCTGGGTGGTGACGGCCGCCGAGGTCGAGGGATGGACGGTGCTGGTCGACCAGACGGCGGGCGACCCGGACCGCGAGGCCTTCGTCGTGGGCACCAACCGTCCGCGGCTGCTCGACGGGGTCATCCTGAGCCCGCTCGCACTGGATGACGAGGCGCTGAAGCAGCGCGACCACAACGTGCCGCTGGTGTTGCTCGGTGAGCGGGTCACCCCGGCGGCCGGCGCCGATCACGTCGCCATCGACAACGAGGCGGCCTCCCGGCTGGCCACCGATCACCTGCTGACGTCCGGACGCCGGCGGATCGGGGTGATCGGGAACCAGCAGGATCGACGTCGGGCGACCCCTCAGCTCAGGCTTCGCGGTTTCCGGGCGGCGATGGCCGGTGCCGGCGTGAAGGTCGATGAGTCGCTCATCGGCGAGGTCGGGGAGTTCCACCGCCGTGACGGGGCGGAGGCAGTGCGCGCGATGTTCCGCGCCGGTCACCGGCCGGATGCGCTGTTCTGCCTGAACGACCTGCTGGCACATGGGGCGATGCGGGCGCTGGCGGACCTCGGCGTGACGATCCCGGACGACGTGGCCGTGGTCGGGTTCGACGATGACGAGCAGAGCTCGTTCTCGGTGCCGACGTTGACCTCCATCGCGCCCGACAAGCAACAACTCGCCCAGCTGGCGGTGGCGGCGTTGGCGAAGCGGCTGAACGCGCAGGGTCCGCTGCCGGCCAGGGAGATCATCGCGCCGTTCCAGCTGATGGTGCGGGAGAGCTCCACAGCACGGCACCCGGCGACCGCCGGCTGACGCCTGCGCGAAGGCGCGAGTGGCCGGGATCGCCGTACCTTCGGGACCTTCGGCAGTACCCGCCGGGGGGAGTCCGGCGCACGCTGACGGGTGGTGGGAAAGCACCGCGCGTCGGGTGAATGCCGGAGTAGATCATGAGAACCGCAGTTCGTTGGATCTTTGCTGTTGTCGTCATTCTTCATGGTCTGATCCATCTGCTGGGCGCGGTCAAGGGTTTCGGGTGGGCGCAGGTCGAGACGCTCACGGCGACCCCCTCCGTGGCGGCTGCCGCGGCCTGGTTGGTCGCATCCGTCCTCCTGATCGCCACCGGCGTCGCGCTGCTGATGGGCACCCGCTGGTGGTGGATCCTCGGTGCGGTCGCGCTGATCCCGTCCCAGGTGCTGGTCACCTCCAGCTGGGTGGATGCGAAGGCAGGGCTCGGCGCGAATCTCCTGCTGCTGATGGGCGTCATCTATGGATTCGCCTGTGAAGGGCCGGTCGGGTACCGCGCGAAATACCGCCGCCTCCGCGCGGCAGCGCTGGCACGTCCGGGCATCGACGGAACGGTGACCGACGCCGACCTGGCCGCGCTGCCGGATCCGATCGCCGCCCATATCCGGCTGAGCGGCGCCGTGGGACAACCGCGGGTGGGTAACTTCCGGGCGCGGATCCACGGCCGCATCAGGGGCGGCCCCGACAAGCCGTGGATGAGCTTCACCGGTGAGCAGGTGAACACCTACGGGTCGGTGCCGGGCCGGGTACTGCTGATGGACGCCACCATGTTCGGGTTGCCGGTCGACGTGCTGCACGCGTTCACCGGACCGCACGCCACCATGCAGGTGAAGCTGTGCTCGCTGCTGCGGATGGTCGACGCGAGCGGCACCGAAATGGACCGGGCGGAAACGGTCACGATGTTCAACGACCTCTGCGTCCTGTCGCCGGCCGCCCTGGTCGACGCCCCCGTGCGCTGGCAGCCGATCGACCGGTGCCGGGTACGCGGCGAATTCACCAACGGCGCACACACGGTCGCGGCGGAACTGACGTTCGACACCGACGGCCGTCTGGTCGATTTCGTGTCCGACGACCGCCTCCGGGCGGCACCCGACGGCAAGAGCTTTGTCCGGCAACGCTGGTCGACGCCGATCGGGGACTACCGGCGGCTGGGAACCCGGACGCTCGGCACACGAGGCGAAGCCCGATGGCACGCTCCGGAACCGGAAGGAGAATTCGCCTATCTCGAGTTCGTGGTCGACGCCATCGCCTACAACGCCGGACCCGACACCTCGGGGACCTACGACGAATTGCCGGTCAGCACCGTCGAATCGTCGATCTTGAGCGAATCGCCGTCCCGGACGACGACGTAGGCGGTTCGTTCGGTCGACACCCGGCCGTCGGTGAAGTAGTAGGTGATGGTGGCCTCGGCGGAGTTCGGTGGCGTGCCGCTGATGTCGGTGGCGGTCACCCGGGAGACACCGTCCCAGAAGGACTGGTAGTACTCGCGGTCCTGGGCGATCCCGTTCTGGAACGTGGGAGTCAGCCGCTCCCAACCGGCGTCGGTATCACCGGGCATGATCGCGTAATAGTCGGCGATCGCGGCCGCGAGTTGTGCGGCCGTCGGTGCACTGTCGGCGGGGGCCGGCGCCGGCCGCTCCGCCGCCGAGGTCCGGCTCGTCGAGGTAGGCGCGGTCGTCCTTGATTCCGCAGTCCTCGATTCCGCAGTCCTCGAATCCGCGGTCGTGGCTTCGTCGGATGTGGTTGTGGCCGAGGCTGTTTCAGCGGCGCTCGTCGCGGGCGGAGTGCTGTCGACCGCGGGCGCAGGTGCGGCGCTCGCCGCGGCCTGCGCCGAGGACGGAGTGCCGGGTGACGAGGAAGACGCCGAGGCCGCCGCGGACGTCGACGGCCCGGTCGCGCCGCCCGGGTCGGTTCCGGCCACCTCGTCGTCGCCGGACTGCAGCGCTCGCACGCCGATCACGATGGAGGCAACCAACACCAGTGCGATCACCGTCGCGATCGCGGCGGTGACCGGCCGGCGGCGCTGTGCCTCGGAGTCGGTTGTGCTCGCCGCGGCGACCGGCCGGCGGCGCTGTGCCTCGGGATCGGTTGTGCTCGCCGCGGCACGGCCGGCGGCGCTGTGCCTCGGGCTCGGTTGTGCTCGCGGCGACGGCCGGCAGCCCCAGGGTCGGGGTGGCCGGAGGCGGCGGTCGCTCAGGTGCGCGCTCGGCAACCGTTCGGCGGAATGTGGCCTGTTCGGCACTCTGACGGTCCGCGGGCGCGGAACCGCCCTGGCCGGCCGCGGCGGAGCTGGTCAGCGAGGCGAGAACCTCGGCCATCGACGGCCGATCGGTCGGTTGGGTCGACAGCATCCGCAGCAGCAGCGGGGTGAGCGGCCCACTCTGCTGGGGCGGCAGCATCCGCCCGGACGCCACCCTGTGCAGCAGCGCCATCGGGTTGGGATCGGACCCGAACGGCGGAAACCCCTCCAGCGCCGCGTACATCGTGGCGGCCAGCGAGAAGACGTCGGCGGGAAAACCGGACGGCTCACCGCGCGCGACCTCGGGTGCCAGGTAGGCAGGTGTCCCGGTGACGATGCCCGTCGAGGTGAGACTGACGTCGCCGACCGCATGGGAGATCCCGAAGTCGGTCAGCTTGGCGCTGCCGTCCTCGCTGATGAGCACGTTGCCGGGCTTCACGTCCCGATGGACGATCCCCACCCGGTGCGCGGCGGTGAGTGCCGACGCGAGATCCGCCCCGATCCTGGTCACCACACCGATGTCCAGCGTGCCGGTCTCGCGCAGCACGGTGCTCAGACTCTTCGACGGGACGAACTGCATGATCAGGCACGGGTGGCCGTCCTGCTCGACCACGTCATACAGGGTGACGGCATGCGGATGGTGCAGGCGTGCGGTGATCCTGGCCTCGCGGATCACCCTCAGGCGGGCCGTGTCGTCGGGGCAGGAGCCTGGCTGGGTGAGCAGCTGCTTGACGGCGACCGGTCGCTGCAGCAGCTCGTCCCACGCTTCCCAGACCGACCCCATGCCGCCGACAGCGAGCTGTTGGACCAGCCGGTACCGGCCCGTGATCATCGTCCCCGCCGCAGTCATCAACACCTCCCTCTCGACAGCCTCTCGACAGCCTCTCGACAGTCGGGCCACCGTGGCCAGTTCTCCTTTACCCGCGACCGCCGCAGCTGACGCACCCCCGAGTCCGCCATAGGGCATTTCCGGGACAGGGCAACCTGAATCGGGCACCGCAGGTATCGGCACGCCGCGCGTTTCGCTGTCGCAGGGGCACGTGTCTTAGCCTGGTTCATGCTCCGATACCGCCGCAACCGACCCTCCGACACCCGGGCCGCGGGTCCCCGAGCCCTCCGCAGGCTGACTGTCGGCTGTCTCGCGCCGGCGTTGTTGGTGCTCGGCGCCTGCTCCTCCGACTCGTCCTCGGACGCCTCGGCCGGCGGCACGACCTCCTCCGCGGAGGGTCCGGCGGAGCCGGTGAAGGTGGCGGGCAGTGTGGTGAGCACCGCGGGATCCGCCGACGAGATGAACGTCGTCGTTCCCGCGCCGATCGCCCAGGCCTGGGGCGAATTGGGGCAGTCCGGCTCCGGTCTCGAGTGGGTGTCGGTGGCCGGCGACGGCACGACGAGCACCGAACCGGTCGACCTGACAGGAGACGCCGGCGCGGCCACGACCGAGCTCACCGACAAGATCAACCAGGTGCAGGCGAAGTCGCCCGGCCGTTCGGCGCTGGCCGGCCTCGAGGCCGTCGATTCCCCGAAAGGCAGCCCGGTGTGGGTGTTCTCGCCGCTGCTGGACACCGACGGCGCGCTGGACTTCAACCAGTTGGCGTTCGACGAGTCGCCTCCGAACGCCATCAAGGCCGCCAAGGCGGCCAAGGCCATCCCCGATCTCAGCGGGCGCGACGTGACGTTCGTGGTGACCCCGGTGGCGGGCAAGCAGGACGCGTTGTCGAAGCTCCAGGTGGGCTACCAGCGCGCGATCTGGGAAGGCCTCGCGACCACGGCCGGAGCGGCCTCGGTGACATTCTTCGACGGGACCGGCACCACCCCGGGAACCGGGACCATCCCGCCCGTGCCCGTCCCGGACCCGAACGACAAGATCGACTCGGAGCAGCAGGGCGCCACGCGGACCTGCACCCTGCCGTCGCCGGCGCTTTTCGTACCCGATGAGCCCGCCCTGATCGACAAGGCCGCGACGCTCAAGGCTCTCGACGAGTGTGTGGGAACGCTCGACGCGACTACCCGGATCACCGTTGCCGGGCACACCGCCGGCACCCCGGGCGGTGACGAGGCGTTCGCCAAGGACCTGTCGACCAGGCGGGCGACCGAGGTGGCCGCGCTGCTCCGGGAGCTCGACGTGCCGGCGAAGAACATCGCCGAGGTCGTCGGCTACGGCAGCTCCCGGCCGCTGGTGGAACCCTCGTCCGATCCGGGAAACCGTGCCGTGGTGGTGACGTTCAGCTCGACCGGCTGAGCCATCCGGGCCTGTTGCCCTCTTGCGCCGGACGAAAAGCGCGTCGGGTTCGTCGCTCCTGCACAATGTGGTGTCGATGTCGCGCATGGTGACATCGCATCAACTGCTGATGCCGGAACGGATCCGGTCCGCGACCCCGGGTGGTGAAGCTATCTCGTCCACGGACGCTGACGTTCCGGCGCTCTTCGAGGGTCCGGGCGAGATGAAGGCGCGATACCGGTCGCACGACTGGTCCCGTACGGCGCTCGGCCCGGTGGCGGAATGGTCACCTGATCTGCGGCTGATGGTCCGGGTGTGCCTGAACTCCGGGTTCCCGATGTCATTGCACTGGGGCGAGCAACTGGCGGTGCTGTACAACGACGCCTTCATCCCTGCCCTCGGGTCGGAGAAACACACCCGCGCGCTGGGGATGCCCAGTGCCGAGGTCTGGCCCGAGCAGTGGGACGTGATCGGTGAGCTCATGCGGCAGGTCCTGTCGCGGAGAGAGCCGGTCGCCCGCGACGACCTTCCGCTGATCCTCGAGCGCAACGGTTTCCCTGAGGAGTGCTACTTCACGTTCTCCTACAACCCGGTGCTCGACGACCACGGCACGGCGGTCGGCTTCACCAACATCGTCAGCGAGACCACCCGTCAGGTGCTGAGCGAGCGGCGCCTGCGGCTGATGCAGAACCTGGGCACCGTGTCGGCGACCCGGGCCGGCAGCACGATCGATACCTGCCGCGCTCTGTTGGGCGTGCTGGCCGGCACGCGGCAGAGTGTCCCGTTCGCCGCCATCCTGCTGGCCGACGAGGAGGGGGAGCGAACCCGGCTGGTCGGTTCCTACGGGGTCGACCTCGGCTGGTCGGACGGGACCGTGGTCCCCGTCGGCTCCATCGAGGCCGAGACGATCGCCCGGGTCATGCAGAACGGACACCCCGAGCTGCTCACCGACCTGCGGCGGCGGATGAACGGCTCCATCTCGCCCGGGCCGATCGGCCCGCTGATCGCCGACGAGGCGATGGTCCTGCCGTTGACCGTGGCGCTCGGTACCCGGCCGATCGGGGTGATGGTGCTCGGGGTGAATCCCTACCGCCCGCTCGACGAGGAGTTCCGCTCGTTCCTGGTTCTCATCGGCCTGCAGATCGGCAGTGCGCTGCATGATGCCAAGGCCTACGAGATCGAGCGCCGTCAGGTTCAGCTGCTCACCGATCTGGACCTGGTCAAGATGGAGTTCTTCCAGAACGTCAGCCACGAGTTGCGGACGCCGCTGACCCTCCTGCTCGCGCCGCTGCAGGACCTGCTGACCCCGGTCGATGCGCTCGATTCGGGCCAGCGCGAGCACGTGGAGGCTGCGTTGCGGGCCGCCCGGCGGTTGCGCCGCATCGTCGACGCGTTGCTGGACTTCGCGCAGGCCGAGGCCGGATCGCTGGCGCCGCAACGGCAGTCGGTCGACCTGGCAAAGGTGACCACGGAAACGGCCAGCATGTTCCGCTCCGCCACCGAGCATGCCGGTCTGCACCTGGATGTCGAGGTGCCGGGACCGACGATGGCGCTGGTCGACGTCGGCATGTGGTCGACGATCGTCACGAACCTGGTCTCCAACGCGGTCAAATTCACCGCCTCGGGCGGGGTGCACGTACGGATCACGGCGACCGACAGCGCAGTGGTGCTGACCGTGGCGGACACCGGGATGGGCATCGCCCCCGATGAGCAGAGCAGGGTCTTCGACCGCTTCTACCGCTCACCTGCCGGCGGCGCCCTTGGCGGGGCGGGGATCGGGCTGGCGCTGGTGTCGGACCTCGTCCATGCCCACGAGGGCCACGTGCAGGTCAGCAGCAAACCCGGACAGGGCACGACGTTCACCGTCACCGTGCCGCGGGGGGCCCCGATCGACGAGCTGTCACCGGCACCGTCGATGCGCGGGGCCGATGATGCCGATTCGTCGGCCGCCGAGCTGCGGGACGCCGCGGGGGAGACCGCCGGCCCGGGCAGTGCCGCTGTCGTCGCCGATCCGCCGGCCGAGGTGCCGCACCTACTGCTGATCGAGGACGACGAAGACCTGCGCAGCTACCTGACCGGACTGATCGCGAACGACGGCTGGCGGGTGACAGCGGTCGGCGACGCCGAGTCGGCGACTGCGCTGATCGGCGAGAGCGGAACGGTCGCAGCGGACCTCGTCGTCACCGACGTGATGCTGCCCGGCAGCAGCGGGCTCGAGCTGGTGGCCGCGCTGCGGGCCGACGCCGCGACCGCGCGGTTGCCGATCATCGTGTTGACCGCGCGCGGCGGCCCGGAGGCCGCGACCGACGGCCTGAGCGCCGGCGCCGACGACTACATCGTCAAGCCGTTCGCATCGAACGAGTTGCTGGCGCGGGTCCGCAGCACCTACGAACTCAACCGCGTCCGTCAGGCGGAGGTCGAGCGGGCCCTGTCGAGGGCGGGCCAATTGCGCTCCGCGCTGGACAGCAACAGGACCATCGGAACCGCCACCGGGATCCTCATGACGACCTACCGGCTGGCCGCCACGCAGGCGTTCCAGCTGCTGACCCGGGCGAGCCAGGACAACAACCGCAAGTTGCGTGACCTGGCCGCACAGGTCGTCGAGGACGGCAAGCTGCCGTTCCGGCCGACCGATGTCGACCACCTGCTGTCCCGCATCAAGCACTGACGGTGGCCGTGCCGAGCGTCAGTTCGGTGGCCACCAGTCGCGATCCCCGAGTTCGAGATCGTCGTCGTCGACGATGGTGTCGACCAGATGCGCGGCGATGGCGTCCAAGGTGATCAGACCGACCAGCAAGCCGTCCTTGACCACCGGCAGCATGGGGACCGGCTGGCCGAGGATCAGATCGAGAACGGTGGAACCGGCGTCGTCGTCAGGGTGAACGGTCGGACCGGGGGCGGTGATCAGCTCGCCCGCTGCCATCGTCCGGGGATCCCGGCCGTCGGCGACGCACCGGTCGATGATGTCCTTCGAGGTCAGCATCCCCACGTACTCGCCGTTGTCACCGCACACCGGCACCGCGACCGCCGCGTGGGCCCGCAACCGGCGGGCGGCCGTGACCACCGATTCCGCGCGGTGCACCGATGGCGCCGGAGGGCCCATCAGTTCCCGCACGGACGTGGTCATCAGGGCCCTTCTGAACGGCAGGTGTGCTGCACCCATCATCTCTGCTGTCAGTCGTTTCCCCACTGTGCGTCACGAAACGCGGCTGCGCCAGCTACATAGGGTGCGGATTCCGGCGTTCCTCATCCCGGGGGTACGGCCGAGTCCGCGAGCAGCAGCGTCACCAGGCGATCGATCAGTTCGTAGGGCATCGGCGAGCTGTAGGGGAACTTCACCGTGCTCTTGCCCGATCGGTAGGGGGCGATGTCACGCTCGAACCGCGGATCACCGTCCGGCACGGGATACAGGGCGACATGATGTTTCCAGCCGGCAAAGTGGACGAGCGAGTGACCGTTCAGGGTGATCGTGGGCATGTTGTATTTGATCGCCTCACCGGTACCGGGGGTGATCGCCCCGAGCCGCCGGCGCAGTTCCTGCAGGATCGCCCGGACATCGTCGGGGAACTGGCGAAGGTAGTCGTCGACCGTGGCCACCTGATCCGGCATGTGTCCGCTCCCTGCGCGAGGTCGGTCCGAAAGTATGAGCACTGACCTTATTCCGTCGAGAGCTCCGGTGGACCGGGCTCGGCGCGGATCTTTCAGCCCGGGTAGTCCCAGAATTGCAGCCAGGTCACCGAGGCGAAGAGCGTGAGGGTGGCGGCATAGACCACGGCGACGATGGTCGCCCCGCGGACACTGACCGCCAGGTTTGCTCCGTCGACGGGATCGAGCCACCGGCGGAACCATCCGGTGACCACGGGCATCAGGAACCAGGTCATCAGGCCCACGCTCACGATCTGGCTCAACCACATCCCCAGCCACTCAGGAGTTCCCAGGTCGGTCAGCACCGGCCCGAGGAATCGGGACAGCGTCATCACCGTGGGGTAGAGGACCATCAGGACGAGCATGGCCGTTTTCCAGTTCGGCGTCACCGTCGTGGTGCCGCCCTGGACGCGCAGGATCGAGCCGAACGGTGTGCTGTGGGTGACGACCGCGAAGTCCTCGGTGAGTTGCGAGCGCAGCTCCGGCAGCGCGCTGCGCCGTTGTTCGGAGCTCAGCCACGACTGGAGCTGATGATCGGTCCGGAAACGGAGGATCGAGATCCATTGTCCTGCAATAGCGTCGGACTCCAGCACCGCGCCGCCCTCGAACCCGGAGAAGGCCGCGCTGAGCCGGACGAGTTGCTGCTGCGTGGCGAGGAAATCGGCCGTCCGCTCGGGGCTGACGGCGTGCCGGAACAGGCCCACCCCGGTCGGCGGGGCACTGCCGTCGACGATGACGATGTCGGCGCAGCACCGCGGGAAACCGGACGATGTCGCCGTCGAGAGCACGGCGCGCCGCTCGTCGGAGTCGAGCCAGCGGTGCAATGCTTCCTCGGAGTCGAAACTCACCGCTGTCGCCCAGTCCAGGCCGGGCGAATCCCCGTCATCGCCGCTGCTGTCGCGGAAACCGGGACAGCGGGCTGCGGCCTCGAAAAGGCATCGGCTCCAGCGGAGAAAGGCTTCACGGTCGCCGATGCGGTGATACACCGTGACGGCGGTGGCCTGCGGACTCATGCCGTCCCCCTCGAATCGCCGCGCAGGATCAGGACCCCTCGATGCGTCGACCCTGGACGTAGACCTCGGTGATGGCGGGCTCCCGCATGCTCATCAGCAATCCGAACAACGTCTGGTCCCTGGCCAGTTCCGGGTCGTCCGTGCGGGCACCGTGGTTGATCGCCCCGTCGAGCGGCGGCCACGCGCGGGGGTCGACGACGAGGAAGTCGGCCTCCCGGCCCGCATCCAGATTCCCGATGCGGTCTTCCATGTCCAGGGCGCGGGCACCGCCGACCGTTCCGAGGAAGAGCAATTGGGCCGGATGCAGGGAGATCCCGGCATCACCGGGCTCGGAAATGTGCACCTTGAAAGCGTCGGCCAGCACCTGCGGTATCAGCCATTCGTCGCCGCCACCGAAATCGGTCCCGACGGAGATCGTGACGCCGGACGCGACCGTCTTCTTCCACGGCATCGTTCCCGACCCGAGGAATTGCTGGGAAACCGGGCAATGCGAGATGGAACTGGCGGTCTCCGCCATTCTTCCGAGTTCGCCGTCCTGGCAGTGCACGCTGTGCGCGAGAATGCTCCGCCTGCCCAGCAGGGTCGACCCGCCCACCGTCGAGCCCGGCAGGAATTTGCCGTCGTAGGTGTCCAGGTAGGAATCGACCTGGTAGACGCTCATGGTGGTTGCCACCTCACCCGTCCCGGGCCGGTTGTTCTCGTTGAGGTGACTGTGGAAATAGACGCCCCTGTCGCGCACCTTGTCGTACAGCTCGCCGAGGTTCCGCAGCGTCTCTGTGGTCACCGACAACGAGAACCTGGGAACGATGGCGACCTGGAGCAATGCCGTTGCCGGATCACCGGTGTCGGCCGCGTGCCAGCGGTCGATCTCGTCGGCGGTGAGCCGGATGGCGTCCTGCTCGCTCGTCATCAGGGCCCGCGCGGAATCCGGCCCGACCGTCTGGATGCCACGCCCGCTGACGATCCGCAATCCTCGGCGATGGGTTTCGGCGAACAATGCATCCTGCGCATGGGGGAACGCCGACCCGAACACCACAGCCGAGGTCGTTCCGGCCGCGACTCGTCGATCACAGAAATCAGCAGCGGCCCGGGCGGCGAACGCGGCGTCGGCGAAACGGGATTCCGCGGGGAACATGCACAGGTTCAGCCATTCCAGCAGCTGGCCGCCGCCGTACGCGTCACCGCTGTAGGTCTGCGGGAAATGCACATGGGTGTCGACGAAACCGGGCAGCAGGAATCCGGGCCGATGGTCGAGAACCGTCCAGCCCGCGAAGTCCGCCGGTAGGTCGTCATAGCGGCCGGAATAGACGATCCGGCCGGCCGCATCGACGGCCAGGGCGCCATCGGGGACGGACACCAGCGCATCTGCACTGTCAGTGACGGACGGCCGTCCGGTCAGATGGAACAGATGACCCCGGTGAACTCGCATGGGCCGACCCAAGCACAGCCGACACCCGGAACAGCGCGCAACTGACAGCGAATCCAGAGTCGAACCGATCGGGCGAAGGCCGATGGCTGTCCGTCACGGCCGCCCGCCGTCGCCCATCCCCGATGTGTGGATCGCCGTCCACTATCAGGGGTGACCGCAGGTCACGGGCCAGATCAGCGACATGAAACCGTCTGCGGTCCGTCCCACCTCCGACGGAGCCGGCTCGGTCGACCGGTCAGCTGTACCCGCTCTGCCCGACGCCCGAGGACGAATCACAGAGGAAGCGTGATGTACAGCGATCAGCTCGGAACCGCTCCGACCCTGGACGAGCGGCGCCGTGAATCCCGGCCTCCGCCGGTCGCGCACCGATCCCATCGCCGCCGCCGACTGATCGTCGCGTGCTCGGCCGGGCTGTTGTTGTTCATCGCCGGGATCGCGGTGGGCGCCGGCGCCGGCCGGAGCGGCACCGGCGCCGTTGCCGTGGTCCCGCCCACCGTCACCATGACCGTCGCTCCTCAGACAGGCGACCCCGCGGACAGCGCCACCGATCCCGCCGCGGTGAACGGGCAGATCGCAGCCGGGCAGATCGGCGAAGGGGCGGTCGCCGGCGCCGCCGACCCGACCCTCACCGCCGTCGACCCGACCCTTTCCGACGTGACCATCGCCGACGGCGACTGGTTCATCGGCGCCCAGGTGCGTGCCGGCAGCTACCGCAACACGAGCCCGGACTGCTACTGGGCCAGGCTGTCCGGCACGTCGGGAACGCTGGCGGAGATCATCGCGAACGGAATCGGCCCGGGAGTGGTCTCCATCGCACCCGACGACTACGCGTTCACCTCGAACCGGTGCAACTGGGCGTTCCTGGGCTGACCCGCCGGCGGCCACGCCGATGCCCGCGGCCGCACTCGCATCGCATCGAGTTGTTCACTGCTGCGGCGGGTCCTCTCCCACCAGACCGTCGATGGCCTCACGGAACAGGTCGGCGTGGCCGACGTGCCGGGCGTATTCGTCATGCAGGTCGGTCAGCACCCGCCGGGCGTTGGGCTGGAAGTCCGGGTTGAAGGTGAACTTGACCAACCGGTCCAGGCCCCCGTCGGCGGAAACCTCGTCGACCGCCGCACGGCACCGCGCCGCGGCCTCGCTCCACAACCGGTACAGCTCCTCCGGGGAGTCGGCGGCGGCCGAGTGCCACGGGTACTCCGGATCGGCATCCCAGTCGACGGACCGCCAGGGCGCCGGCATGTCCTGCACCCGGCCGGTCAGCCGGACGACGGTCCAGTCGTCCACGAAGGCCAGGTGCTTGACCAGCCCGCCGAGCGTCATCCTGGACGGCGGATGCGGCCTGTTCAGCGCCTCCGCATCGAGACCACCGACCTTCCAGGCGAATTGGGCCCGACAGCGGTCGAGGTCGAAGCGGAGCATCTCGATCTCGCCGGCCGTCATCGACGGCTCGGCAATGGAGGTGGCAAGAGTGGTGTCGTTGGTCATTCCGGGGACGCTAGGGTCGGTTCCGGCCGTTTCGCTTCCGGATTGCGGAGGAACTTGTGGTCAAGCTCGACGCGAGTCCGACGGCACGCGCCCTGCTCACCCTGGAAATGATCCAGAGCAGCCCCGGCATCACCGCCGAACGATTGGCTGACCGGCTCGGCATCTCCGAGCGGGCCGCCCGCCGGTACATCGGGATCCTCCGGGAGGCCGGTATTCCCGTCGAGTCGGTCCGCGGCCGCTACGGCGGCTACCGGCTCGGCCGGGGCGTCCGGCTGCCGCCGCTGATGTTCAGCGCAGCCGAGGCTCTCGGCCTCGTGATGGCCGTCCTGGACGGTCACCACGATGCGGCGGATCCCACCGGTCCGGTCGGCGGAGCCCTCGGCAAGATCGTCCGCGCGCTGCCCGAGTCGGTGGCGGCACAGGTCGAGGCGGTCCGCCGGACCACCTCACCGGCCCCCGACCGGGCTGCCGCCCGCCCCGATCCCGGAATCACCACCGGCCTGGTGCAGGCGTGTGCGAGCCGCCGACCCGTCCGGTTGGACTACCGCTCCGAGGCCGGGTCCGAATGGACGGCGGAGGTCGACCCCTGGGCCGTCGTCGTTCGTCACGGCCGCTGGTACCTGCTCTGCCGATCGCGCACGGCGGACGCCCGGCGCGCCTACCGGATCGACCGGGTGCGCTCCGTCGAGATGCTGGACGGGACAGTCACCCCGCCGCCCGACCTGGAGCCGGTGACGATGCTCGAGGAGCACCTGGCGGTCGGCTGGGAGTACGAGGCCGAGGTGATCATCGAGGCGCCGTTCCACCAGGTGCAGCCCCGGCTGCCGCGATCCCTGGGCCGGGCGGAACCGGCCGGCGGGTCCGCCACCCGGCTGGTCGGCAGTACCAGCAATCCGATCTGGTACGCCGAGCAACTCGCCGTCATCCCGGTGCCGTACCGGATCGTCAGCTGCGCCGAGATCCGCGCTGCCGCAGCTGCTCTGGGTCAGCGCGCACTTGCTGCGGCGCAGGCAGATCCGGTTGATCCGGCGGCGCTGCCGGCAGCAGGATCGAGACCAGCAGGCCGGGCGGGTCCGCGCCCGGATGTGCCGGCGCCAGCTGCACCGACCCGCCCTGCTGTCTGAGCAGTTCGGCGACGATCGCCAGACCCAGCCCGCTGCCGCCGGTGTCCCGGTCGCGGGCGTCGTGCAGCCGGGTGAACCGTTCGAACACCCGCGCCCGGTCGGCCTCCGGGATCCCGGGACCGTCGTCACCGACCTCGAGCCGGACGCCGTCAGGTGTGTGACCAACGGACACGGTCACCCCGGAAGACGCATAGCGGACGGCATTGTCGATGAGGTTCGCGAGCACCCTGGCCAGCGCACCAGGGTTTGCCTCGGCCGGGGCCTCGTCCGACGGGAGCCGGACGACCGGCACCCGGGCGTCCGCATACCGCCGGACCACCTCGTCGGCGAGCGCGGCGACGTCGACGACGCCGGTCTCGGGCGGGGCCGCGTCATCGGCCCGGGCGAGGATGAGCAGGTCGTCCACCAGCGAGGTCAGCCGGTCGACCTCGGCCAGCAGATCGGCGGTCTCCGGCTCGGTGCCGGTGACCAGTGCGACGTCCAGCTGGGTACGGAGGCTGGCCAACGGCGACCGCAGCTCGTGCGCCGCGTCGGCCACGAATGCGCGCTGGCGCCTCCTAGAGGATGCGAGCCGGCCCAGCATGCCGTTCAACGTGATGGCCAGCCGGCGGATCTCGTCCGCGGAGGACGGGACCGGGAGGGTGTCCGCCGAGCCGGTTCCGGTGATCTTCTCGGCACCGGATCGCAGCGCCTCGACGGGGCGCAGGGTGGCTCCGATCAACCGCCAGGTCACAGCGGCCAACGCCGCGAGCAGCACCGCGTACCCGGCGATCAGTGCCGTGCGCGCGATACGCACCGCATCGTCGATGTCACCCGACGGCACGCCCGCGATCACGAACCGCGGTGCGGTATCCGGTCCGGCCGGCCGGGCCACCACCCGCATCGGGCCGAGGACGCCGAACGACGCGCCGGAGACCGTCTGCGGCCCGTCCAGCGCCGCCGTCAGCTCCGCCGGCCGCAGCGCCGCCACCAATCGATCCGTGCCGGCGGATGCGGCGAGCACCCGCCCCTGCTCGTCGATCACCTGCACCACCGTCGTTGCCCCCGACGGGATCGGATCCGGGAGCCGGCCCTCGTCGACGAGTGCGGCGACACCGTCGGCCGCCTTCTGTGCCGCGTCGTCGGTGGCCCGGACAAGGCCGAACCGGAGCAGCGCGGTCAGCGCGAACACGCCGATGGCCAGTCCGACGGCCAGCGCGACGGTGCTCACCAGCAGCAGTCGCATCCGCAGGCTGAGCCGTCGTCGGCCGGTGTCGGTCACCGTCAGCCGCCGTCGGCTTCCAGCCGGTACCCGACGCCGCGCACCGTCGTCACCGCCGCCCGACCGAACGGCGCGTCGATCTTGCGCCGGAGGTAGCCGATGTAGACCTCGACGACATTCGCCTCCCCGGTTCCGTGCGCCTCCCAGACATGCTCGAGCAGGTCGAGCCTGCTGATCACCTCGCCGGACCGGCGCATCAGGTACTCCAGCAGCGAGAACTCCCGCGCCGTCAGCGGTATCGCGGTATCGCCGCGGGCGGCCAGCCGGGCGGCGGGGTCGAGCCGGAGGTCGCCGGCAACCAGCACGGCCGGTCTCTCCGGTGCGCCGCGGCGAAGCAGCGCGCGCAGCCTCGCGACGAGCACCACATAGCTGAACGGCTTGGTGAGGTAATCGTCGGCGCCGACGTCGAGACCGTCCGCCTCGTCGTACTCGCCGTCCTTGGCCGACAGCATCAGAACGGGTACCCAGTTCCGGTCACGCCGCAGCGCACGGACGACCTCGTAGCCCGACAACCGGGGCAACATCACGTCCAGCACGATGGCGTCATATTCCCCGTCCCGTGCCGACTCCAGCCCCGACGCGCCGTCGTGACGGAGATCGACGGCGAAACCCTCTGAGCGCAAACCCTTCTGCAAGGCGCGGGCGAGCCGTACCTCATCCTCCACCACCAGCAGGCGCACCGGCCGTCCCACCCTTCGCGCTTCTCAAGATGCTCTCAGCATGCCTGCAGCATGATGGGTTGCGCGCGGCCGTGACCGCGCGCCGAAAGATCCAGCCAGGAAATGAGTGTGTGTCGTGTCCGATCAGCAGATGTCCGAAATGAAGGCTGTCGAAACGGGTGCCCGAACGGGCTTCTTCCACCGGCCGGCGATGCGCTGGGCAGTACCGGGCGCCGTTGTCGCGATCGTGCTCGGTGCCGCGTCGATCACGGCGGTGCGGGCGGACGCCACTCCGACCCTGCCGCCGCGCACCGCATCAGAACTCCTGGTCGACATGCAGAACGCGTCGCTGACCGCTCTGTCCGGCACCGTCGTCCAGGACGCCGCGCTCGGGCTGCCCGAGCTGCCGATCCAGATGGGTGGGCAGGGCAGTTCCAGCTTCAGCTCGCTGGTCTCCGGCACCCACACCCTGCGCGTCTGGTACGGCGGGGAGGACCGGCAGCGCATCGCCCTTCTCGGCACGCTCGGCGAATCGGACCTGATCCGCAACGGACAGGACGTGTGGACGTGGGACAGCGACTCGAACGCCGCGGAACACTTCCAGCTCCCCGCCGGCCTCGCCGACGGCCGGGCCGCTGAGCATCTCCAGGCGATCGAGTCCGTGATGACACCGCAACAACTCGCGGACATGGCACTGGCCGCCGTCGAGCCGACGACAACGGTGACGGCGGACGGCACCGTCGAGGTGGCCGATCGGTCCGCGTACGAGCTCGTGCTGGCGCCCAAGGACACCGCCTCACTGGTCGGCTCGGTGCGGATCGCCGTCGACGCCGAGCAGCACATCCCGCTGCGTGTGCAGGTCTTCGCGAAGGATGCTCCGACCCCGGCGTTCCAGGTCGGCTTCAGCCAGGTCAGCTTCGAGGTGCCGGCGGCCGAGAACTTCGAGTTCACCCCGCCGCCCGGGGCGACGGTCACCGAGTCGACGCCCGACGGGACGGACAGCCCCGATACCGCCGGCCCCAACACCGCCGGTCCGGGCACCCCGGGCGACGCCGCGCGGGCCTCGACGGCCGAGCCGAAGATCGTCGGCAAGGGCTGGACCTCGGTGCTGGTGGCCGAGGTGCCGGCTCCCGATGTCCAGTCTGCTGAGGGCGCGGCCCCGGACAGTGCGGCACCTGACGGCGCGGCACCTGAGGGAGAGACCGGCCAACCGGAAACCCCAGGTGCCGCCGGCAATCTCGGCGCCATCGTTGGATCCCTGCCGGCGGTCAGCGGCGAGTGGGGGAGCGGACGGTTGCTCCAGTCCGCCCTGTTCTCCCTGTTGATCACCGACGACGGCCGCATCATCGCCGGAGCGGTCGCCCCGGAGTCGTTGTACAAGGCAGCCGCTCAGTGAGCTCGCCGGCCGGTGCGCCGGTTTCCGCTCCGTCCGCGGTGCGGCGTGCCGACCAACCGGCCGCCGCGCCGCTAGGGTCGGCATCGATGTCCGGGTCCGGCAACGACGATTTCGCGGTGACCTCCACCGGGCTGACCAAGCGGTTCCGCGGCGGCCAGGTGGCGGTCGACCACATCGATCTCGCTGTACCGCACGGCGCCGTCTACGGGTTCCTCGGACCGAACGGCTCCGGTAAGACGACCACCATCCGGATGCTGCTCGGACTGGTCCGGCCGACCGAGGGCAGCAGCACGCTGCTGGGCGGCCGGATCCCGGCGGACTCGCAGCGGGTGTTGCCGATGGTCGGCGCGCTCGTCGAAGGGCCGGCGTTCCATCCGTATCTGTCCGGCCGGGACAACCTTCGCCGGCTGGACTCCGCGGACCGCACGGCCGATCCCGCGACGTGCACCGCGCGGATCGCCACTGCACTCGACCGGGTGGGTCTGAGCGCGGCGGCCGGCAAACGGTTCCGCAACTACTCGCTCGGCATGCGCCAGCGGTTGGGCATCGCCGCGGCGTTGTTGCAGCCCCGCCGGCTGCTCATCCTCGACGAGCCCACCAACGGCCTTGACCCGCAGGGCACCCGTGAGGTACGTTCCCTGGTCACCGATCTGGCGGCCGGCGGTGTCACCGTGATGCTCTCCACGCACCTGCTGTCGGAGGTGGAGCAGATCTGCACGCATGTCGGCGTCATGCATGTCGGCCGGCTCGTCGCGCAGTCACGGCTGGACGACCTGCGCGCCCGCACGCCGCAGCGAATGAGGGTGCGAACGGATCGACCCGACCTGGCGGCGACGACGCTGGCCGGTCTGGGCTTGACCGACGTGGTCACGGCCGGGGACGAGGTCACCGCACTGCTCGGCGCCGTCCGGGCGGAGTCGATCATTCCGGCGCTGGTGCGGGACGGGGTGCCGGTGATCGCTTTCGGGCCGGTCGAGGTGAACCTGGAAGACGTGTTCGTGACCTTGACAGGGGAGGGCTTCGGTGTCAGCGGTTGAGGCGTCACGCCGGGACGGGATGGCCGCTCCGGCGCCGAGATCGAGGCGGATCTCGACCCGTTTCCTCCGGTCGGAACTGAAGTTGATCTTCGGCCGGCGCCGCACGATCGCCGGTATGGGGGTGCTGGCAGCGGTTCCTGTCATCATCGCCGTTGCGGTCTACTACAGCGGCCCGCGCCGCGGCGGCGGCGAGGGCGGGTTCATCGGCCAGGCCACCAACAACGGGTTGTTCGTCGGGCTCGCTGCCCTGACGGTCGAGATGCCGCTGTTCCTGCCGCTCGCGGTGGCCGCCATCTCCGGTGACGCGGTCGCCGGCGAGGCGAACGGCGGGACGTTGCGCTACCTGCTGGCACGACCCGTGCAACGCACCCGGCTGCTCGCTGTCAAGTACCTGGGCGTGCTCATCTTCACCGTCGCGGCGGTGCTGCTGATCGCGGTCGTCGGGGTGGGCCTCGGCCTGGCGCTGTTCGGCGCCGGCCCGGTGACATTGCTGTCCGGGACGCAGGTCTCGACCGCGGTGGGGTTGTGGCGATTGTTGCTCGTCTGCTGTTATCTGGTGGTCTGCCTTGCTGCGCTGGCCGCGATCGGCCTGTTCGTGTCGACGCTCACCGAGCAGCCCATCGGCGCCACGATCGCCGTCGTCGGCGTGGCGGTGATCAGTCAGATCCTCGGGTCGGTGTCCCAGCTGTCGGCGATCCACCCGTACCTGCCCACGCAGTACTGGCTCGCGTTCGGCGACTTCCTCCGAGACCCGATCTCGACGGGTCAGATCTCCTCCGGCTTACTGAGCGCCGGGGTGTACACGGTGATCTTCCTGGCCGCCGCATGGGCCAGGTTCGGCAGTAAGGACATCACCAGCTGATCGCACCATCCCGGTGCCGTGCCGGGCCACCCTGGGGTGACCCGGCACGGACGTCATGCGAATCAGCGGCCGCTTCCGGCCGGACTCAGTTCGAGGAGGGCTGGTCCGCGTTCTTCAGCTCGACCTCGGCGGTCGCCTGGATGAGCGCCAAGAGCTCCGGGTCCAGACCGGGGGAGAATTCCTCACGCCGCTCCGGCGCGATCTTGATGGGAACGCCCTCGGGCATGATGGCCGTGCTCAGCTCCGTGCCGTCGTTCGACGGCGAGGCACCCCGGTAGAGCTTGCCGGCCTCGCTGAGATTGTCCGCGCTGAAGGTGAACTGGATGCTCTGCAGCCCCTTGTCGAGCAGCTTCTTGACCTCGGGGAACTGCTCGGCGTTGGTCTTCGGAATCGGCAGTACCGATCCCCAGTTCACGCCCAGGCTTTCCAATGCCTTCGCGAACGCATTCTCGTGCGCCTGATCGCGAACGATCAGGTAGGCGATGGTGGAACGCGCCGACTTGTTCTCCGTCATCTCGTAGATGCGGCATTTCTGCAGGCGACCGGTGGATTCCAGCATCAGGTTGTACAGCAGGTCCAGGACGAGATTTCCGCTGTTGTAGACATACGAGCCCAACCACGGGTTGCCCGCGGCGTCCACCGGCAGGGCACCCTGCGCGGCCACCAGGTAGTGGTGGATGTTGCCGGTGTCCAGCGCGATCTTCAGCGGTGTGGCACCTTTCGCACCGGGCTGATCGACCGGATCGGTCTTCTTGCCCTGGTACTGCGGCGAGCCGTCCAGCAGTCGCGCGATGGTGGTGCCGATCAGCTCGACGTGGCTGATCTCCTCCGTGCCGACGCCCTGCAGCAGATCCTTGTACGGCTTGGAGGTGGGATCGCCCCGGAAATTCATGCTCTGGAACAGATACTGCATCATCGTCCGCATTTCGCCGAATTGACCGCCCAGACCTTCCTGCAGGGCGTTCGCGGCCGCGGGATCCGGCTCGTCGGGGAGAATGTCGTTGATGAGCAACTCGGTGTGCAGGTACATGCGCACTCCTCACTAGAGAGAAGTGGCTGCCGCTACTGAACCACCCGCCGAGTACAGCACGGCGGTTGCGGAACCTGCAACCCCCTGATGGTCAACGCCCGCGCGCCGGCCGCTGACCGCGGGCCTTGAACGGCGCATCGAACGCTTTCGGCCCCGAACCGGGCAGCGATGCGACGAGATCCTGTGCCACGTCGCGAAGTTTGACGTTCCTGGTCTGAGAAATGCTGCGCAACAGGGTGAATGCGGTGTCTGGATCGGAATCCAGTCGTTGCATGAGGATTCCGATCGCCATGTCGATCACCCGGCGGGTGGTCATCGCCGCCACTCGGTCGTCCAGCAGTTGGGCCTGCCGGGACAGGTGCCGGGCGAGGGCGACTCCACCGGCGATCTCGGGAGCGGACTCCGAGGCGCGCGCCTGCTGGTCGGCGGTCAGACCGTCGCGCTGCGCGGAGTAGACCTTCAGCACCGCGGCGGGCTGCTCGTTCACCAGGACAGGCACCGACAGGCAGCTCGCCGCGCCGCGGGCGGCCGCGCTGGGACCGTAGCTGCCCCACCGGCCGTCGGCGGCCAGGTCGGGGACATAGTGACCCACTCCGTGCTGCAACGCGTCGAGGCAGGGGCCGCGACCGATCCGGTACTGGATGAGGTCCACCTCTCGGGCGAGAGTGGAACTCGCACCGGCGGTGAACGGTGCCCCGTCGACCTTGAGGGTGATCCCGACCCCGGCGACGTCGCCCAACCGGAGTTCCATCCGCGCCGCGACGTCGTCGAGGTAGTCGGTGAGCAGCGGCAGGACGTCGGCTTCGGCGGTGTTCGGCGACTGGCCGCCCGCCGATCCGTTCGAGGCGCGATGCACCTCCGGAACGCTCGAGCCGACATCGTTCGAGGCGGACGTGGTGATTGTTGAGGTGGTTTCAGACATGCGGCACTCCCGGGTGGTCGACACTCCATTCGTGCCCCGGTCGGCGACCCGCGAAACGAGCGCCGTCAACGCTCGGCAGCGACCTGCCTCGGCGCGTGCCGCACCACCGGACGGCCGGCACCGTTCCCCGGCACTTGCGCTTGGCCCCCGGGGAGTTGGGGCGACTTGTGGCGCGGTTTGCCGCCCCGGAAGCGCTCGACAAGTCCGCGCAACTCCGAGCCGCACCGATCCGCACCCCAGAAGCGTTTCCGCGGGACCGTTTTTGGCGGCGAAACCTCGGCGTGTCCTGCAGACACGCCGGCACATGCAATATCACGCGACAGGCCGGGCCGTTCCCCGGCACCTGCGCTTGGCCACCGCGGAGTTGGGCCGACTTCTGGCGCGGTTTGCCGCCCCGGAAGCGCTCGACAAGTCCGCCCAACTCCGAGCCGCACCGATCCGAACCCCAGAAGCGTTTCCGCGGGAACGTTTTTGGCGGCGAAACCTCGGCGTGTCCTGCAGACACGCCGGCACATGCAATATCACGCGACAGGCCGGGCCGTTCCCCGGCACCTGCGCTTGGCCACCGCGGAGTTGGGCCAACTTCTGGCGCGGCTTCCGCCCCGGAAGCGCTCGACAAGTCCGCCCAACTCCGATCTGCACCGTTCTTGACCGATAATCTGCCGGTGTCCATCGAACCCCGCCGTACCTTCGCCGACGCTGCCCGGTGCTTCGCCGACCTCGTTGACCGCATCCCCGAAACCGCCTGGGACGGTCCGGGTCTGGGCGAATGGGACCTGCGCGCGCTGGTCGGCCACACCAGCCGATCGCTGACGACCCTGATCACCTATCTGCAGCGGCCGGCCCCCTCCGAGGTGGTCCTGTCCGCTGTCGCCTATTACGAGTGGGTCACCGTCCAGGTCGGCGCGGACCCGGCAGCGGTGGCCGAACGGGGACGCCAGGCGGGGGTGGCGCTGGGCGTGCACCCCGCCGACACCGTTCGACAACTGCTCGGGGACGCCGCCCGGGCGCTGGACGCGGTCGACGCGGATCCGCTGATCGAGACCCTCGCCGGCGGCATGCTGTTGACGTCCTACCTGCCCACCCGGACCTTCGAGCTCACCGTGCACACGCTGGACATCGCTGCGGCCTGCGGAGTGCGGGTGACCCCGCCCGCGGAGGCAGTCGCCGACGCGCTGCAACTGGCCACGGCGGTGGCCACGGCCAGGGGTGACGGCGAGCGGGTCCTGCTCGCGCTGACCGGACGGACGCCGCTGCCCGCGGGTTTCAGCGTGGTGTGACAGGCATTCCATTCGTTTTCATCCGGCCGGCACGGGGTATCCACCGGGCGTGGAACAGAACGAGCGGCATCTCCGGCTCCGGATTGCGACCTGATGGGCGCACGCACCGCCCGCTCGCGTTTCGTCTCCCAAGTTCTGCTGGCCTGGCTCCCACTCGCCGTGATCCTGCTGGGCTATGCAGCGGCCCAGCTGATCAACAACGGTCTCAGTGGGGAGCCGACGGAGGGTGCCACCAACGCACTCGGCTTCCCGCTGCACGTCACCGAGCCGGCCATTGTCGACCGGTGGATCTTCGGGGAGCTGCCGACCACCTGGTTGCAGGAGCGCTGGTACTCGCCGCCGCAGGTGCACTGGTATGACGGGCTCGCCGCCCTTGTCTACATCAGTCACTTCTTCGTGATCCCGCTGACTGCGGCCATTCTGTGGTTCAGGCACCGCTCGCGGTTTCGTGAGTGGATCGGGTGCGTCCTGCTGCTCGCCGGGATCGGGATCGCTGTCTACGTCGTGTATCCCATGACGCCACCGTGGCTGGCGGCTCGGCTCGGCGTGGTCGGCGAGGTACAGCGGATCTCCGGGATCGGCTGGGAGTACGTCCATCTCGACTTCGTGATGGGGCTGTTGGGCGGCAGTCAGATGGCCTCCAACCCGGTGGCCGCGATGCCGTCGCTGCACGCCGCCAGCGCCGCGCTGCTGCTGTTCTTCTGCTGGAGCCGTGCGCGGTGGTGGGCGCGCTGTCTGTTGATTCTCTATCCCTTGTCGATGGGGCTGACGCTGGTCTACACCGGTGAGCACTATGTGGTCGACGTCGTCGCGGGCTGGCTGGCGGCGGGTCTTGCCGTCGGCGTGTGGAAGGTGGCGCAGCGGTTCCGGCGGAAGACAGCCGCATCCCCGGACCGGTCGGCGACCGGTCCGGGGGCGGGTTGGATCAGCTCAGCGGCGTCAGCCGGCTCCCGGCAGGGACCAGGAACGGGAAGCCGAGAACGGCAAGTCGCCCGCTGACCTGGTTCTGCGCCTGGCAGCTCTCGGTGCACGTGGTCGGGGGATTGGCCACCTCGACGGCGTCCTCGCCGGTCACGAAGCCCATCCGCCCACCGCTGGCGACGTCCCAGATCGACACCGCGCCGCAGTGCCGGACGCTGGGTGAGACGGGCACCGCGGTGTTGCACTGCGGCTGTGGTACCCGGGTCGCCACCTGGGCGCTGTCCCTGGCCACGAAACGCGCCGACAGGCCATTCGCGATGTTGACCCTGGCGGTGACCTGCACGCAGAACCTGCTCGGTGGCCCGGTTGTCACGCTGGTGCACTCGGACCCGAGGAATTGTCCGATGCGGGACCGGAAGGCCGGATTGTCGAAGTAGAACGGCGTCAGTCCCGGGGTCGCGGACCTCGCCAGGGTGTTCGTGATCCGGGTGGTGGTTCCGTCGCTGCGCTGCGGTTCCATCTGGAAGATGCCGCCCTGCGCGCAGTCCTTGGCCTGCAGTTTCATCGACACGCCGCTGCCACTGCGGGAGATCTCCAGACCTTCCTCTTTGAGCTCCACCGAGATCGCACTGGTCAGGGCTGTGCCCCTGAGGTCGGGGACCTTGCTGGCGAAGACCGGAGTGAACCTGCCGCCGGTTATGTCCAGGGGATTCGCAGCGCCGGTGAAGGCCTGGTTGAGCACCGCGAAATCGGCGGGTCGGATGTCGAACTGGGCGTATTTGCCGCGGACTCCGATGTTCGCGCCGCCGGCCGGGGCGGCGACGCTGACCTCGACCTCGTCCTTGCCGGCCCGGGCCAGCACGGTGGCGGCGCTGTTCAGACTGACCAGGGTGAAGCCACCGCCCTCGCACCCCTTCGACGACGCGGCCTGCGCTGTGCCGGAGAACGCGACCAGGATCATCGGGGCGACGATCGCGGTGGCCAGCATCGCGGCGACACGAGTACCCAAGCTGCTCCGAGTTGGTGTGCGGACTTTCATGCGCGCCTCCAGGTGGGGTGACGCCGGCGCGACGTGCACCGGCATGGTCGTCACCCTGGGCGACCTGCCGTCGTGTGCGCCATCGGACCTTGGTGCTAGTACCTGCAGCGGGTTCGCGCCGATCTAGGAGGCCGCGCATCGATTCAGCGGGCGGGCGGGACCGCCGCCCACCTGGTCGGCGCCGGACCGTCCCCGCAGGTCAAATGGGCCGGCCGGTGGATTCGGCGACGGACGGTCCAGTGGTACTAGTACCTGTTGCCTGAGCGCCCGCTCTCAGTCGGCGAGGTGTGGATTCGCCGCTCCCGATTCGGCCGCCAGGAAGTCATCGACGAAGGACCGGAGCACCCGTGGGTCGCCGGAGTGGTCGTCGATCCACAGGGCCACGAGCAACGACGTCCTTGCCGCCCACCATTCGACGGCCCGCGGGCCGGCGTCCAGCGGGCGGTCGTATCGGGAGAGCGTCGACGCCCATTCGTCCGGCGGCAGGAACCACCACAGCAGCGGCCCGAGGTCACGCAACGGGTCGGCAATCTCGGCGCTGTCCCAGTCGATCAACCGGATGCCGTCGTGTGTCAGCAGGATGTTGTCCGGGTTCGGATCGCCGTGGGTGGGCACCCGTGGGTTCAACGGCGGATGAAGGTGGACGAACCTGCTGGCGGCCCGTTGCACGACGGGTCGGCTGAACTCCTGGGCGGATGCGGCAGCCAAGCGGATCTGAATGGCTCGCAGATCGTCGGTACGTTGCTGTGCTGCCGACCGCCGATGCACGGACTCGAGAGAATTCCGCAACACCGGGTCCCAGTGATAACGCTGCATCACCTGCACGACGTCGACCGCATGCCGCCGTAACCACGTTCGATCGACGGAACGGCCGTCGACCCACTGCTGCAGGACGAACGACAGCCCGCCGGCGTGGCCGGTCGCCACGACCGCCGGCGCGACGCCGATCTCGGCCAGACGCGAAAGGGGCCGCACCTCGGCCGGCCACTTCACGAACAAGCGCCGGTTCCCCGCGACCGCGACGAAAGCGGCTCCCGTGCCGCTCTTCTCGATCGGCTCGATCGTCCACCCATGGATCCCGGTTGCCTCCTGGATGCCCCGCAGCAGCACGGCTCGGGAGTCCGGCGTCATCTGAGCAAGGTTTGGAGGCAGGTTGCCCGCACGGCGGATGGGGATGCGGTCATCGGGCCAGTGTCCTGACGACCGAGCTGCTGGTCCAGCAGTATTCACGGGCCGAACTGTCGGCGGAGGACCTACGCCCGGCGGATGGCCCCCGCGGGGAGCAGTTCCAGAACCGCGTCGGCGCACGCTTGTGCGCTTCCTGAGTGTGTCAGTGTGCGGGGATCACCTCCCGGCTGGCTCAGGCCCACCCCGAGGCCGTGCTGGGTATCCACCTGATGGCCGTGGCTGCACCCGTCGACATGGACGACGCGACGCTGTCGGCGGCGGAACGGGAGTTCCTCGAGCGGTCGAGAACGTGGTCGGAATACGAAGGCAGCTATCAGCATCAACAACAGCGTCGGCCGCACCGCCCGGGTGACCGGAGTCGAAGTCCCCACTGCAGTAAGGCTTTTCCCGGGGGACCTCGCGCAACCGCCGCGCGAGTGGGCGGCTCGGACCTACAATGTGGTGCGGTATTGCACGATGCCGCGGGGCGGGCATTTCGCACCACACGAGGAACCTGACCTGCTCGCCACCGATATTGGGGAGTTCTTCGGCAGCCTCGGGGAGTAATTTCGTCGAAGGGTGGGATCACGGGGCGGGTCGCCATTTGGTCATCCAGATGGTGGTGCCTTCGCCGACCTCCGAATGGATGCGGAACTCATCCATGACCCGTCGTGCGCCGGGTAGGCCGATCCCCAGGCCGTCACCCGTGCTGAACCCGTCACGCAGGGCGCGATCGACATTGCCGATGCCGGGGCCTTTGTCGCGCGCGACGACCGTGATGCCATGCCGGTCGCTGCCGCTCACCGGGGTGATGGTGATCTCGCCCGGAGCGGCGAAGGCGACGATGTTCCTGGCGACCTCCGAGATGGCCGTCGCGATGAGAGTCAGGTCCGTGTCGGCGAATCCGGCTGCTGCACCGAGTTCCCGGCCCCTGCGGCGCGCGATGACGACGTCGACGGCACCGTTCACCCACACCCGGACGCGCTCCGGACCGGATACCTCGGGCAGTCTTACTTGCGCGATTCGCGGCGCACCGTCGGGAGTCTGGCTGGGCTCGGCGAGCGCCACCGCAACGCTGCTGTGCACGGGGATGCCTTCCTGTGAATCCAGCGGGATCCGGAAGGTCACCGGCGCCGGGCTCTGACAGGCAGTTGAACGCGTGTCAACAGCGATAGAAGCACCGTGCGGTGCTGCGCGTTACACCCCCAGGTGGGTTTTGGTTCTCGGCCGCGGCGCCAACGATGCCGGCGCATATTCAACGAGGCGGCGGTCAAGCCCATTCGCGTGGTGTATTGAGTTCGGTCACCGGTGATCCCTCGTCGGTCAGGCGGTGAGGGTTTCGGCTGGTCTGGTAGTGACCTCCTTCGTCGGGCTGGACGGATCGCCCGTGTTGTCGGTAGCGAGGGTGATGCGGGAGCGGGCCAGGACGTCCAGGCCGAGGTAGCGGCGGCCTTCGGTCCATTCGTCGTGTTGCTCGGCGAGCACGGCGCCGACGAGGCGGATCAGGGCGGTGCGGTCGGGGAAGATGCCGACGACGTCGGTGCGCCGGCGGATCTCCTTGTTCAGTCGTTCCTGGGGGTTGTTGGACCAGATCTGCCGCCAGATCTCCTTCGGGAATGCGGTGAACGCGAGCAGTTCGTCGCGGGCCTCGTCGAGGTGATCAGCGACCGCGGGAAGCTTCTCACCGAGCGCTTCGGTGACCCGGTCGAACTGGGCGGCAACGGCTTTGGCGTCGATCTGGTCGTATACCGAGTGCAACATGGTCTTCACCCACGGCCAGCTGGCTTTCGGGGTGATTGCCATCAGGTTGACCGCGTAATGCGTCCTGCACCGCTGCCACGACGCTCCGGGCAGGGTGGCACCGATCGCGGACACCAGCCCGCTGTGCGCATCGCTGGTGACCAGTTTGACCCCGGACAGGCCGCGGGCCACCAGGCCGCGGAAGAACGCCAACCAGCCGGCCCCGTCCTCGGCCGAGGTGACGTCCAGGCCGAGGATCTCTCGGTGCCCGTCGGCGTTCACCGCGGTCGCGAGCAGGGCGTGCACCCGGACCACCCGGCCGCCTTCCCGGACCTTGAGGACCAGCGCGTCGGCGGCGACGAACGTGTACGGGCCCTGGTCCAACGGGCGGGACCGGAACGCCTCGACCTGCTCGTCCAGGTCCCTGGCCATCACCGACACCTGCGACTTCGACAGCGATGTCACCCCAAGGGATTGCACAAGCTTCTCCATCCGGCGGGTCGACACACCCAGCAGGTAACACGTCGCGACCACCGACGTCAGCGCCCGCTCGGCCCGTTTGCGCCGCTCGAGCAACCAGTCCGGGAAGTAGGACCCGGACCGCAGTTTCGGGATCGCCACGTCCAGGGTGCCGGCGCGGGTGTCGAAGTCGCGGTGCCGGTACCCGTTGCGGGAGTTCACCCGCTCATCGCTGCGTTCGCCGTACCCGGCGCCGCAGATGGTGTCGGCCTCGGCGCCCATCAGCGCCTGGACGAACGTGGACAACATCGAGCGCAGCAGGTCCGGGCTCGCCGCGGCGAGCTGATCGGCCAGGAAGGTTTCGGGGTCGATAGGGTGAGCAGAGGTCATCGCGTGGTACTCCTTCGGCAGACTGTGAGAGGTCCTTCGAAGAATCACGCGGTGACCGTCCTCGTCCCAGCCCGACACGCCCACGATCAAGATGGGCGTGTGGCCGTACACCACTCTGCAGGACTCAACTGAGGCGCCTGCCCGGTCCAGGGTTCCTAGCGGACCGGGCAGACGTCCCCGTCGGGTGGCCGGGCTGTCGCGGGGGCCGACAGCCCTGGTGGCACCCCGCCGGCGTGGCGGTTCTCCCGGACGTTCCGGCTATGAAACCGCCGGCGTGGCGGTGACCGGAACGTCACGAGCGTCAGGAAGGGTTCTCCCGCGGAACGCAAGTGAAGACCGGGGTCGACGCGGGGTCTTCCTCGACTTCATCCCTGTGCTTCTTGCGTTCACCTGTTGTGAGTTGGCAGACCGGATCGCATGACGCGAGATCCGGAACCGAAATCAGGACCGACGGGAACGCGTGTCGGCGTCAGTCCGGTACGGATCGTCGGCAGAGGACTCGACAGTGTGCGGTACGACCGGCCCGGGGATGTCCGACGTGGTCTGGGACGGAGCGTAGGTCGGCACGTCGCGCGGGACCTCGGTGGTCCGGTCCGGCTGGTCCTTCTTGTTGCGGATTGCCGCACCGACCCCTGCGGCGGTGGCCACACCAACCGCTGCGGCGACCGCTTTACCTGAAACGCCCGCTTTGCCCTTGTCGCCACGCGAGTTCTCGGCCTGCTCGATGCCGGGTGTCCTGGGAGCGCTGCCCGGGTTGACCGCGCTGCGCCAGGCCCCGCTTGCGTAGCGCTCCGACTCGATGAAGGCCTTGAACCGGTTCAGGTCCGCCTTCGCCTGGTTCTCGACGATGTTCAGCTTGTCGCCGATCTTCTCGACGAGACCTTCGGGCTCGTACTCCAGGACGAGCCGCACGGAGGTCTGCCCGCCACCGACGTCCTCGAAGCGGACTTCGCCGGCGTTGGTGGCCCCCGATGTCGCAGCCCAGGCGATCTGCTCGTCCGGGACCTGCCGGAGGATCCTGGCCTCCCACTGGCGTTTCACTCCGGCGATTTCGGCCACCCATTCCAGGCGGTCGTCACTGAGCTGGGTGACAGAGGTGACCCCGCCCATGAACTGGGGGAAGTCCTCGAATTGTGTCCATTGGTTGTACGCCACGCTGACCGGGACGTTGACCAGGATGGACTCTTCGACCGTGGTGCTCATCGCGCCTTCTTTCATCGTTGAACGAAGGATCGGGTCAGCGTGCCCAGAGCCGTTGCGGCACTGGGGGTTGCTGGCCTCTCCATTGGCACGAACGCAGGTACCCGACGGTTCCCGAAGTCAATCAGGGAATCGGCCGGACGCGGGTCCGCGTCATGCGAACGGCTCTCGTCACTGTTGAACAGGTAGCGGGCGGCATCGTGCCGCAGAATCACCACACCGACAGTTTCCGGAAGGGTCTGAGCCATGGAGTTTCTCGCTGACGAACCTGTGCGGTCGGGCCAGCAGTACCCCGTCACGGATATCGACGGGCGGCCGCCACGGACGCTGCACAATTTCACCGGCGACGTCTGCCTGACGCTGATCCGCGACGAAACGGCCGTGCACATGCTGGGAGCCGGTTGCGCGGTCGCCGGGTCGGCGGTCCGGTTCCACCAGAAGGACCCCGGACCGGACGGAAAGGACGTGCGCGTCTGGACCATCACGGAAGGCGCTGACGGGACGTTTCTGGCGTCGCCCTTTGCTGCGTTCTGAAGCAGTGGCACGCTCAACCGGTGTCGCGCGAACCCGGGCCGAGCCCCACTGACTACGACGCCGAACTGCGGCGGCACAACGAGGTCTTGCGCCAGGTGGCGGGCGTCCGGATCGATGATGCCGTCATCGACATCGGTTGCGGCACCGGGCACACCACCAGGCAAGCGGCGCGTGCAGCGCGGTCCGGCAGTGCGCTCGGGGTCGACGTCTCCGAGTCGGCAATTCAGCGGGCACGTCACCTCGCCCTGGCGCAAGGCATCGGCAACGTCTCCTTCGACCACGCAGACGCGCAGGTGTACCAGTTTCCGCAGCAGCGTTTCGACCTGGCGATCAGCAGGTTCGGCACGATGTTCTTCGACGACCCGCCCGCCGCATTCGCCAACATCGGCGGTGCGCTGCGACCGGACGGACGCCTGGCGATGATGGTGTGGCAGGCGCGCGAACGCAACGAGTGGGCCGTCGCGATCCGGCAATCCGTCGAAGCGGCGAATCGGCCGGGCACCGCTGCGTCGGACGGGCCGGATGCGTTCTCCCTCGGCGATCCTGCGGTGGTGGAGGAGGTCCTGCGGGGTGCCGGATTCTCCGGCGTGAGCTTCAACGATGTTGACGAACCGGTGTATTACGGGCATGACGTGGCGGCTGCGTTGGACTGGGTTCGCGGCTTCTCATCGATCAGCACGATCCTGAGCCGGTTGGATCCGGCCGAGTCGGCGGGTGCCGAGGACCGTCTTCGCGAGGTGCTCGCCGCGCACCTGCACGACGACGGCGTGTGGTTGGGGTCCAGCGCGTGGATCGTCACCGCTCACCGCGCATGACCTCTCAGCTGGCCGCGGTGACCATTGATGCCAACGACACGGTGCGTGTGGGGCGTTTCTGGGCCGGCTTTCTGGGCTGGGACACCGCGGATGACCCGGCCCATGGCGTTGCCCTGCTGCCGTCCGACGACACCGGGTTCCGGGTCAGGTTCGTGTCGACCGAGGACCAGAAGACCCGGCAGAACTCGATGCACATGGACCTGACCAGCGCATCGCCGGAGGACCAGGAACACACGGTGGCGAAGGCGCTGTCGCTCGGGGCCAGGACATCGACATCGGCCAGCGTGCTGAGGAACGTCAGGGATGGCCGATCCGGATGGCAACGAGTTCTGCCTGATGACCTCCCGTGAGACGCGGCGTGGGTAGGGCAGTCCTCGGGGCGATGAATTCTGCAGGGATCTGCCGTCTGATTTCTAGTGCGGTGCAGCCCTGCACGAACACGCGAGACCCCACAGGGAGGCTTCCATGACCGCCATGCCGGACGACCCCGCGACAACGTCATCCGCACTGCCGCCGGTGGTCGACCTGGAGACCTGGCAGGCCGCCCGGGATGAACTCCTGGTGCGCGAGAAGGCCCACACCCGCGCAGGTGACGCGCTGGCGGCTGCCCGCCGTCGACTGCCGATGGTGGAGTTCGACGGGACGGTCAAGGTCGTGGGTCCCGACGGCCCGGTTCGCTTCCTCGACCTGTTCCAGGGCCGTGATGAGCTCGTTGTCTACAAGCACATGTGGTACGACGGCGCGCCGCACCAGGGTCAGTGCGAGGGCTGCACGACCACGGCCTGGCACATCAAGGATGCCGTGTACCTCAATGCCCGAGGCGTCTCGTTCGCGATCCTGACCACGGGCCGTTGGGACGAGGTCGCGTCCTTCGTCGACTTCATGGGCTACACCCAGCCCTGGTACTCGGTTCGAGACGTGGTGCCACCGGTCGGCGGCAGCATGGGCTCCGTCACCTGCTTCCTCCGGCAGGGCGACCGGGTCTTCTTCACCTATTCGACGACCGGCCGTGGCAACGAACCGGTCAACGGGACGTTCGCTCTGCTCGACATGACGCCCTTCGGTCGGGGGGAGGCATGGGAAGACAGGCCTGAGGGCCGGCCCGTGCTGGGTGATGTCCGCGAGGGGCATCCGGCCCTGGGTCGCCAGGCCTGCTGGTACTGGCGCTCGGACGCCGATGGGAATGCCAGCTGGGGGCCGACCAGTCGGCCCGTGCCGCAGTGGACGAGGCCGGGCGCAACCCCGGTGCAGACCCTCGGCAGGCACGGCGAGCACGGCTGACGAAAGCGCCCTCACCATTGCCCCGGAAGTAGCGGGCTGCTCACTATGTCGTTCCGTTCCAGGCTGCCGGGACGATCGTCCAGGTGACCTCGGCGCCGGTGTCCGGGTCCGCCCGCCAGCTGTGCAGCTCGCGTCCCGGAAAGGTCAGCGTGTCGCCCGCCTCGAGGTCGATCTCGCGATCCACGAAACGCACCGTGACGGCACCCGAGATCACATGAACCACCTCGACGTCGCTCGAGATGGTGTAGAGGTCGTCGCCGCCGGATGCGGATGGCAGCATGATCGACCGCAGGACCTGGACTCGGGGTTCGTTGCGCGGGGACACCAGTCGCTCGGTGGTTCCTGTGCCACCGAAGTTGATGCGGGGCGCATCAGCGGCCCGGATGCGCTGGATCTCCGGCTCGGCGAACAGAGCGCCCACCGGCAATGACAGAACCTGGCACACACTGACGAGAGTCGCGACGCTCGGCGATGTCTCGTCACGTTCGACGCGGCTAAGGAAACCTTTGGTCAGATTGCTCGCCTCGGCGACCTGCGCCAGAGTCATGCCCTGGGCCGTCCGTGCGCTCCGCAGGCGTGCGCCGATCCGGATCGGGCCGTCGCTGGGATCCGGAGCAACGGGTCTCATCCGAAAGCCTCCGACAATTGGCCGTTGACAGCGTCCTGCCCCGAACGTACGGTCTCGCCATAGGTTTACACCAGAGGATCAGGAGTTGTCCAGTAGACAACTTATCGGTCGGGCGACGAAAGCGCCTTTATCGCTTCGACCGGACGTCATGCCACCCAGCCCACCCGGATCCGATGATCGCGATCAGTCGCTGATCGAGCCGGACTAAGTCCCAGGAGCCTTGATGTCCTTGTACCGACGCCTCGACCAACGGCTTCAGGCCCAGTCCGAGGGCGGGGGTGCTGTCCGCGGCACGCTGACGTTGCCCCGTATCGGGATGATCTGGCTGGCCGCCAATCTCGTCGTGACGACGCTGCTGACGGGCACCCTTTTCGTACCCGGACTCGATTACGCCACCGCGCTGACCATGATCGTGCTCGGCACGCTGGGTGGCGCCGTGGTGCTGAGCCTGGTCGGAAACATCGGCACCCGGACCGGACTGGCCACCATGGCACTGACCCGCGGCGCCTTCGGCACTCGCGGCAGCCTGCTGCCGGTGGCAGCCAACGTCATCGTGCTGATGGGCTGGAGCTGGGTGCAGGCCATGCTCGCCGGCATCACCGTCAACTATGTCGTGGAGGACCTCACCGGCTTCTCCAGCCCGGTCCTGTTCTCCGTCCTGTGTCAGTTGATCGTGGTCGTTCTGGCGATCTTCGGTCACGACGGCATCGCGAAGGTGGAGCCCTGGCTCGCCGTCCTCATCCTGATCATCATCGGCTGGATCTTCGTCGTGGCCTTCGGCGCATACAGCCCGGACCAATTCCAGGCCATCCCGGTCGACGAGTCGCTCGAGCTCAGCCCCGTCATCGTGCTGGACATCGTTCTCGCGACGGCGATCTCGTGGACCGTGCTGTCCGCCGACTTCAACCGGTTCGCGCGCTCCAGTCGCGCGGGCATCCTCGGTTCGGGCATCGGGTACACGCTGTCCACCGTCATCGCGATGACGCTCGGCGCGACGGCGCTCGGCTACGTCATCCTCTCCGGTGGCGACGCCGTCGCGTTCGATCCCACCGTGCTGGTGGCCGTCTTCGGAGCGCCGCTCGCGATCGTGATCTTCCTGTCCGTCATGGCGACGAACACCATGGTCGTCTACGGAATGGTCACCTCGGTGGTGAACGCAAAGGTCGGCGGTCGAGCCCGCTTCCTGCCGACCGCCGTGGTTCTCGGGGTCATCTCCATCGCGGGTTCCACCTGGCTCGCGCTGCTCGACCAGTTCACGAGTTTCCTGTCGATCATCGGCGCCTTCTTCGTGCCGGTGTTCGCCATCATGATCGTCGACTATTACGTCGTGAAGCGCGCTGCGTACACCCGGGACCTGCTCGCGGCACACGGCGGTCGCTACTGGTATTCCGGCGGCGTGAACTGGCCGGCCGTCAGCGTGTGGGTGCTCGGTGCCGGAGCGTCCTACCTGATGACGTTCGTGTGGCCGAGTCCCATCGGTGCCACCCTTCCGGTCTTCGCGGGTTCGGCGATCCTCTATCTGGCCATCATGATGGGGGAGCGCGGACGATATCCGGCGGCGCCCGGCGTGCACCTCGCGAACACCGACGGCCGGGTCGAAACGGGCGTCGCCCGTGACACTTTCACTGTTGACCAGGACTGAACCATGCGGGATCTGAGCCATTCGGTCCGAACGGGAATGACGGTCTACCCGGGCGACCCCGGGGTCGTGATCACTCCCTCGCTGACGCTGGAGCGGGACGGTGTCGCAGTTGCTGCGCTTCGGCTCGGCTCACATTCCGGCACCCACCTCGATGCGCCCGCACACACCGTGCCCGGCGGCCGGACAACGGGATCGATCGGTCTCGACGAGCTCGCCGGCGAAGCGCTTGTCGTGCACCTGCCACCCCGGTCGCCGCGGACCACGTACGGGCTCGCCGCCCTGGACGCCGCCCTCTCGGAGGGACTGCCCGATCGGGTTCCGGCGATCGTCGTTGTCCACACCGGATGGGCGCGGCATTTCGACACCGCCGCCGCCGTCGAGCACCCCGCGCTCGAAGCTGCGGCCGCAGAGGACCTGATCCGCCGCGGTATGCATGTGCTCGCGGTCGACACCCTGAGTCCGGATCCCACGGTGACGGGTCAGGTCGACTTTCCCGTGCACACAATCGTTCTCGGACGTGATCGGCTCATCGTCGAGAACCTGACCAACCTTGATGGGCTCCCCGAGAGGGTGCACATCGGAATCTTTCCGCTGGCCATCGATGCCGACGGCTCGCCCGTTCGCGCCGTTGCCATCCCGCCGTTCGGCGGTCCCGGCGAATTCGTGTCGCCCGCCGTCGGCACGCAATGACACCGTGAACCCATGGGAGATCGCATGAACCCCGAATTGCTCGGTCCGCCCAGCGCGGTGCAGACACCTCGTTTCGCCGGTCCGGAAACGTTCGCCCGATTGCCCCGTCTCGATCAGGTCGATCATGCGGGCGTGGCCATCCTCGGCGTGCCCTTCGACTCGGGAGTGTCCTATCGCCCCGGAGCCCGGTTCGGACCTGGTGGCATCCGGGCCGGATCGAAGCTGCTCAGGCCGTACCACCCGGCGCTGGATGTGTATCCGTGGGGAGTGCACCAGGTTGCGGACGCAGGAGACGTCTCGGTCAATCCGTTCGATCTGATCGCGGCCGTCGGGCAGGTCGAAGCGGCGGCCCGGTCACTGCTGGACAGCACCGAGTCCATCGTCACCATCGGTGGCGACCACACCATCGCATTGCCCCTGCTGCGTGCGGTGGCCGCGAAGCACGGTCCGGTGTCGCTCATCCACTTCGATGCCCACCTGGACACCTGGGACACCTACTTCGGTGCGCCCTACACCCACGGCACCCCGTTCCGCCGGGCCGTCGAGGAGGGTGTCCTCGAGCTTGATACGTCGGCGCATGTCGGGATCCGCGGACCGCTGTACGCCAAGAGCGATCTCGTCGACGACAAGGTTCTCGGTTTCGCGATCGTCGAGACGGCGGAGATTGCGCGCCGCGGGGTCGACGAAGCCATCGACCGGGTGCGGTCGCGGGTGGGGAGCCGGCCGGTCTATGTCTCGATCGACATCGACGTGCTCGACCCCGCCTACGCACCCGGAACGGGCACACCGGAACCGGGCGGGCTCACCAGCCGCGAGCTGCAGATGATCCTGCGGGGTCTGTCCGGGCTCGATCTCGTCGGGGCCGATGTCGTCGAGGTGTCGCCACCCTACGACCATGCCGAGCTGACGACGATCGCGGCGGCCAATGTCGTGTACGACTTGTTGGCGCTGCTGGCGGTCAAGCAGGATCAGCAAGCCGGTTCCGCCGTCGTCGCGGAATGACCGGTCCCATCCATCGTCCGAACTCGGAGCAGACAATGAGCGAGTACGCCGTCATCGACCCGGCATCGGGTGAAACCGTCCGCCAGTACCCCACTGCCACCGACCAGCAGCTGGAAGCGGCCGTGGCGGCAGCAACGGCCGCCGCCCGCGGATGGGCCAGGACCACCACGGTTGCGGAGCGCGCGGCGCTGGTCCGCCGGGTCGGCACCCTGCACACCGAACGGCGGGACGACCCGGCAGAGATCATCGTCCGGGAGATGGGGAAGCCCACGGACGAGGCACTGGCCGAGGTGGACTTCGCGGCAGCCATTTACGGTTACTACGCCGATCATGCCGAGGAATTCCTCGCCGACGAGCCGGTTGACCTGCTCGAGGGTGACGGGACCGCGATGATCCGTCGCGCGCCGTTCGGCGTTCTGCTGGGCATCATGCCGTGGAATTTTCCGTACTATCAGGTCGCCCGTTTTGCCGGCCCGAATCTCGCCGTCGGCAATACCATTGTGCTCAAACACGCCCCGCAGTGCCCCGAATCGGCCGCCGCGATGCAACAGATCTTCCTCGACGCCGGGTTTCCGGACGGCGCCTACGTCAACGTCTACGCGACCAACGAACAGGTCGCGACGGTCATCGCGGATCCACGCATCGCCGGCGTCTCACTGACCGGGTCCGAACGCGCCGGGTCCGCCGTCGCCGAGATCGCCGGCCGCAACCTGAAGAAGGTCGTTCTCGAACTCGGCGGATCCGACCCGTTCCTGCTGTTCTCGACGACCGATCTGGACGCCACCGTCGAGGCAGCGGTGGCGGCGCGGTTCGACAACACGGGTCAGAGTTGCAACGCTGCAAAGAGGTTCATCGTCGGAGAGGACTTGTACGACGCGTTTGTCGAGCGATTCAGCGCCGCCCTGCTGGAACGGGCGGACGGTATTGCGCCGCTGTCGTCCGTCGCGGCCGCGGAACGCCTCGAGGCGCAGGTCGACAAGGCGGTCGCCCAAGGTGCAACGCTGATCGGCGGCGGCCGGCGGGCCGGTGCCCATTACCCGCCCGCCGTGCTGACCGGCGTCGGACACGACGACGATGCCTACCGCGAGGAATTCTTCGGACCCGTCGCGATGGTCTTTCCGGCGAAGTCAGAAGAAGCCGCAGTCGCGATCGCGAATGACACACCGTATGGACTCGGGTCCTACGTTTTCACCACCGATCCGGAGCAGGCCGCCCGGGTTGCCGACGCCATCGACGCCGGGATGGTGTTCGTCAACGGAGTCCTGCTCGATGGCGTGGAGCTGCCCTTCGGCGGCATCAAGCGCTCGGGATTCGGCCGCGAGATGGGTCGGTTCGGCATGGACGAGTTCGTCAACAAGAAACTCATCCGCAGCGTCACGCCGCTGCCCGCGCGCACGGCGACCGACCGGCTGACCGAGGCCGACGTGCTGGCCGCCGCCGACAGGCTGATCGCGGCGTTCGCGGCCACCGACACCACCGGGTATTTCGAAAGCTTCGCCCCTGACGCATCATTCGTGTTCTATCCAGAAGCGGTGCGATTCAACGACAGAAGCGCGTACGAACGGGTCTGGAAAACCTGGCTCGCCGACGGCTGGCGGGTCGTCTCCTGTGACAGCACCGAGCGGCTGGTCCAGATCTTCGACAGGACAGCCGTCTTCACCCACCGGGTGCGCACCGTCACCGCGGTTGGAGACGACGAATCGGTCACCGACGAGCGCGAGACCATCGTTTTCGTGTCCGACGGCCGACAATTGCGGGCGGTTCACGAGCACCTGTCACCAGTTCCACAGTGACGGGCACGGTCAGCACGGCTCGATCGACATGTCGCTTTTCTCCATCGCCCGTCGCGTCGAGATCCATGACGAGGCTCAGGCGACGGTCAACGCGGCCGGTGCGACGTTGAAGTTGTCCCGGAACACATTGTCGGGGTCGTACCGGCGCTTCAGTTGCCGCAGTCGCTGCATCGTCGACCCCGGGTAGGCATCGTCGAGCCGTTCCGGCCTGAGGTCGGTTTCGAAATTGACGTACAACCCGCTGAAATGGCCCTGCAGCTCGTCCCACCCCTGGTTCACCCGGTCCCGATCGGTGCCGAACGCGGTCACCGAGAAGTTGGCGGTCCGGTTCGCGTAGGCGGTTGCGTCCGGGTGGACGTCGGCGACAGCACCGCCCACCGAACGGATTTGGAAGAAGTACACCGCACCGCCGGCGATCAGCCGAGCCGCGGCAGCGGCGAATTCCGGGGTGATGTGCTCGATCAGGCCGGACCGCGCGACGGGGTCACCCTGACCGTTGTGAGGGCCAGGCGGCACGTGCATCATCCGCGCGTACGGCAGGATCTGGGCGGCCTGATCGAGCAGCGGCGCGATCTCCACCAGGGGTTGCAGCCGGTCGACGACGACCTCCGGATCGTCGGAGTCGACGACGGTGGACACCTGCGCGATCTGCGGCTGCCCGGGTCGTCTCCGGCCCATCAGCATGAAGCTGGTGACGTCCCGGGGCGCCGCCTCGACCGCGGCTCCCCACCGTCCCAGGAAGCCCGCGGTATCGGTGGCATCGAAAACGAACTGGCTGTAGCCGACGTCGCCGACCTCGTCGACCTCGAACTCGAACGTCGTCACGATGCCGAGATTGAATCCCGCCCCGCGGATGCCCCAGAACAGGTCCTGGTTCTCGTCCTCGCCGGCGTGCACGATCGACCCGTCGGCGAGAACGACGTCGACGGCGCGGAGATGGTCGATTGTGAGTCCGTGTTCGCGGACGAGCCAGCCGATGCCGCCGGCGGTGGCGAGACCGCCGACCCCCACCCCGCCGTAGTCACCCGAGCTGAGCGCCCACCCGTACGGCGCCAGCGCTGCGGCCACATCCGACCATCGGGCACCGGCACCGATGCGAACCCGGCGGGTCGACTCGTCCAGCACCTCGATCGAGTTGATCCCGGACAGGTCGATGACGATGCCGCCGTCATTCGTCGACCGCCCGCTGATGCCGTGACCGCCGCTGCGGATCGCCAGCGGCACGGGTTGCCGACGGGCGAAGGCCAACGCCTCGACCACCTCCGCGGCGCTGTGGGCCTGGATCACGAGGCCGGGTGACCCGCCCCGGATGTAGGTCGACCGAACGCCGGCGTACGCGGCGTCACCCGGCTCGATGGCAATGAGATGTTGTGATAGACCGTCATAGTCGATGTCGTCGCGCCGTCGCCCGCGGATCGCGGAACTCCGGACCGACCCGCCCACCGTGCCGGCCGACGCGCGCTCCGCGGCCAGCGCCTCGCGCAGCGCCGGCGCCACCTCATCGGCGAACTGCCGAAGGACCTCAGGGTCGTCGGTGCCCAGGATGAACGTTCCGACACCGTCCTCGACCGCCAGGGCGAGCAGTTCCTCGACCCACTGCTCGGCAGGTCCGTCGAGGAACCCACCACGGGTCGGGGAGAACCGTCCGCCGATGTTCAGCAGTCGGCGGATCTCGCGCGGATCCCGTCCGGAGCCCGCAGCCGCATCGTCGATCATCGCCATCCCGGCCGCGAGTTGTCCGGGTTCGAGGTAGGCCAGCGACGGCAACCAACCGTCCGCCTTCTCACCGATCAGCCGGAGCATGCGCGGCTTGTAGGCGCCGAGCCAGATCGAAATGTCGTGGGCGGGAGCCGGCCCGCGCTTCGCTCCGGTGAGCCGGTAGTGCTCGCCGTCGAGACGGAGCGGTGTGCGTTCTCCTGCCGCCCAGATCCCGCGAATGACGTCGATCGCCTCGCTGAGCGCATCGACCGACTCACCGGGGCTGAGCCGCCGGCCGCCCATCGCAGAGATGGCGTCCCAGAACCCGCCGGCGCCCAGGGCCAGATCGAATCGCCCGCCGGACAGCAGGTCGAGACTTGCTGCCGCACGGGCCATGACGGCCGGTGGGCGCAGGGGGAGATTGAGCACGTTGGCCGACACGTGAATCCGGTCGGTCCGCGCGGCGACCCAGGACATCAGCGTCCACGTGTCGAGAAACCTCGGCTGATAGGGGTGGTCCTGGAACGTGACCAGGTCGAAACCGAGTTCCTCGCTCAGTCCGGCCAGGGCGACCGGCACGTCCGGCGCGCTGTTCGCAGGGGTGATGAACGTTCCGAGATCCAGCCGATGTCCGTAGTCCATCGCTTCTCCAGTCATCGCAAATAAGTGGTTGAGAAGATGATATGTCCTACAACTCATCTAGGTGTCAACGTAGTCCCGGTTAGACTGGTCTGATGACCGCGACTTCCGATCCCTCGTTCGGCTGGTCGATCGGCGTGCTGTTCCGGAGCTGGCAGGAAGGCGCGTCACGCGCTCTGGTGGGTGTGCCGCACGGGGCCCGCGGATTTCAGATCCTGGCTACCGTTGCTCATGACGAACCCCCGACCCAGGCCTCGCTGGCCGCGCATCTGGGTATCGACCGGACGGTGCTGACGTACGTGATCGACGATCTGGTGGACGCGGGCGTCATCGAGCGCACTGTCGACCCGGCCGATCGCCGGGTGCGGCGGCTGGCAGCGACCCCGGCGGGGCGCGATCTCCTCGCGCAACTCGAACAGCGCGTCGCGGACGCCGAGCGTGAATTGCTCGACGGACTCAGCGACAGAGAGCAGGAGCAATTACGGACCGCCCTGCACCGGGCGGCCAGCCGCATCCACCGGGCAGACCCCGGCCATGACACGTGCTCGGTGGTCGCGGATGTGCTGACGGGCCGCGCCTGACGCCTCGCGAGCGGCAGGCGCGCGGCGGACCGGCGGGCTAGCCGGCTGCGCGCGCGGCGGACTCGAGCCGCTCGCGGTAACCCACCCACCACGCCGCATCCAGACCGTCCGGCAGGTTGTCGCCGCCGGCCCGGAATCCGGCGGCCCCGTCCACCAACTCGCGCACGATGTCTGCGTGGCCGGCGTGGCGGTGAGTCTCGGTGGTGACGTGCACGAGGACCAGATGCAGGGTGACGGCACGCTTCCCGGGACTCCACCACGGCACCTCTCCGGGCGCGTCCAGGGACAGGCCCGCCACCGTGGCGTCGGTGACGGCCCAGGCCCGGCGGTACAGAGCCACGACGTCTTCGCGAGACTCCTCGGCGGTCGCCCACATGTCGGCGTTGGGCTCGAGGTCGTCGGCCATCCAGGGTTCGACCTCCGGCACCGGCCGGCCGAACGTGGGACCGAAATAGCCCATCTCGACAAAGGCCAGGTGCTTGATCAGGCCGAGCAGATTGGTACCGGTCGGCGTCATCGGTCTGCGTGCCTGGTACTCGGAAAGGCCGTCGAGCTTCCAGAGCAGGGCTTCGCGCGCCACCTGCAGATACCGCTGGAGATCGGCCTTGGGCCCGTCGTCATTCATGCAGCGCACCCTGCCACGTACCCCCGACAACACGGCGAGCGGCCGCGGCATCCTTCATTCCAGTAGGCCCCGCCGCATGGCCTCCGCCACCGCGGCTGCCCGATCGGAAACACCCAACTTCTCGTACAGACGTTGGGTATGGGTCTTCACCGTGCTGGGTGCAATGAACAGCTCCGCTGCCGTCTGTGGAATGCTCAGACCGCGGGAGAATGCCACCAACACCTGTTGTTCGCGTTCGCTGAGAACCGGACCGACATTCTGTGCGCGCAGACGGATCTCGCCCGCCAAACCGGCAGCGAGTTCCGCCGGTACCACGGTCTTCCCGGCCGCCACCGATAACACGGCGTCCACAATTTCGGACCGTCGTGCGTCCTTGCCGAGGTAACCGGCGGCCCCTTCTTCCAGGGCACGGAAAACCACGGCGCTGTCGGTGACCGCCGACAACAACAGGACGCGAGTGCGATGGTTGTCGCGGACGACGGCGTGCACGACCGCCAGGCCGTCGAGCACCGGCATCTGGTAGTCCACGACGGCAACGTCGGGTTGCTCGGCTGCGATGAGTTCCAGAGCGCCGCGCCCATCCGCTGCCTCGCCCACGACGGTGATCAGGCCGCTCGCGCGGAGCCCGCGGCTCAACCCGTCCCGGAAGAACGAATGGTCGTCGACGACGACGGCGGTCACCTGTGAACCCGGGGGGCGCATAACGGCGAACAGTACGCAGTGTCGGTGGCATTGTTCTGGCATGTCCATTGCCGCACCCATCGGCCAGGTACCGGCGCCTGTGCAACAGGTTGTCGTGGCGTCCGCGCAGCGGGGGATCACCCTTCAACTCGTCGTGCGCGCGGTCCTGGTGGCCTTCGTCATCGGCACGGTGATCCTGTTGCCGCCGGCGACCGGCGCGCAGTGGTGCGTCGTGATCGCGGCGGCGTACACCGTGATGGCCCTCCTGCTGACCGGATGGCTGGCGCGGCGCGGCCGCACTGCCCTGAGATGGGGCTGGATCGGCTTGTATGTCGACCTTCTCGCACTGTCGGCGCTGTGTTGGGTGGCCGGGCAGTCTGCCGAGCAGAGCTGGACGTCACTCGTCCTGCTCGGTGGATTCTTCCTGCTGCCGGTCCTGGCGGCCACCCAACTCGGCTGGATCGTCTGCGCGAGTGTCGCCGTCCCCACCGTCGTCTTCTACCTGCTCGAGGCCATCGCCACCCGGGACGCGAACAACGAACCCTGGGCGTCGATCGTACTGCGCGTCATCGTTCTGGCCGGCGTCGGCGCTGCGGCAGTTGGCCTTTCGCGAATCCAACGGTCCCGGGTGACCGCGATCGCCGGACTCGTCTCGGACCGGGCGACGTTGCTCACCGAGTTGACGTCCATCACCGCAACGGAGCGGAGCGCGCTTGCCGAAAGGCTCCATGACGGCGCGTTGCAGTTCATCTTGGCCGCGCGGATGGACCTGGATGACCTACGGCCCGCTGCCGCAGGAGCCCAGGCTGCGCTCGACCGGCTGGACGAGGCCCTCACCCAGTCCGCGCGGCTACTGCGCACCGCCGTCTCCGAGTTGCATCCGGCGGTCCTCGAACAGGCCGGACTTCCGGTCGCCCTGACGGCGCTGGCCGAGTCGGCGGCCGAGCGGGCCGGACTGGCCCTGACGGTCGACTTCAGCCGGTGGCCCGCCGATGCACGCACAGCGCAGGATGAGCTGCTCTTCGGTGCGGCTCGCGAGCTGGTGGCAAATGTGATCAAGCATGCGCACGCACAGAATCTGGCCATCAGTCTGTCGATGTCCGCGGGGCGGATCGAGATGACGATCCACGACGACGGCGTCGGGACAGACATCCCCGGCCTTGCTGATCGTGTCAGGGAGGGGCACATCGGCCTTCACTCATGCCGGGTGAAGATCGAGGCGGCGGGTGGCCGTTTCGATCTCACGGCACCCGCCGGCGGAGGAACCACGGTGACGATCACCATTCCGACGCCAGGTGCAGGCTGACCTGCCGGCCGGGCGAATCACCCGTGCCCGGGGCGATCGGGCCGGTCAGCTGTTGACGGTGGAACGGTTCCAGGACGGATCGCGCCCGGACATGCCGACCGCGCGATCGAGCAGTGGCGCAGTGGCCGGCACCGGTACCACCGGACCGAAGATCGGCGGGCGGGTTGCAGGGTCCGCCGACGCACTCAGCAGGTCGTAGGAGACTGCGGCGCATGCCTCGCCCGGGTCGAAGTGCTGGCCCGTGGCGCGGGCCAGATCCCAGCCGTGGATGACCAACTCGTTGAGTCCGACCTGTCCGGCCGCCTCACCGGGGAGGTCGACCCCGCCTACCTGGGTCTGCCCGTCCCAGGCGTCCGGTCGGTGCCAGGCGGATACCAGTTCGTCCAGCCGCACGGGTAGCTGTGTTCGCCAGTCCGGTGGGAGTTCGGGGTTCATCGACTCAGGGGCGGTGGCGGTCAGTGGCCCGAGATCCTTCTCGGCCGCTGCCCGGAACGCTGTGCTGAGCGACAGCAGGTGGAACAGCATCCCCTTCACCGTGTAGTCAGGGCACGGCGTGGGATCGGCGAGCTGTTCGTCACTGATCCCGGGCAAGAGGTCCTCGACCGCACGGGCGGCGGGGGTCAGATCGTGCGGAACAGTCATGACTCTCCTTGTCCATTCGTCGGCTGTGTCTTTTCGTCGATGTGTCTATTCGTCGCTGTGTCTGTGGACCGGGCCGCGGCACGAATCTCATCGGTGAGATGTCAGGCACGTGTGCCGGGATGCCCATCCGCCGCGTCATGCAACGCGCCCCGGCCACTCTTCAAACGGTAGACACACGACCGACATCGGAGGCGCTGATGGATGACCGGACTGGTCGTCGGTGATCCGCGTGCTGGTCGTCGACGACCATCACCTGGTTCGGGCCGCTGTGTCCGCGCTGTTGTCCGTCGCGGAGGGCGTGACCGTTGTGGGCGAGTGCTCGGACGGGGCGCAGGTGATGGCGACAGCGGCATCGGTCCAGCCGGATGTCGTTCTCATGGACCTGAGGATGCCGGTGATGAGCGGTCTGGAAGTGACCAGGCAGCTCACCGTGACCGCACCGGACATGAAGGTGCTGATCCTGACGGCTATGGCCGACGCCGCCACCATGCGGGCCCTCGAGAAGGCCGGGGCGCGCGGGTGTCTGGCGAAGAACTGCGACGCCGGCACTCTTGTCACCGGGGTACGCAAGGTGGCCCGTGGCGAAAGCGTCTGGTCCTGCCGCTGAACGGCGTTCATCGACCCGTCCGTACAGCGATCAGTCTTTGGCAGCGACCCGGAGGATGAGGGCTTCACCCTGGCCGCCTCCGCCGCACAGTGCGGCGGCGCCCACCCCGCCACCGCGTCGGGCCAACGCCAGGGCCAGGTGCAGGCTGATGCGGGTGCCGGACATACCCAGCGGGTGCCCGAGCGCGATCGCACCGCCGTCGACGTTCACCCGGGAAGGGTCGATGCCCAATCTTCGCGTGCTGGCAATACCGACCGCCGCAAAGGCCTCGTTGATCTCCACCAGATCGAGCTCACCTGGCTGGAGACCACCTGCTTTGCAGGCGCTCTCGATGGCGTTGGCGGGTTGGTGCTGCAGCGTCGAGTCCGGTCCTGCCACGGTCGCGTGAGCAATGATCTCTGCCAGCCAGGACAGGCCGAGCCGCTCAGCCGCTCGGCGACTGGCAACGACAACCGCCGCGGCGCCGTCGGACAGCGGGGACGACGATCCCGCGGTGACCGTCCCGTCGGGCCGGAAGGCAGGGCGCAGGGCGGCGAGCGCCTCGACACTGGCGTCGACCCGGACCGCTTCGTCCCTGCTGACGACGTCCTGGCCGCCGCGGCGATGTGGCACGACGACCTGGACCACCTCATCCGCGAACACACCTCGGTCCCACGCCTCCGCGGCCCGACGGTGGCTCTCCACCGCGAACGCGTCCTGATCGGTCCGGCTCACCCGGGATTCTCCGACATTGGCCCCCTCGGTCAGCGCGCCCATGGACTGGTCCGTGAAGTGATCCCACAAACCGTCCCGCTCCAAGGAGTCGTGCACCATGACGCCCCCGTAGGTGATCGCAGACGGCAGCAGATGTGGAGCCTGGCTCATCGACTCCATGCCGCCCGCCACGACGATGTCGTAGTCACCGGAACGGATCAGCTGATCGGCCAGCACGACGGAATTCATGCCGGAGAGACAGACGTTGTTCACTGTTGCCGCGGGCACCTCCATGGCCAGTCCTGCACCGGCAGCGGCGATCCGGGCCGGGTTCTGACCGGCTCCGGCGGTGACGACGTGTCCCATCACCACATAGCCGACCTCGGCTGCCGGAATGCCCGAGCGCTCGAGAGCGGCCCTGATGGCAATTGCTCCCAGTTCGGCGGCGGACAAAGAGGAAAGGCCACCGTGAAAGCGACCGATGGGTGTTCGCGCCCCGGCCACGATCACGGTGGCGTCGTCGGCGTTTCTTGACATGAGATCTCCCAGTAGTGCTTCGTGGCTATTGGATCGGTTGAGGTCGGACATATCCGTGGAAGATCAGGCGGGACGTCACGCGCACCCTCGTCTTTGCGAAGCCGGCTGTGGTCAACCGGGCGGGCAGCGAGTCGGGTTCGACCACGGTTCGGGTATCGCCGAGGTGGATCAGACGGAAGCGAAGGCCCTTGCCGAGATTATCCGATCCGCAGAGCACACCGCCCGGCCGGAGCACCCGGCGGGCCTCCGCGAAGAGCCTGTCCTGCGCCGCGTGATCGGGGAGGTGGTGGAGCATCGTCATACAGACGACCGTACTGAACTGTCCGTCGCGGAAAGGCAGCTCTGTCGCATCACCCAGCACCACATCGACATTTCCATCGCGCCTGGTGCGCTCGGCCGCGAGGCCGGCCAGTTCCGGGTCGATCTCGATCGCGGTCAGGCGTTGCGTCAGGGGAGCCAGCGCCTGCGTTGTCAACCCTGGCCCGGGACCCAGTTCCAGGACGTTGTCACCCAACTCGACGCCGTCGAGAGCGTCCGGAAGAAGCCGCTCGCGCATCAACGCGTTCCATTTCGCGCCCGCGCAATACCGCCGGTGGAATCGGTTCACCGCAACTCGATTCCCTGGGCAACGCTCGGGCACGTCATGTGGTGGCCCCGCCGAGCCAGGCCATCAACTCCGATGCATCGGCATCCAGCACGGGCGGTGCCCGATGCGCCAGCTTGGTGGTTTCCACCTCGCCGTGCTCCGTCTGATCGAAGAACCGCAGCGGGGATCCGGGAAGGGTTGTCGTGCCGAGAGTCTCGTGTTCGACGTCGATCAGAAGGTGCTGGGACCTGGTT
>NZ_JBRIIO020000013.1:0-170044 GCF_052976845.2 Nakamurella sp. GG22 | reverse complement strand
CCGCCACTCACCCCACCAATAATCAATGAGACGAGCGAAGGGAAATGCGGCGGCCAGAAGCCGTGAGCGGGTAGGGCTTTGTGATGCGGCGCCGACGGCGTAGATGGTGAAGGTCGAGCCCTGCCCATACGGCGCGCATGAGATGTTCGCTGTATCAGCCGGTCATGCCCGCACATAGCATGAGAGTACGACATCGCCTATGGCTGCGACGGTCTGGTGTGGACAACTCCGGCGCGAGCTCGTTCTTCGCAACGATTGTCGATGGATAACCTCGAACATGTGGATAACTTCGCCGATCGCAGCGAACCGTGTGAACTCGGCCTATTGTCGACGAGTAATTGAGGTCGTCCTCTCGGAACAACCCCTCTGTCGGGAAGTTGCGCGATGCTCCACATTCGATCTGTTCGGCTTATCTGGGAGGTGACCGTTAACGTCGGGAAATGGCGCGAACCCGCCGACGTCGGTTGTGTGCGGCAGGGATTTTGGTGGCAGATTCGTCGTCCCTTCGCGGCGCTGGCGGTGCTGACTCTGAGGGCGGCCGTCGGTGTCGCGGCCGCGGTCACCGTCTGTTCGGTGGCCGCCCTGCAGTCTGTTGTTGCGGCACAGCTTCTCGGGGCTCTCGCTGCGGTCCTCGCAGTCGTCACGGCATCGACTGTCGTTGGCGTTCGCCGAGGGTCCACGCCGGTGGGTCATTGCTCGATGGACCAGAAGCGGAAGGAACGCCCGGGCGGAGCCGCTCGCGCGGGCCCGATGTCGACCAGGTCGTCAGGCGCCGGTCGGGCGCTCCGTGTCTCTGGGCGGCGTGCTGTCACGGATGACCACGTCCCCCAACACGGTCACCACGACCGGGGGACTGTCGTCCTCGCCTCGCAATGGATGGTCCAGCGCGAGATCGAGGGCGCGACGGCCGATTTCGACCAGCGGCAGGCGCACCGTGGTGAGCGCAGGGCGCACGTCCCGCAGGGTCGAGATGTCATCGAAGCCAGCGACTGCCATGTCATCAGGGACGCGGTAACCCTGGTCTCGCAGCGCTGCGGTCGCGCCCACTGCCATCACGTCGTTCACCGCGAAAACCACGTCCACGTCGATCTCCCTGTCCAGGAGTTCGGTCATCGCGACATACCCCCCGTCGCGGGTGAATTGGGCGCCGATCACATTCTCTTCGGGAAGGGCCAGGCCTGCCGTCTCCAAACCCTGCCGGAAGCCGGACAATCTGTCCTCCGAGGTCACCAGCGACTCCGGCCCGGCCAATACCGCGCATCGCCGGTAGCCCAGCGATGCCAGAGAACGCGCGAGACGTGCTGCGCCGCCGACATTATCAATCGCGATCGTGTTCAGGGGGAGGCTGTTCTGGCCGATGACGGCGACATGTCCGCCGCCGACCGAGAACCCGAGGAGCTCCTCCGCCAGCCGTGCCGCGGACTCCGCGTCGTTGAACCGGGATCCAGCGAGGATGACGGCCCTCGCGCGCTGTCGACGGAGTGCCTCCACATGGCGGATCTCGACGAACGGATCCGACAGCGTCGACGCGATGGTGACGATCAGGTCGCGTTCAGCGGCTGCTGCCATGACTCCGGACGCGAGCGCCGCGGCGGACGGGTCTGCGATGTCATGGACGATCAATCCGACCGTGGTGGTTGTCCCGCGGACGATCGCCCGGGCATTGGCGTTCGGCGAGTAGTTCAGTTCAGCAGCTGCGGCTCTCACCCGGGCGCGGAGGTCGGGTCCGACAGTTCGCCCGGCCCCGCCATGCAGTGCCCGCGACGCCGTGGCGAGCGACACACCTGCCCAGCGCGCCACGTCGGCCAGCGTGACCTGTCCGGACACGTCGCACCTCCTGGCTTCAACGGGCGACAAGTGGGTCGTCGAACGGGTTCGGGCTGGCTGGCTGTCGCACAGAGCCTATCGGGATCGCGCTCTCACTCCCGTGGTGATTCCCAGCGGCGACGGCCGCTCAGGACGGTGCCGTTCTCGTTCGATCCGGGGCCGGACGCCGCGAACGTAGGATGGTTCACCGTGCTCGTTCTCGCTCTGGACACCTCGACGCCGTCGGTCACCGCCGGTGTCGTTCGGCTGCGCGAACCGCACGAGATCATCGCGGCTCTCGAGGCCGGTGCGGTTCTCGGCGACGCCGCGACACGGCCGGGTGCTCTGCTAGCGCAGGAGGTGGTGACCGATCCTTTCGCCCACGCGGAGCGTTTGATGCCGCTGGCGCTGGCGGCTCTGTCGAAGGCCGGCGGGACGCTGCGGGATCTGGCAGGCGTGGTGGTCGGCGTGGGCCCAGGCCCCTTCACCGGACTGCGGGTCGGCGTCGCGACCGCGGTCGCCCTGGGCGACGGGCTGGGGATACCTGTCCACGGGATCCCCAGTCACGATGCGGTGGCGACGTCGATGGCGCCGCTGTCGGGGGACCTGCTCGTCGTGACGGACGCCCGGCGTCGAGAGGTGTACTTGTCGGTGTACCAGGCCGACGGCAGCAGGGTGCTCGGTCCGCTCGTTCATAAGCCCGCCGGGGTGGCGGACCTGCTCAGCGAGAACGGCCTGACGCCGACCTACATCACCGGCGCGGGGACGGCGTTGCTCGACAGCGCCCGCACGCCTTCGTTCGATCCGATCCGGGTGTCCGCCGGCGTGCCGGGCGCAGGCAACCAGGCGGCCACACGCGACGAGGGGGGCGCTGGTCGGAGCGAAACAGCTGAGTACTCGCTGGCCCTGGGTCTGGTCGAACGCGCCGCAGTGCCGTTGCTGACCGGAGCGGTACCGGGACCGCTGAAGCCGCTGTACCTCCGCCGACCGGACGCAACCGAGCCTGGCGCGCGCAAATCGGTACTGGGCCGGTGATGGCGGTGCTGCGCCGCGATGAGCCACCCGTTGTGACTCCCGGACTAAAACTGCTGGAATGGCCCGACATTCCCGCGTTAGTCGAACTCGAGGAGATCCTGTTTCCGGGCGATTCGCCGTGGAGCTGGGAGATGTTCGCGTCGGAACTGGAGGCGGGTAACCATTACGTCGTGCACCGCGATGCCAACGCCGTCATCAACGGCTATGCGGGTCTGGCGCTGATGCAGGACGAGGCCGAGGTGCACACGATCGGCGTGCGCCCGGCGTCGCAGGGTGCAGGCATCGGGCGGAAACTGTTGCGTCATCTGATCTCCGTCGCGGGGACGCGTCGCCTGCTGCTGGAAGTGCGGACGGATAACGTCCCAGCAATTTCGCTGTACACCTCGGAGGGTTTCACCATGGTCGGCATTCGTCGCAGGTACTACCGTCCGAGCGGTTCTGATGCGTACACGATGGCGCGGCCGCGATGACGGCGTTCGCGGGTCCGCAGCAGAACGGCCGAGCCGCAAACCTGGCCGTCGGCACCATTGTATTGGGCATCGAAAGCTCCTGTGACGAAACAGGTGTCGGCCTCGTCCAGATCACCGAAGGCGCGCCGGAACTGCTCGGCTCGGCGCTGGCCTCCAGTCAGGACGAGCACGCACGGTTCGGTGGCGTCGTGCCCGAGATCGCATCCCGCGCCCATCTGGAGGCGATGACTGCCACCGTGCACGCTGCGTTCGCCGACGCCCGGGTGGACCCCAGTGACGTCGGTGCGGTGGCGGTCACCTGTGGACCCGGACTCGCCGGCGCGCTGCTGGTCGGTGTCGCGGCGGCAAAGGCGTACGCCGCCGCCTGGGACGTGCCGCTCTACGGCGTCAACCATCTCGCCGGACACGTCGCCGCAGACACGCTCGAGCACGGTGCCCTGCCGACACCGGCGCTGGCGCTTCTGGTCTCAGGAGGTCACACCCAACTCCTGCGGGTTGACGATCTGGCGGGCGACATCACCGAGATCGGAACGACCGTCGACGATGCAGCGGGGGAGGCCTACGACAAGGTTGCTCGGCTGCTCGGTCTCGGATACCCGGGTGGCCCCGTCATCGACAGGCTCGCAGCTGACGGCGATCCCACGGCCGTCCGGTTCCCCCGTGGCCTGACCGGTCCGCGCGACTCGCCCTATGACTTCTCCTTCTCCGGGCTCAAGACGGCGGTCGCGCGACACGTGGAAGCCGCCGAGCGGGCCGGTCGAGCCATCGACATCCCGGACGTGTGCGCGTCGTTCCAGGAAGCAGTGGTCGACGTCCTGACGGCCAAGACCGTCCGTGCCGCACGTGAACTGAACATCGACACCGTAGTCATCGCAGGCGGTGTCGCAGCCAACAAACGACTGCGTGAACTCGCTGAGCAACGATGCGACGCGGCAGGTCTCGAGTTGCGAGTTCCGCGACCGGGACTGTGCACGGACAACGGCGCAATGATCGCCGCCGTCGGTGCGCACGTGGTCGCCGCAGGCGGCCAGCCGTCCGACGAACTGCTCACCGGGGACCCCGGGCTGCCCGTTTCCGTCGTGCACGTCTCACGCGAGGCGGTCGCCCCTGTCGGTTGACCACCTTGCCGCCCGGAGCGTGCGCACTGACTGGGACGTTGAGGCACGCCAGGTTACCGACGGCCGCCGAGGTCACCGCTGGGCGGATTCCGACGGGCGCGGGTGAGCGGGGAGCTGGGCTCTGGGGATTCTCAGACCGGATCCCGGTGCCGGGCCGGCAGGAACACCAGCACTGCGATCGCGGCCGCACCGGTCGCGGCGGCGGCGACCAGCGAACCAGCCGTCATCCCGTCCAGGAATGCCTGCGAGGTCGCCTGCACGACGACCCCGGCTTCGGCCGGCGGGACCAGCGTCGCCGCGTCGAAGCCCGCGGACACCGAACGACTCGCGGCCGTGACGTCCTCCGCCGAGAGCGACGTGCCACTGAGCGCGTCGACGAGTCGGCCGGCGTAGATCGAGTTCATCACGGATCCGACGATCGCGACGCCGAGCGTTCCGCCGACCTCCCTGGTGGTGTCGTTCACGGCGGACCCGGCACCGGCGCGACCGCCCGGCAGTGCGCCCATGATCGCCTCCGTCGCAGGCCCGGCGGTGAAGGCCAACCCAGCGGCCATCAGCGTCATCGAAGCGACAATCCTTCCCCAGTAAGCTGAATCGGCCCCCGATCCGGCCGCCAGCAGGAACCCGGCGGTCATCAGCGCGAGCCCGGTGCTCACGACGACAGTCGTCCCGAATCGCTTCATCGCAACGATCGCGACCGGTGAGAGCGACCCGATCACCACCGCGAACGGCAGGGTGGCGAACCCAGCCTCGAGAACGCCGTAGCCCAGAACGATCTGGAAGTACTGGGTGATCAGGAAGATGAACCCGAACAGGCCGAAGAACGCGGCCGCGATCGCCCCGCTTGCGGCGGAGAAGCGTGCGTTGGCGAACAGGGTGACGTCGAACAGCGGATCGGCGCGCCGCGTCTCCCACCACACGAACAGGGCCAGGGCACCAACGGCGCCGGCCAGTCCGAGCACCGTCGCGGGTGACGTCCAGCCGTTCACCGGTGCCTCGATGATGGTCCAGACGAGCAGCCCGATCCCGATCATCGAACCGAATGCGCCGATCGGATCGAACCGGCCTGGAGCCGGATCACGGGACTCCCTGATCAGCAGGGCCACCGCGACACAGGCGATCAGCACCAGCGGCACGTTCACCAGGAACACCGCTGACCAGGAGAAATGCTCGACGAGCACCCCGCCGGTGACCGGCCCGAGGGCGACCGACAGGCCGGTGATGCCGGACCAGATCCCGATGGCGGCGGCGCGCTCACGTCGGTCGGGGAAGAGCGAGACGAGCAGCGCGAGGGTGGCGGGGAAGATCAGCGCGGCGGCGGCGCCCATGGCTGCCCGGCCGGCGATCAGCTGTCCGACGGTTCCGGCGAAGGACGCCGCGACCGACGTCAGGCCGAACAGGACGAGTCCGGTCAGCAGCATCCGGCGACGGCCGAACCGGTCGCCGAGGTGGCCCGCGAGCAGCAACAGCGTGGCGAAGACGAGCGTGTAGCCGTCGACGATCCACTGCAGGTCGCTGGTCGAGGCGTCCAGTTCGCGGCCGATGGTCGGCAGGGCCACGTTGACGATCGTGTTGTCGATGCCCACGAGCAGGACGCAGAGGCCGATCGCGGCCAGCCCCCACCAGCGCCGTGAACGGGCCGGGTCGACGGGTGGCGGCGCGTCCAGCACCGGCCCGGTCGAGTACAGGGGAAGCGCCATGAGGTCTCCTTGTGGAACGCCGTTCTACCAATGTAGAACAACGTTCTATCATGGCGACAGGGTGATGACCAGCCTTTTCGATCAGTCGGGGGAGAATGCGACGATGCAGTTGAGAACTGGGCCGTCAAGAAACGGCCCGGCCACGGCCGCAGCCAGCCGCACCCCCAGCCGTGACGTCGAACAGGCCCTGGTCGACGCGGCCGAACGGGTCCTCGTCCGTGAAGGACCCGAAGCGGTCACCGTTCGCGCGGTCGCTGTGGAGGCGGGCGTCGCCCCGATGGGCATCTACAACCGCTTCGGCGGTAAGGACGGCCTCGTCGACGCGCTGCTGATTCGTGGCTTCCAGGCTCTGCGAGCTGCGATCGAGCCGCGGGGCGAGTCGGATCCGTCGGAGCGGTTGATGAACGCAGGTCTGCGTTATCGAATGTTCGCTCTCGGTAACTCGGCGCACTACCTGGCCATGTTCGGCAACGCGATCCATCAGGACGCGCAATCCCCTGACGTCGGACCTGTCGCCGAGGCATCGTTCGGGGAGCTTGTCGGGCACGTGCGCTACGGAATGGTCGGCGGCGCCCTGCGTGACGGCGACGCTCACGAAGTGGCACAACAGATCTGGAGCGCGGTACACGGTGCCGTCCAGCTGGAGATCAAAGGCATGGTCAAGGTCCCGGATCCCGAGCGCAGTTACCGCGCGCTGCTCGAGACGCTGTACCGGGGGCTCAGCAGCACGGCGTGAGGCAGTACGGCTGGAGGGCGTCCTAAAGTGCCCTTTTTGTGCCCTTTCAGCGGATTTGCCTTTACCCTGTCGATGGTCGTCCGCGACCTGACGGGCCCAGCGGATCAGAGGAGTTCAACGATGAGCGCCAAGACTGCACACGATGCCAATGCCTTCCTGAACAGCGAGGCCGCGGCCACGCTGCTGAGCGAATTGCGGCAGGCAACCGACGGTCGGACCGGTGACCGGCTGTCCAAGATCGTCCGCACGGTGGTCAGTGCGAGTTCGCACCTGACCGCCGAGGAGGTGGACGCCGCGATTGCCGCGATCGCCCTACTGCTGGCGGCGAACGACCCCACCCTGCTCGACGGCGCCGCCGACGAGGACGGGCTGCGCGGCTGGCTGCATCATGTCGACACGGAACTGACTCCCGGCCGGCGGATGGTCGCGCAGGCGGCACTCGACCGGATGGAGATCAGCGCCAACAACGAGTGGTACGCCGGTCACGAGGCGAACGGGACGCTGACCGCCGCGCTCGGTGCGGTGCACCGCCTCCGCGACGGCCTGCACGACGCCACTGCCGGCTGACCCAAGGCGTCACCGCGCCGGGCAGCGGTGCTCGCCGGCGGGGGTAGCACCGACGCGTCGAGGCGTCTCCCCGCATGCATGAGCGCGGCTGGGCGGTGCTGACGTGCCCGCGAACCCCGGGATCAGCGGACAAACCCGGTCCGGTGGTTGAGACCTGGCACTCGCATGGCTAGAGTGCTAGTCGAACGGCACAGTGACGGCCCGGCACCCGCGACGACGGGCCCGATCCTCGCCGGGCACCCGAGAAGACAAACCCGTCGGCAGGGCCGAAAGGCGCTGTCACAGAGTCGAACCCCAGAAGGGGGAGGTCACACCGTGGCGAGCGTGAACATCAAGCCGCTCGAGGACAAGATCCTCGTCCAGGCCAACGAGGCTGAGACGACGACCGCGTCCGGCATCGTCATTCCTGACACCGCCAAGGAGAAGCCCCAGGAGGGCACCGTCCTTGCAGTAGGCCCGGGTCGTTACGACGACAACGGCAAGCGCATTCCGATCGACGTCGTCGAAGGCGACGTGGTCATCTACTCCAAGTACGGCGGCACCGAGGTCAAGTACAGCGGCAAGGAGTATCTGCTCCTGTCCGCACGTGACGTGCTGGCCAAGGTCGCCAAGTGACACCGACCGGCCGCCGTTGACCTGCTGGATCTCTCGGCAGACCGACTGCAGCCGGTCACACGCTGACGTTCGACCCGTGCCCCGGCGGCCCGCACCCGCGGGCTGTCGGGGCACGGTCGTACCAGGCGGCTCCACACATCTGACTCGATCCACCTGACTCGATCCACCCGAGACATCCAAGGACTGGACAACACCATGGCGAAGCAGATCAGCTTCGATACCCAAGCCCGCGCTGCGATGCAGCGCGGCGTCGACAAGCTCGCCGACGCGGTCAAGGTCACCCTCGGCCCGCGCGGCCGCTATGTCGTGCTCGACAAGAAGTTCGGCGGCCCGACCATCACCAACGACGGCGTGACCATCGCCCGGGACATCGACCTGGACGACCCGCAGGAGAACCTCGGCGCCCAGCTCGTCAAGACCGCCGCCACCAAGACCAACGACGTGGCCGGTGACGGCACCACCACCGCCACGATCCTCACCCAGGCGATCATCGCCGAGGGCCTGCGGAACGTCACCGCCGGCGCGAACCCGCTGGCTCTGCGCTCCGGCATCACCCAGGCCGCGGACCGCGTCAACGAGCTGCTCACCGAGTGGGCGACCCCGGTGGCCGGCGACCGTGCGGCCATCGCGCAGGTCGGCACCATCGCATCCCGCGACCCGCTGATCGGCGACCTGCTCGGCGAAGCGCTCGAGAAGGTCGGCGCGGACGGCGTCGTCAGCGTCGAGGAGCACTCCGGGCTCGGCACAGAGCTGGAGTACACCGACGGCGTTCAGTTCGACAAGGGTTACATCTCACCGTATTTCGCCACCGACCCCGAGGCCGGCGAGGCGGTTCTGGAGAACACCCTGGTGCTGCTGGTGCGGGAGAAGATCTCCGCGCTGGCCGACCTGCTGCCGCTGCTGGAGAAGGTGCTCGCCGAGAGCAAGCCGCTGCTGATCATCGCCGAGGACGTCGAGGGCGAAGCTCTCTCGACCCTGGTGGTCAACGCCATCCGCAAGACCTTCAAGGTCGTCGCGGTCAAGTCGCCGTTCTTCGGTGACCGGCGGAAGGCGTTCATCCAGGACCTGGCGATCGTCACCGGCGCCGAGGTCGTCTCCTCGGAGGTCGGCCTCAAGCTGTCCGACGTCGGCCTGGAGGTGCTCGGCACCGCGCGCCGGGTCACCGTCACGAAGGACGACACCACCGTCGTCGACGGTGGCGGCTCGAAGGAGGCGGTCGCCGAGCGTGCCGCGCAGCTGCGTAAGGACATCGAGACCACCGACTCCGACTGGGACCGCGAGAAGCTGCAGGAGCGGCTGGCCAAGCTGGCCGGCGGCGTCGCGGTGATCAAGGTCGGCGCTGCCACCGAGATCGAGGCCAAGGAACGCAAGCACCGCATCGAGGATGCCGTGCACGCCACCAAGGCCGCGGTTGCCGAGGGCATCATCGCCGGTGGCGGATCTGCTCTGGTGCACGCGTCGGCGAAGCTGGCCGAGCTGGAAGCCGAGCTGATCGGGGACGAGTCCACCGGCGTCTCGATCGTCCGCCGCGCCCTTTCGTCGCCGGCGTTCTGGATCGCGGCGAACGGTGGCCAGGAGGGCGCCGTCGTCGTCTCCAAGATCGCCGAGCTGACTGTCGGCAAGGGCTACGACGCGAACACCGGCGAGTACGTCGACATGGTCAAGGCCGGCATCATCGATCCGGTCAAGGTCACCAAAGCGGCCGTCTCCAACGCCGCATCGATCGCCGGCATGGTGCTGACCACCGAGAGCACCGTCGTCGAGATCAAGCAGGACGAGCCGGAGTCCAACGGCGGGCACCACGGCCACTCGCACTGATCGGCTGATCGCGCGCTCATCGCGCGCCTGAAGTCAGGAGTGCCGGTCAGCTGTGTCGGTCAGCAGTGCCGGTCAGCCAGGTCGGTGTGCCAACAGGTCGACGGGCCTGCGGGCAACAATCGAGGCGGGCGGTTCCCACGGGATCCGCCCGCCTCGATGGCGTTCGGGCCGCACGAACCGTCGCGACTCAGGACTGCGGTGCCCACCGGCCAGGTCGCGGGAGATTCGACGGTGCCCATGGTGCGATTACCGAGCGGTACGGATGGCCGTCATCCATTGGTGCGCAAACTGCCTATCGGACCACTACGATCGAGTGATGCCAGGCCGGCCGGTGGTCCCTTCGCGGAGTAGCTGTCGCGTGCTGCCGCCGTCCGGACGATGCCGGCGAACCCTGACGGGTTCACCAGAGTGCACAAGAAGCTCAGTGAGCGGCGGCCAGTGTCAGCATCTGAGCACGCTCACCCTCGGACAATCCGCCCCAGATCCCGTACGGCTCGTGCACCTGCAGTGCATGGGCCCGGCACGCGGCCATCGCCGGGCACTCGAAGCAGACCGCCTTCGCCTGCGCCTCGCGGCGTGCCCGGGCGGGTCCGCGCTCGCCCTCGGGGTGGAAGAAGTAAGAACTGGCCATTCCGCGGCACGCCGCATGCAGTTGCCAGTCCCACAGATCGGCGTTCGGGCCTGGCAGGCGCCTGGTGTCAGCCACGTGGATCCCCTCGCTAGCGATCAATGCCCCGACGAATCGAGCCAGGGCGAGAGCCGTACCGAACAGCGCTCCCGGGGCCGGGTCTGTTGTGACCCGGAAACCGGAGGTCCTACCGAGCCGGGGATCGGGGCGCGGCGGGCGTCACGGCTCCTCCCACCGGGCGTGGCCCGCGGTCAAAGGACTGCGGTGGCGCCTGGGGATTCGCCGTTCGGAAGCAGGATCCGCGCTGATCCCGGCGTTGTTGATCTCCAGACAGTAGAGCGGTTGGGGCCACCCGACAAGACCTTGATCATGAAATTTGTCGATCTTGATGAAGGGCTCGGGGCACCCCCACCATGCGGTGGGTCGGCGGTGGCACCCGGCGTGCGATGTGGTACCGGTCACGTTCCGGTGCAACGCCGAAGGGGCACCCGCAGCTGTCTAAAGGTGAGCGGTCGACTACTCTCCGCAGTGATAGTTCCGTCGTCCGGTGATCTCAATGCAGTTGGTCCCCGTTGGGGATCGTTTCGTTGTCGTGCCGGCGCTCAGGGGTTCAGTGGGCCGGCATCGATTGCAGTGCAAGTACCGTCCACACCGTCCGCAGGGGGAGTCACGTGACAAGCGTGTTGATTTGCGACGAGCGCCGTAGCGCTCGTGATGGTCTGACAAGGGTGATGGGAGCGGTTCCGTCCGTCGAGGGGATCGACTGCGTCGGCAGTGGCGACGAGTTGCTGTCGCGCTACGGCCGGCAGGCGGCGGACGTGGTGCTGATCGGCACCCAGCGAGCGTTGACCAGCGGCATCGAGGCGACCCGGCGCCTGCTGGCCATCCATCCGACTGCGGTGGTCATCGTCTTCGGATCGCCCGACGACACGGCGTCCATCGCGGCCGCGATCGCCTGCGGTGCAAGGGGTTTTCTCCGGTGGGACGCGACCCAGCCGGAGATCGTCGCGGCGCTGGCCGACACCCTGACGACCCCGCGACTCCCGGCGCTGCGCGACTCCATGGACGGTGAGGCGCCGCTGACCGAGCGTGAGATGCAGGTCCTGCGCGGGATGAGCCAGGGACAGTCGAACGGCGAGATCGGCCGGGAGCTGTTCCTGTCCGAGGACACTGTCAAGACCCATGCGCGCCGGCTGTTCCGCAAGCTCGGTGCCCGGGACCGCGCCCAGGCCGTCGCACTCGGTTTCCGTCGCGGGTTCGTCGCCTGACCGCGGCCTGACTGTTCAACTCCCGGGGCCGGGACGCCGCGCGGCGGTCACCGCCGTGCGGCCGTCACGCAGTGGGCCCGTCACCGCAGTGGCCCCGTCACCGCAGTGCGGCCGTCACCGCCGTGCGGCGGTCATTGCCGTGCGGACGTGGTTGCGGCCGCTGGGTACGATGTGGTCGCTGCGCGGGTGGCGGCGCATCTGCGTCCCGCCATTGCTGGACGTTCCGGGGTGATCACCTGGGCACGGCATGTAACGGGGGAGCCGCCGAAGGCGATGAAGCAGTCACAGGACGCGACCGACTCCAGCGACCTTGACGACCTGGTCGACCGGGCCGTCAACGGTGACGCTGTGGCTGTGGAGCGCGTGCTGGGACGTATTCATCCGGTCGTCGTTCGTTACTGCCGTTCCCGAATGTCCGCAGGACACCGTTCCCTGTCTTCAGCCGATGACGTCGCTCAGGAGGTGTGCATGGCCGTGTTCACGGCGCTGCCGACCTTCCGCCGCGAGGGCAAGCCGTTCCTCGCCTTCGTCTACGGCATCTGCGCACACAAGGTGGCCGACGCTCATCGCGTCGCGGGCCGGTCGCGGTCGATGCCGATGGCCGAGGTCCCCGATGCGCCCTCGACAGAGCGCGGGCCGGAGCAGAGCGTCGTCGCGCTCACCACGGCGCTGATTGTCGACGACCTGCTGGGCGAGCTGCCCGAGACGCAGCAGGAGATCCTGCGGCTCCGGGTCGTCGTCGGGCTCAGTGCGGAAGAAGCCGCGGAAGCTCTCGGCATGACGGCCGGCGCTGTCCGGGTCGCGCAGCATCGTGCCCTCGCCAAGCTCCGGCATCTCCTCGCGGCCGACGCGGCATTGTCCGAACAGCTCGTGTGATGGCGCAGCGACCCGGTTCCCACCGGGCCGACCACGCTTCGCCGCTGGTCGACCTAGACGTGGTGTTCGCCGACGACCGGCTGATCGACAGCATCGCGGCCGGCGACCCCCTGTCCCCCGAACGGGCCGACCACGAAATGGGCCTGCCCGGTCGTCATTCCGCCGGTCGTCAGCCTGCAGGACCGTTCGGTCGCGGGCGACACACGGTGCACACCAAGCACTCCGGACGTCCGTCCGCCGGGACCGTGGACCGGCCCGATGCCGATCCGCTGACCGAACTGTTCCAAACCTGGCGCTACGAACTCGCGTCCGAGCCCCTCCCACCTGTCCCGTCCGTGCGCCGCGCGGCGGACGCCGTCGTCAGCGGCACGGAGGAGCGGAAACGGTCGCTGCGCCCTGCCCTCTCGATCGCCGCCGCCATCGTGGCGCTGCTGATCGGGTCGGCGACGGTCGGGTCGAAGGACGCCGACGAGGATTCCGCGCTGTGGGGCATCACCCAGGTGCTGTGGCCGGAGCGGGCCGTGTCGGTCGCTTCCCGGGACCATGTGCGGCAGGCGCTCGACGAGGCGACGGTCGCCCTCGCCGCCGGCGATCCGCAACAGGCGCAACTGGCGCTGCTCCGCGCGGCGGTCGAGCTGGGCAAGGTCGCCGACGTCGACGGCAAGAGCGGCATGCAGCAGGAGGTCGACCAACTGTGGCGTGCGGCAGCACCGCGTGAGCTGTCCGGAACGTCTTTGACCGCAGACCCGATGACCGAGCAGATGCTGGCCGACGGGCAGTCGACTAGTCCCGTTCCATCGGTTGCTGAACCCTCGACATCCGGTGCGCCGCAATCCCTTCCGTCCCGATCCCTGGCGTCGCTCACGATCGCTCCGCCCGCGGTCGCCTCTCCGGACGGCGGCAGCTATCTGGCTGGTCAGGACGCCGGTGCGGTGGTGCCCGACCCGAGCCGGCCGCTGAACGTCGCGGGTCCGGCCGTCCCGGCGCCGTCCGAGGCCGGGAGTGGCCCCGTCAGTGGACCGACCGGCGGGGGTGGAGTCGCGTCCGCGGGCACGGTGGTCGCCCCACCACCGGCTGGTCCGTCCGCAACACCACTCACCCCGCCGCCGGTCACCCCGCCGCCGGTCACCCCGCCGCCGGTCACCCCGCCGCCGGTCACCCCGCCGCCGGCCCCGGTGACCCCGGTGACGTCGGCCGCTCCGGAGATGCCCACCCCACCGGTCGTCGTCGAGCCACCGCCGGCCGAGGTGCCGGCGGGATCGGTGTCCCTTGCCCCCAGCACGATCGGAACGACGGCCCCCGCACCGGCGCCCGCGCCGACGACAACCGGTACCGGGCCGATCGACGACACCTCGACGACCACCACTCCGGCAGGCTCGGATGGCTCCGAGCCGCCGCCACAACCGCCGGCCGAGGTTTCACCTGCCGGCTGAGCCGTAGCTGCCGGTCGGCCGAGCCGGCTCCCTTACGATGAAGGGCACGCACACTCGCCGGACCATTGCCCGGCCAACGGTCGTGGGCGTCAGCGGAAGGTCGGTCATGTCGTCGGTCACACAGCCAGATCTGTCGGGTTCCACCCGGCAGGCCCGCCCGAGCGCCGCCGCGCTGACAACCACGGTGTCCGACCCGTTCGAGATCAACCGGCCGACCGCCGGCGATGACAAATTCTCCACCGTCGGGCTGACCTACGACGACGTCCTGCTGCTCCCTGACGCGTCCGATCTGGTGCCCAGCGAGGCCGACACCAGTACCTGGCTGTCCCGCAACATCCGGCTTCGGGTGCCGCTGCTGTCCAGTGCGATGGACACCGTCACCGAATCGCGGATGGCCATCTCGATGGCCCGCGAGGGCGGGCTCGGTGTCCTGCACCGCAACCTGTCGATCGAGGACCAGGCCGCCCAGGTGGAGATCGTCAAGCGGTCCGAGGCCGGGATGGTCACCGACCCGGTCACCTGCCGGCCGGACGCCACCCTGCGCGAGGCCGACGACCTGTGCGCGAAGTTCCGCATTTCCGGGGTGCCGGTCACCGACACCGAGGGCCGACTGGTGGGCATCATCACCAACCGGGACATGCGCTTCGAGGTCGATCTGAGCCGCCCCGTACGCGAAGTGATGACGCCGATGCCGCTGGTGACGGCGCCTGTCGGGGTCAGCGCGGAGGCGGCGCTCGGGCTGCTGCGCAAGCACAAGATCGAGAAGCTGCCGCTGGTCGACGGCGACGGGAAGCTGCGCGGGCTGATCACCGTCAAGGACTTCGTCAAGACCGAGCAGTACCCGCACGCCACCAAGGACGCCGACGGTCGGCTGCTCTGCGGGGCGGCTGTCGGGGTGGGCGAGGAGTCCTATAAGCGCGCGATGGCGCTGGTGGACGCCGGGATCGACGTGATCATGGTGGACACCGCGCACGGGCACTCGATGCGTGTCGTCGAGATGGTCGCCCGGCTCCGGTCCGATGTCGGCTCGCGGGTGGACATCGTCGGCGGCAACGTAGCGACCCGGGCGGGCGCGCAGGCGCTCGTCGACGCCGGCGCCGACGCCGTGAAGGTCGGGGTCGGCCCGGGATCGATCTGCACCACCCGGGTGGTCACCGGCATCGGCGTGCCGCAGGTGACGGCGATCTACGAGGCATCCAAGGCCTGCCGGCCCGCCGGGGTCCCGGTGATCGGCGACGGCGGCCTGCAGTACTCCGGCGACATCGCCAAGGCGATCGCGGTCGGCGCCGACACCGTGATGCTCGGCTCGCTGCTCGCCGGTGTCGCCGAATCGCCCGGTGAGCTGATCTTCGTGGCCGGCAAGCAGTACAAGACCTACCGGGGGATGGGGTCGCTGGGCGCGATGCAGTCCCGCGGCGAGGCCCGGTCCTACTCCAAGGACCGGTACTCGCAGGATGACGTGCTGTCCGACGACAAGCTTGTGCCCGAAGGCATCGAAGGCAGGGTGCCGTTCCGCGGCAGGCTCTCCGACGTCGCACACCAGTTGGTGGGTGGTCTGCGCGCAGCGATGGGGTACACCGGTTCGGCGACGATCGAGCAGCTCAAGGACGCGAAGCTGATCAGGATCACCTCGGCGGGGCTGCGTGAGTCGCACCCGCACGACATCTCCATCACCTCAGAGGCGCCGAACTACATCGACCGCTGACCCGTCCTTCAGCTCCTGCAGCGGTAGGTGGGTGCCTGGCCGGTCGCCTACCCTTCTACGCGACACCCCGCCGTGGCACGTCTGCCCGGCCGGACGCGCAACTGCAAGGAGCAACGGTGCCTGAGGTCGAGATCGGCATGGGGCGCACGGCCCGTTCGGCGTACGAACTCGAGGACGTCACCATCGTCCCGTCGCGGCGCACCAGGTCATCGTCGGACATCTCCACCAGCTGGCAGATCGACGCCTACCGATTCGACATCCCGTTCATCACCCAGCCCTCCGACGCCGTCGTCTCGCCGGCGGTGGCGTCAGCGGTGTCGGCCATCGGCGGGCTCGGCGTGCTGGACGGCGAGGGGCTGTGGGCCCGGTACTCCGATCCGCAGCGGGAGATCGACAGCCTGATCGAACAGGGCGAGGCCGCCGACGACCACGACGAGCTGATCGCCGCCATCCAGCGGATCTACCACGCACCGGTCTCGGTCGACCTGCTGTCGGATGCGATCCGCACGCTGCGCGACGGCGGCGGCACCGTTGCCGTCCGGCTGTCACCGCAGAACGCGTCCACGCTCGCCGGCCCCGCCATCGCGGCCGGAGTCGAGATGCTGATCATCCAGGGCACCATCGTGTCCGCCGAGCACGTGCAGTCCAACGGATCCGCGCTGAACCTGAAGTCGTTCATCGCCGACCTCGACGTCCCGGTGATCGTCGGCGGCTGCACGAACTACCAGACCGCCACCCACCTGATGCGGACCGGTGCGGCCGGCGTCATCGTCGGGACCGGGCACGGCCGGACGACCACCACCGATGACGTGCTGGGGATCGCCGTCCCGATGGCGACCGCGATCGCCGATGCCGCAGCGGCCAGACGCGCCTACCTCGACGAGACCGGCGGGCGGTACGTGCACGTCATCGCGGCCGGCGGCATCGATTCCAGTGCCGACATCGCCAAGGCGATCGCCTGCGGCGCGGACGCGGTGATGCTGGGCGAACCGCTCAGCTGGGCCGCGGAGGCGCCGGCGCGCGGCTGGTACTGGCCCTCCACCGCGGCACATCCGGTGCTGCCCAGGGGCTTTGCGGCCCCGTGCGGTCCGGCCGAGGTGCCGCTGCAGCAGCTGCTGATGGGCCCCGCGCTCAGTGCGGACGGCCGGACGAACCTGTTCGGTGCACTCCGCCGGGCGATGGCCAAGTCCGGCTACTCGGACCTGAAGGAGTTCCAGAAGGTCGGGCTCAGCGTCCACGCCTGAGCCACCCAGTTGCGTTCAAAGCCAGTCGCGTTCAAAGCCAGTCGCGTTCAGAGCCAGTCGCTCCGCTTGAACAGCACGTACAGCGTGATCACCGCCGAGACCATGATGACCAGCCCGAAGACGAACCCCTCGCCGCGGCCGAAACCCGGGTAGGGCACGTTCATCCCGAAGAACCCGGTGATCAGTGTCGGCACCGCGATGATGGCCGCCCACGCGGAAAGCTTCTTCATGATCATGTTCAGGTGCACGTCGGACAGCGCCAGGTTGGTCTCGAAGGCCGAGGTCAGCATCTCGCGCAGGCCGTTGGTGGCGTCCGCGGCGTGCCTGGCGTGGTCGGCGACATCGGCGAACCGCCGGCGGATGCTGGTGCCGAGCAGGGCCGCGATCGGGTCGTCCACCTGCTCGTCCTCGGGTCTCGCGGCCGCGGCGGCCAGGGTGGCGGTGACCTCGGTCATCGGCGCGGCGAGCCTGCGCAGGTGGCTGATCGCCTGCCGCAGCCGGAATGCCGTCAGTTGATCGGCGCGGCCCATCGGCCGGTCGTCGAACAGCGACGACGTCAACCCGTCGGTCGCCTCCTCCATGGCCTCCACCGCACTGGTGTAGGTCTGGACGAGCGCCTCCAGCACGATGTGCAGCGCGGCACCGATGCCCTCGGCCCGCATCCGCCCCGCGCAGTCCTCCAGAGTCGGCGCGAGCCGGGCCAGTTCGCGTTCGCCGGCCACGACGACCAGCGCTCGCGGATCGGCGAGGATGGACACCCGGGCGATGGTCAGCTCGGTGGTGCGCGGGTTGAACAGCAGCGCTCCAGTCACCACGATGACCGTGGAGCCAACCGTGTCCACCTTGGGTGTTTCCCGGGCGCCGAGAACGTCGTCGACGGCCAGCCGGTCCAGGCCCATCAGGGTTGCCGTGCCGGCCAGGGCGGCGGCCTCGCGCGGTAGGAACCACCAGGCCTTGATCTCCGGGTCGCCGGCCAGTTCCGTCGCGATCCGGTCCGCGGGCAGGTCCGTCGCCACGGTGCGGTCGCCCCGCCACAGCACGGAGCGCAGCGGGCGGTCCGTCCCGCTGACCTGGGCCGGGGAGGTGATGGTCACCTGCTCATGATGGACCCCCGGCTGTCCGTCGCGACGTCACCTCCGGTCCCGTTTCGGCCGCCGCAAGCCCGCGGCCGCGAGCCGGCGCACCAGTTCCCGGCTGCCCACCGGCACAGCGCCCGCGCCGATCAGCGTGTCGTACCGGTCGCCGGGGACGTCGTAATGGTCGTGGTCGAAACCGCGTCGGGGGATCCCGTTCTCGGCCGCGAAGGCGTGCAGCTCGGCGTACGAGGAGTCGCTGACCAGATGCGACCAGACCCGGTCGTGCGCGGGCCAGCGCGGCGGGTCGATCAGCAAGGTCATCCGGCCGAGATTAGGCGACGGGGGCACGGCCACCTGCCGTCGCCCACCCCCCCGTCATGCCCTGGCTCGCTCCTGCACCTGTCAGGGCCCACACCCCTGAGGCCACCTCTCCGGGGCCCCGCTCAGGGGCGGAGCAGGACCTTGGTCGCGCGACGCTCGTCCATCGCCCGGTACGCCTCGGGGGTCTGCTCGAGCGGCAGTTCGAGATCGAAGACCTTGCCGGGGTCGATGACCCGGTTCCAGATGCGGTCGATCAGGTCGGGCAGGTACTGGCGAACAGGGGCGGGACCACCGTGCAGATGCACACCGGAGCGGAAGAGCACTTCTCCGGGCAGGTTCACGCCGTGGCTGACGCCGACGTAGCCGACGTGCCCGCCGGCCCGCGCGGACCGGATGGCCTGCAGCATCGACTCTTGCGTGCCCACCGCCTCGATGACCGAGTGCGCACCGAGCCCGCCGGTGAGTTCCTTGATCCGGGCCACGCCTTCGTCGCCGCGCTCCTCGACGGTGTCGGTGGCGCCGAAGTCCTTGGCCAGTGCCTGCCGGACGTCATGCCGGCTCATCGCGATGATGCGTTCGGCTCCCAGCTGCTGAGCCGCCAGCATGCCGAGCAGGCCGACGGCGCCGTCGCCGACCACGGCGACGGTCTTGCCGGGGCCGACCGCTGCCGCGACGGCGGCGAACCAACCGGTCCCCAGCACGTCGGAGGCGGCCAGCAGGCTGGGCACGAGGTCGTCACCCGGCAGTTCGGGGGTGGCGACGAGTGTGCCGTCGGCAAGAGGGATGCGCGCGTACTGGGCCTGTGCGCCCGTGGGGGTGGCCGGCTCCCGGTGGACGCAGAAGCTCTGGTAACCGGAGCGGCAGATCTCGCACGTGTTGTCGGAGGCGATGAACGAGCCGACGACGAACTGGCCCGGCTTGACGTTCTTGACCTCGCTTCCGACCTCTTCCACGATGCCGACATACTCGTGACCCATCGGGCGCGGCTCGTTGACCTCCTGGATGCCCCGGTACGGCCACAGGTCCGAGCCGCACACGCACGCCGCGGACACCCGGATGACAGCGTCGGTCGGCTTCTCGACCGTGGGGTCCGGGCGGTCCTCGACGCGGACGTCGCGGGGGGCGTACAGGACTGTTCCTCGCATGGTGGTGCTCCCTGTTCTGCGTTCACATGTCTCGATCGCTGGATCTGTGCCCTACCGATTCTTACGCGCCGAAGGGATGCCGCAACACCCGCGCCATGTGCTGTGGGTTTTGCCGACTGTCTGTTCTGCAGGGATTCTCGGAATGAAACGGCGGCAAAACCCTGCACAGACGTCAGTGGACAGCTGACTCCGGAGGCGGACGAGGACTGGCCCCCCGCCGCTACCGGGCTCACCGTCTGCACGGGCCGACTCAAGGAAGTCCGTGGTGGGCAGGCGTCACGGACCTCCCGGATAGACTCCGCGGTGCTTGTCGACCGGTGTTCGGGACTCCCGGATCCGTTCGTTGAAACGCCGGCAGCACGATCGACGCGCCGGCTCACAGATGAAAGGCGGCCACCGTGCGGATCGACGCTGTCCCGAGCCCCGCCGATGCCGCTGCAACTGATCAGTCCGGCGGCGCCGGGGACGAACAGCACCACGATGCGCCTACCGGTGAACCGGCCCAGGACGCCCAGGCGCACCCCGTGTTGGTAGTTGATTTCGGCGCCCAGTACGCCCAGCTGATCGCCCGCCGGGTGCGCGAGGCCAGCGTCTACTCGGAGATCGTCCCTTCGAGCATCACCACCACCGAGATCACCGCGCGGGAGCCGTCCGCCGTGATCCTGTCCGGCGGCCCGTCGAGCGTCTACGCCGAGGGCGCGCCGCGGATCGACCCCGCCCTGTTCGAGACCGACATCCCCGTCTTCGGCATCTGTTACGGCTTCCAGGCGATGGCCCAGGCTCTCGGCGGCAACGTCGACCGGACGGGCCGGCGCGAATACGGCGCGACCGAGTTGACCGTCGCCGACACCGGCGGGGCATTGCTGCGGGACATGCCGCAGCGGCTGGGTGTGTGGATGAGCCACGGGGACGCGGTGTCGCAGGCACCGGACGGGTTTGCCGTCACCGCCACCACCGCGGACACCCCCATCGCCGCCTTCGAGAACCTGGACCGCAGGCTCGCCGGTGTGCAGTACCACCCCGAGGTGGTGCACTCGCAGTTCGGCCAGGAGGTTCTCCGCCGCTTTCTGCACGACGTCGCCGGGATCAAGCCGGACTGGACCCCGGCGGAGATCCTGCAGGAGCAGGTGGAGGCCATCCGGGCGGTGGTCGGCACCGAGAAGGTGATCTGCGGGTTGTCCGGCGGGGTGGACTCCGCGGTCGCCGCTGCCCTGGTACATCGCGCGGTCGGCGACCAGTTGACCTGCGTTTTCGTCGATCACGGGCTGCTGCGCGCGGGTGAGCGGGAGCAGGTGGAGCGCGACTACGTGGCCGCGACCGGGATCAACCTGGTGACCGTGGACGCCTCCGAACGATTCCTGGCGGCGCTGGCCGGGGTCAGCGATCCGGAGACCAAACGCAAGATCATCGGCCGCGAGTTCATCCGGGTCTTCGAGCGTGCGGCCGCCGATATCAGCGCCGAAGAGGGCGGGGTACGGTTCCTCGTCCAGGGCACGCTCTACCCGGACGTCGTCGAATCCGGCGGCGGCACCGGCACGGCCACCATCAAGTCGCATCACAACGTCGGCGGGCTGCCCGAGGACCTCAAGTTCGAGCTCGTCGAGCCGCTCCGCACGCTGTTCAAGGACGAGGTGCGGCTGCTCGGAGCCGAACTGGGGCTGCCGGCCGCGATCGTCCAGCGGCACCCGTTCCCCGGCCCGGGTCTGGGCATCCGGATCATCGGCGAGGTGACCGCGGAGCGCCTCGAGGTGCTCCGCGCCGCCGATGCCATCGTCCGCGCCGAGATGACGGCCGCCGGTGTGGACGCTGAGATCTGGCAGTGCCCCGTCGTGCTGCTCGCCGATGTGAGATCCGTCGGCGTACAGGGTGACGGCCGGACGTACGGCCATCCGATCGTCCTACGGCCGGTGTCCAGTGAGGACGCGATGACGGCCGACTGGTCACGGTTGCCGTACGAACTCCTCGCGAAGATCTCGAACCGGATCACCGGCGAGGTGCCGGAGGTCAACAGGGTCGTGCTGGATGTGACGAGCAAGCCGCCGGGCACCATCGAGTGGGAGTGACGGGGACACAGCAGCGGGGCGGGTTCTGGCTCGTCATCACCCTCGGCGCGCTCTCCGGGTTCGGGCCGCTGTGCCTGGACATGTACCTGCCCGCGCTGCCGGAACTCCCGGGCGACTTCGGATCGACCCCCGCGTCGGCCCAGCTCACCCTCTCCGCGTGCATCGTCGGGCTCGCCGTCGGGCAGCTGATCACCGGTCCGCTCTCCGACCGGTTCGGCCGGCGGATCCCGTTGCTGGTCGGGGTCGCCCTCTTCGTGATCGCTTCGGTGATCTGCGCCCTCAGCACGTCGATGACGGTGTTGATCGCGGTCCGCCTTCTGCAGGGCGCCGCCGGCGCAGCGGGCATCGTGGTGGGCAGGGCCATCGTGGCCGACATGTTCGCAGGAAAGGTTGCGGCGGCGTACTTCTCGGCCATCGCGACGATCAACGGGTTGGCGCCGATCCTGGCGCCGGTGATCGGCGGCCAGGTATTGAGGGTGGGCACCTGGCGGACGGTGTTCTGGGTGCTGGCCGGCGTCGGGGCGGTTCTGCTGGTGCTCGCGGCCGTCGTGCTGCGCGAAACGCTGCCGGTGGACCGGCGCACCCAGGGCGGGTTCGGCGGAACGCTGCGGGCGTTCGGTGAGCTTCTCCGGGACCGCGGCTATCTGGGAACGGTGCTGGCCGGCTGCCTGGTGACCGCCGCCATGTTCGGCTACATCTCCGCGTCGCCGTTCCTGCTGCAGGACGGGTTCGGGGTCTCGCCGCAGTGGTTCAGCGCGTGCTTCGCGCTGAACGCGATCGGCATCGTGCTCGCGACGGTGATCGGCCGAATCCTGCTGCGTTGGACCACCTCGTGGGTGCTGCTCTGCGGCGGGGTCGTGCAGGCGCTGATCGGGGCGGTTCTGCTGACCGCCACCGTGCTCGCCGGGTGGCCGCTCGCGATGGTGCTGGTGTCGTTGTTCGTGCTGGTCTCCGCGGTCGGGTTCGCGCTGCCGCACGCGTCGGCGATCGCGATGGACCGGCACCGCCGGATCGCCGGTTCGGCATCCGCCCTGCTGGGTTTGACGCAGTTCGCGCTGGGCGCGGTGACCGCCGTGACGGCCGGCTGGGGGGACGCCACGGCAGGAACGGCGCTGGGCGTGACGGCGGTCGTGGCGACCGTGCTCGCGGCGGCCGCCCTGCTGCTGGCGCGGCCGGTGATCGGCCGGGCGGAGTTCGCAGGGCCGACGACGCTGGCCGCCCACGGCTGACCGGACGACCGCCTGCCTCAGATGGCTGCCCGCACCGCTCGCTCGAAACCCAGGACATGCTCGCGAGCCAGCTCTTCGGCGCGGTCCACCTGACCGTCGGCGATGGTGCGCAACAGCTCGGCATGTTCACCCACGTGCTCGTCGACGTCGGGCAGCCGGTCGAGGAACAGGCAGAAGATCCGGGTGGCCAGATCGTCGTACCGGATCAGCACATCTTCCAGGTGAGCGTTGTTCGCTGCCCGGTAGATCGCCCGGTGCACCCTCTGGTCCCAGCGCATCAGTTCGGTGCGATCCAGGGTGCCGACATCCAGCGACGCGGTGGCCGAGGCGAGATCGGTCAGTTCGGCTCTGGTGCTGCGCGAGGCGCGTTCGGCGGCGCGCCGGGCGGCCAGCGGTTCCAGCTGGGCTCGGATCTCGGAGATCCCCGCGAGATCTGCGATGTCGACACCGGTCGCGAACGTTCCGCGACGTGGATAGGCGACCACCAATCGGTCGGTTTCCAACCTCTTGAGTGCCTCGCGCACCGGGGTCCGGCCGATGCCCAGCTCCTGCGCCAGGGCACCGTCGTCGATGGGGTCGTTCGGCCGGATGTCCAGCATGATCAGCCGGTCCTTGATCACGGCATAGGCCCGGTCCGCCATCGACAGTCCCGTGGTCGGGTCCTGGGCCAGCAGCTCAGCGGTCACGGTCCAATCGTACGGCCTGATCGTCACAAAGGCTTGCCTCGTGCCAACGAATGTCATAACATCCTCCTACTTCTAACATATCAGTTGTGTACCTGTTACGAAGAGCGCTCCGGATCAAAGGACACCATGACCATCAGCGTCTTCGATCTCTTCAAGGTGGGGATCGGGCCGTCCAGCTCGCACACCGTCGGCCCGATGCGGGCCGCTTACCTGTTCGTGCGCGGATTGCGAGATGACGGACTCCTGCCGGGCGTGGAGGGCATCCGGTGCGAACTGTTCGGCTCGCTCGGTGCCACCGGGCACGGACACGGCAGCGTCAAGGCAGTGGTGCTGGGGCTGGAGGGGGAGCAGCCCGATCAGGTTGATCCCGTCGGCGCACAACCACGCGTGGACGCAGTGCGCACGCAGGGCCGGCTGCTGGTCGCGGGGGAACACCCGATCGCCTTCGACATGGACACCGACGTCGTGTTGCACCGCCGCAAACGGCTGGAATTCCACACCAACGGAATGCTGTTCCGGGCGCTGGCGGCCGACGGCTCCGAGTTGCGCCGGCGGGAGTACTACTCGATCGGTGGCGGGTTCGTGCTGGATGAGGACGAGGCCGGCCGGCCGGCCATCGTCGAGGACGCCACCAGCGTCAAATACCCGTTCCGCACCGGCGACGAGCTCCTCGCCCGCACCCGCGAAACGGGTTTGAGCATCAGCGATGTGATGCTGGCCAACGAAATGGCCTGGCGCACCGAGGAAGAGATCCGGCAGGGCCTGCTGGACATCTGGTCGGTCATGCAGGAATGCGTCGATCAGGGCATCGCCACCAGAGGCGTGCTGCCGGGCGGCCTCAAGGTGCGGCGCCGCGCGGCGGCGCTGCACGCTCAACTGGAATCCGCGGCCGACGAGTCCGACCCGCTGCGCGCGATGGAGTGGGTCACCCTGTACGCGCTCGCGGTGAACGAGCAGAACGCTGCCGGTGGACGGGTGGTGACCGCGCCCACCAACGGCGCCGCCGGCATCGTGCCGTCAGTGCTGCACTACTACCGGGACTTCATCGGCTCGTACTGCGCCGACGGCGTCGTTCGGTTCCTCTTGGTGGCTGCTGCCATCGGCTTGCTGTTCAAGGAAAACGCCTCGATCTCCGGTGCGGAGGTGGGCTGCCAGGGTGAGGTCGGGTCGGCGTGTGCGATGGCGGCCGGCGGCCTCGCTGAACTGCTCGGCGGGTCTCCGGAACAGGTCGAAAACGCCGCAGAGATCGGCATCGAACACAACCTCGGGCTGACCTGCGATCCGGTCGGCGGACTGGTCCAGATCCCGTGCATCGAACGCAACGCCGTCGGCTCGGTCAAGGCCGTCACCGCGGCCCGGATGGCGGTCCGCGGTGACGGGCAGCATCACGTGACCCTGGACAAGGCGATCAAGACCATGCGCGAAACCGGCGCGGACATGAAGGACAAATACAAGGAAACGGCAAGGGGCGGGCTCGCTCTCAACGTCGTCGAGTGCTAGGAGGCACCCCATGTCACACCCCTTCATCCTGACCCTGAGCTGCGATGAGCGACCCGGGATCGTCCACGCGGTCACCTCATTTCTGTTCGAGAACGACTGCGACATCGTCGAGCATCAGCAATTCGACGACGCCGCTCGTGGACACCTGTTCCTGCGCACCGCTTTTGTCAGTGCCACCGACACCGACGCAGAAAAGCTCACCGAGGCCTTTCGCGCGGTCGCCGAGAAGTTCTCGATGACCTACCGGATCACCGGACAGCAACCGGAGCGGGTGCTGGTCATGGTGTCCAAGATGGGTCACTGCCTCAACGACCTGATCTTCCGGTGGCGGGGCGGCAACCTCGGCGGCGAGCTCGTCGCGGTGGTGTCGAACCACGAGGATCTGCGGCCGATGGCCCAGGCCGCCGGGCTACCGTTCCACCACGTGCCGGTCACCCCGAACACAAAGGCCGAGGCGGAGGCGCGCCTGCTCGAATTGGTCCTGCAGTACCGCGCCGATCTCGTTGTTCTCGCCAGATACATGCAGGTGCTCTCGGACGAGCTGTGCACCGCCCTGTACGGCCGGGCGATCAATATCCATCATTCGTTCCTGCCGGGATTCAAGGGCGCCAAGCCCTATCACCAGGCATTCGACCGGGGGGTGAAGCTGGTCGGGGCGACCGCCCACTACGTCACCGGCGACCTGGACGAAGGCCCGATCATCGAGCAGGAGGTCATCCGCATCGACCACAACTACGACGCCCGGGCGCTGTCCACCGTCGGGCAGGACGCGGAAGCCATCGCACTGTCCAGGGCGGTCCGCTGGCACAGCGAGCAGCGGGTACTCCTGAACGGGCACCGCACCGTCGTCTTCCGCTGACGGGGAGGTTTCGCCGGAGCCGGCAGGTAAGGCAACGGGGCGCGGGCGGCCGAACGACCGGCCGTCCGCGCGGCGTGGGTACGGTCGCGTGTGCCCTCGCCGAAATGCAAATCGTTGACAGCACTGCACTCTCGGTTGGCCGCGGAGTGCTACCGGTCGGCGGAGGTGATGGTGTGCTGCAGCAGCAGCGCCGTCGTCACCGGGCCGACCCCACCCGGGACCGGGCTGAGCCCGGCGACGTGGCGGGCGACCGACGGGTCGACATCGCCGACCAGCCCACCATTCGCGGTGGCGTTGGTGCCGACGTCGATGACAATGGTCCGTGGATGCAGTCCCGGTGCGGTGATCAATCCGGGCTGACCGGCGGCCACCACCAGCACATCGGCCCGGCGGGTGTGTTCGCCCAGATCCTTGGTGTGCCGGTGGCACACGGTCACCGTGGCGTCCCGGGAAATCAGCAGCTGCGCAACAGGTGTGCCGACAACAGTGGATCGGCCGATGACGACTGCGTTGGCGCCGGACAGCGGGACGGCGAAATGGTCGAGCAGCACCAGAACGGCCTCGGCGGTTGCCGGGGCGAATGCCGGCAACCGGGCCGCGAGTAACCCCAGGCTCTGTGGATTGGCCCCGTCGACATCCTTGGCCGGATCGATGGCCGAAGCCAGCGCCTCGAAGTCGGCTGATGGTGGCAGCGGGGTCTGCAGGATGATCCCGTGCACGGTCGGGTCCGCGCTGAGCGCGCCCAGTTCGGCCTGGATGCGGGCCGTGGTTGCGTCGGGGCCGAGGTCGACGACGCTGCACCGGACGTCGCAGCGTTCGGCCGCCCGGGCAATCGACCGGACGTACCAGGCGGTGGAGTCGTCGGCCGTTGCCAGCACAACAGCCAGGTGGGGGACAGTGCCGGCTGCGGCGAGCCGGCCGGCGGCATCGGTGACCTCCGCCCGGATCCGCTTCGCCACCTCGGCACCTGCCAAGGTGATGGTCATCGGGCCAGCCGATGACGGACGGCGGCAGTGACCTTGTCGGCGCGCAGTGCCAACCCGTCGACATCGGCGATGGCCGCGACCAGTTCTTCGATAATGCTCTGATCGATGCCGCTCTGGTCGATGCTGTTCCGATCGGTGATACCGCTGAGATTGATCTCCACGTTCACCCTGGCGGTGCTGGCCGCGGCCCGGGCGGCATCCGCGGCCGCGGCAACGTCACTGATCACATTCGGATTACCGATTGGTTCCAATTCCTCGGCGAGCGCAACGATCCGGTCCGCAACCCGGATCACCTCCGCGGGCACCCGGCCCGCCGCAACGAGCGCGGCAGCGATGGCGGCCGCCCGGATGGCCGCCTGATCGCCGGGCTCCTTGGGGAGTTGGTACGCCGTGCCGACGGCACTGAACGCGGCGATGTCGGCATCGGCCAGCCGCAGGGCGTCCTCCCGCCGCTGGTCCGCCGCTGCCACGATGTCGGTGATCCGGTCGGCGTGCGCCGCGTACCTGGCGGTGTTGCTGTAGCGGCCCACCATGGCGATGAGCGCGGCGGCCTGCGCGGCATGCAGGGCGGCCGTGGCACCGCCGCCGGGAGTGGGCACCCGCCCGGCCAATTGGGTCAGATAGGTGTCGACGGTCTGCGAACGCATGGTCGGATTCATCGCAGGTGAATCAGCCGCGCAGCCGGGTCATGTCGGGATCCACAAGTGGTTCGGCGGTGACGGTGGCGGCTATCCGATCGCCGAAATACCCGATCTCGACGCCGTCGCCGACGGCCAGGCCGGCGGGTAGCCAGGCGTACGCGATCGGCGTGCCGATGGTGTGGCCGAAGGCGGCGCTGGTCACGTACCCCGCCGCCTGGCCGTCGACGTAGACCGGCTCCCGGCCCAGCACCACACTGCGGCCGTCATCGACGGTCAGACAGGTCAGCCGGCGGGTGACGGTGTCGTCGCTCACCCCGGCCAGGGCATCCCGGCCGATGAACGACTCCTTGCGGGGGCTGACCGCGAAACCGAGCCCGGCTTCGTAGGGGTTGTGTTCGGTTGTCATGTCGGTACCCCAGGAGCGGTAACCCTTCTCCAGGCGCAGGCTGTTGAAGGCGGCCCGGCCCGCGGCGATGATCCCGTGCGTTTGCCCGGCGGCCCACAGCACGTCCCACAACCGCTGCCCGGTGTCGGCGGAGGTGTACAGCTCCCAGCCGAGTTCGCCGACGTAGGACAGCCGCATCGCGGTCACCGAAATCCCGCCGATGCGGACCTTCTTGGCCCGGAAGTACTTGAGGCCCTCGTTGGTGTAGTCGTCGCAGCTGACCGCCGCGATCACCTCGCGGGCCAATGGCCCCCAGAGGCCGATACAGCAGGTACCGCCGGTGATGTCGCGGATCTGGACCGACCCGTCGGCCGGTGCCTGCCGGCGCAGGTAATCGAAATCCAATGCGCTGTTCGCGCCCACCTGGAACAGTTGCTCGCCGAGTCGAGCGACCGTGACGTCGCTGCGGATGCCGCCGGCCTCGTCCAGGACCAGCGAATAGGTGACGGCGCCGACGGTTTTGGCCATCTGCGCGGAGGTCACCCGCTGCAGCAGCTCGAGGGCGCCGGGCCCGCTGACCTCCAGCCGCTTGAGCGGGGTCATGTCGTACATGGCCACCGCGGTCCGCGTCTTCCACGCCTCGACCGCTGCGATCGGGGAGTGGAACTGCGCGCTCCAGGCGTCCCGTGCCGGCGGGGTCCACTCCGCCGGAAGTTCGTCGACCAGTGCGGCATTGGCCTCGTACCAGTGCGGCCGCTCCCAGCCGGAAGCCTCCAGGAACACCGCGCCCAGCTGCTGCTGCCGGGCATGGAACGGGCTGACCCGCAGGTTCCGCGGAGACTCCCTGGGCTGCAACGGGTGCAGCACGTCGTAGATCTCGACGAAGTTCTGCTGGGAGGTCTCGCTGACGTAACTCGGGGCCAATTGGACGTCCTCGAACCGGTGCACGTCACAGCCGTGCAACTCCACCTCGGAGCGACCGTCCACCAGCAGTTGGGCCACGGCCCTGGCGACACCGGCCGAGTGGGTCACCCAGACCGCCTCGGCGATCCAAAACCCCTTCACGTCCGCTGACTCCCCGACCAACGGGCCACCGTCGGGTGTGAAGGAGAAGATGCCGTTGAACCCGACATCGATCTTCGACTGGTGCAGCGCGGGCAGCAGCAGCTTGCTCTGCTCCCACACGGGAGCAAAGTCCTCCTCGGTGAAGGGCAGCACAGAAGGCATGGTCGGCATGTCGGCTGAGTCATCTTCGTCGGAGGTCGGCAGCGTGCGCAGGTCCACCGGCATCGGCCGGTGCGCGTAGGAGCCGATGCCGAGGCAGTCGACCCGTTCCCGGTAGTAGAGGTCCTGGTCCTGGTGCCGGAGGATCGGCAGGCCGGCCTCCTGTAGTTCGGTGTTGCGACCCACGAGATCGGGCACCTGGCCGGTCCAGACGAACTGGTGCGCCAGCGGCAGCAGCGGCACGGCCATGCCCACCATCTCGCCGAGCTCGACACCCCAGAAGCCGGCGCAGGACACGACGATGTCAGCAGAGATGACGCCCTCGTCGGTGCGAACTCCGGTGACCCGGCCGCCGGTGTGCTCGATGCCGATCACCCGGGTGTTGCCCCGGAACACCGCCCCACGGGACTGCGCGCGGTGAGTCAGCGCGACGACCGCGCGGGTGGCCTTGGCCAACCCATCGGTGGGGATGTGCAGGCCGCCCAGGATCTGCTCGCGGTCGACGAGCGGGTGCAGTCGGACGCACTCGTCGGCGTCGATCACCTGAGCCTGCACCCCCCACGACGTGGCCCAGCCCTGCCTGCGGTGCAGGTCGGCCAGCCGCTCGGGAGTGGTGGCGATCTCCAACCCACCGACCTGGTTGAAGCACCAGGCACCGTCGACATCGATGCTCTTGAGTTTGTCGACGGTGTAGGTGGCGAGCTCGGTCATCGTCTTCGACGCGTTGGTCTGGAATACCAGCCCCGGTGCGTGTGACGTCGAACCGCCGGTCAGCGGCAACGGGCCCTGGTCGACCACGGTGACCCGGTCCCAGCCCCGTCCGGTCAGCTCGTCGGCCAGGTTGGCTCCGACGATGCCCGCTCCGATGATGACCACATGTGGGGTCGCAGACATGCGCTACTCCTGACTGCTGGTGGGATCGGCGGCTCTGGTGGTCGATTCGGCCGTGCTGGATTCCTCGGTGCCGAATTCTTGGGCGGCGTCCAACAGCCATTCGGCCAGGTACACGGCGAACGACGAACGGACCAGGAGCAGGTAGTCCCCGTGCTGGGTGTCGGCCGGGTCGGACAATCCCAGCAGGATCACGCCGGCCAGGCCGACGGTGGTCTGGGCGGCCCGGCCCCGATGGAAGACCCGTGGGTGCAGGTCGATCGAGCAACCCTTGGCCAGCACCTCCCGTACCCGAGAACCCGTCAGCCGCAGGCCGATCCGCTGCGCCGACACGTCGACCACGGCGCCGCCCAGCGGCTGCACCGTTTCCCGTGCCTGCTCGTCGAGCGCGTCCGGGGTGTGCGCTGCGCTGGTCAGCAGCCATTCGTCCGGTCCGAGCCAGATGGCTCGGCCGGCGCTGGTGGCCACCCAGGTGTTGGGGGTCGTCGGCAGCCGGGCGCCGAGCAGTTCGGCGCCCGCCGCAGCAGTGGGTAGCCGAACGTCGACCATCGACACAAACGGCTCCGGGGTGATCGCCACAGCCGAGTTGCTGCAAGCGGCGAGGTCGATGCCGATCTGCTCGAGCGGGTGCAGGCGGGTCAGCTCAGCCATCGCGGCGGGCTCCTTCTGGATCGACCAGCACCGACCCGGTGACCTGCACCGGGATCAGCGTGCCGTTGACGGGAACGTGCACGGTCTCGCCGACCCTGGACCGGCCGCCCTTCACCAGGGCCAGCGCGAACGGGCGGTCGAGTTCGGCGCTGCGGTAGCTGGACGTCACGTGCCCGAGCATCGGCACCGGCGGCGGTGGGAGCAGGCCGTCGGCGATGAAGTCGATGATCTGCGAGCCCTCCGGCAACACGGTCTGCCGGTCAACGGGCAGCAATCCGACGAGGTGCTTGCGCTGTGGGTCCTGATTGGCGGCGCGGGCGAAGGACCGCTTGCCGATGAAGTCGATCTTCTTCTTGGACACCGCCCACGCCAGTCCGAGGTCGTGCGGGCTGACGGTGCCGTCGGTGTCCTGCCCGATGATCGGGTAGCCCTTCTCTGCGCGCAGGACGTGCATGGTTTCGGTGCCGTAAGGGGTGATGTCGAAGGGCTCGCCTGCCTGGAGCAGGCGCTGCCACACGGCGACCGCGTACCAGGGGTTGACGTAGACCTCGAAGGCCAGTTCGCCGGAGAAGCTGATCCTGGCCAGCCGAACCGGTACGCCGTCCAGGGTGGTGTCCCGGATGGCCATGAACGGGAACGCCTCATTGGACACGTCGACACCCGGAAAGACGGCGCCGATGACGTCGCGGGAGCGTGGTCCGACAACCGGGAACGTGACCCACTGCTCGGTGACCGACGTGCAGAACACCTGCAGGAGCGGCCATTCGGTCTGTAGCCACTCCTCCATCCAGTCAAGAATCCTGGCCGCGCCGCCGGTGGTGGTCAGGACCAGGAAACGCTCCTCACCCAGCCTGAGCACGGTGCCGTCGTCGATCACCATGCCGTCGACCCCGCACATCACCCCGTACCGGACGGCGCCGACCTTCAGGCTGCTCATCAGATTCGTGTAGACCAGGTCCAGGAAAGCGGCCGCGTCCCGTCCCTGGACGTCGATCTTGCCCAGTGTGGAGCCGTCCAGGATGCCGACACCGGTGCGGGTGGCCGCGCACTCCCGCAAGACCGCGGTCTCCATGTCCTCGCCGGGCTGTGGGTAAAAGCGGGGACGTTTCCACTGGCCGACGTCCTCGAACACCGCGCCGGCCCCTACATGCCAGGCGTGCAGGGCGGTGACCCGCTCGGGGTCGAACATCCGGCCACGGTCCCGTCCGGCCAGTGCGGCGAACGCGACCGGTGTGTACGGGGGCCGAAATGTGGTGGTGCCGGTGTCGACCACCGGGACTCCGAGCAGGTCCGCCGTGATCCCGGTGGTGATGATGCCGGAGGTCTTGCCCTGGTCGTGCGCGGTGCCGATGGTGGTGTACCGCTTGATGTGCTCGATGGAGGTCAGGCCGGCACCGACGGCCCGGGCGATGTCGGCGACCGTGGCATCCCGTTGCAGGTCAACGAACTCGGTGCCGGCCGCTGCCGCAGGACCGCCCCGAACCCGCCAGAGCACCAACGGTGCTGCCGCTTCGGCCGGAGAAGCTGCAACGGGCAGGCCAGTGGCTTCTGCCGGTCCGATCCCGGCGTGCGCGAGCGCGTCATTCGCCGCCCGCCGTCCGTCGCTCAGGCAACCGGCGAGCGTGAAGACGCCGGCGGCGGAGCCGGCAACGGTCAGCCCATCCAGCTGTTCGCCGGGCACGAACGCCCCCAGCTGCTCGTCGTAGCGGAGCCGCCCCCGGGACTGGCTGTACAGGTGCACGGCGGGGTTCCAGCCGCCGCTGACCAGCAGCAGATCGCATGGCAGCGCGTCGATGTCACCAGCTGCGTCGTCGCCCAGCCGGCCGACCAGGGCGTGGCTGATCCTGTCGGTGCCGCCGGTTCCGGTGACCACGAATCCCGACCGCACGGGAATTCCCAGCCGTTCCAGTTCGGCCTGCCGGGGCGAGCCATCGGGTCGGGCATCGAGGACGGCGCTGATCTGCACGCCGGCGCGATGCAGGTCGGCCGCGGCGTCGTAGGCACTGTCGTTGGTGGTGAACACCACCGCGTTCCGGCCGGGCAACACCCCGTAGCGGTTCAGGTAGGTGCGCGCCGCGCCGGCCAGCATGACGCCGGGCCGGTCGTTGTCCGCGAACACCACGGGGCGCTCATGCGCGCCGGTCGCGACCACCATCGACGTGCTGCGAAGGCGCCACACCCGTTGCCGGGAGACACCTTTCGGTGCCTGCCCGCCGAGATGGTCGGTTCGCCGTTGCAGGGCCAGCACGAAACCGTCGTCATAGCTGCCGAACGCGGTGGTGCGTTGCAGGTGCAGCACGTCGGGATGGCCGGCCAGTTCGGCAACCGCAGCGCGAACCCACTGGTCGGCGGGAACACCGTCGAGGTTTTCATCGGTGGACAGCAACGACCCGCCGGCCTGGGACTGCTCGTCGATCAGCGCGACGCGGGCCCCGGCCCTGGCCGCGTCGAGTGCGGCGGTCAACCCAGCAGGGCCGGCGCCGATCACCAGCACGTCGACATGGTGATGGACGGCGTCGTACCGGGCGGGATCGGGCTCCAGGCTGAGCCGCCCCTGACCCGGGATCCCGCGCGCGACCAGGCCGTCGTACAGCTCGATGGTGCTGGCCAGCACCATGGGCTCGGGATACGGGTGCTCGATCTGCACCAACCCGCAGGGGTCCTCCGCCCACGCCGCGGAGATACCGCGGGGGCGGCCCAGCTTGATGCTGGTGGCGATCCGGTGCCGCCCGGCGGCCAGCAGCGCCGACGCAAGGGTGTCCCCGGGGTGGCCGGTGAAGTCATCGCCGTTGAAGGTGAACCGGATCGTCCGGGTGCGATCGATCAGACCACCGTCGGAGGTCCGGAAGTTCTCGGTGTCACTCACGCTGTCACCGGCTTGGGTTCGTCCAGGCGGTAGACTGCCTGGAATCGGTAGGTGGCGGTATCGCGCAGCGCGTTGAACCAGCGGCGGCAGCCGTGGCTGTGGTTCCAGCGCTCCGCCCACACGCCTTTGGTGTTGTCGCGGAAGAAGATGTACTGCGCCCACTCCTGGTCCGACAGCGCGGCGGGTTCGGCCGGATAGGGGATGTGGGCCTGGCCGCCGTAGTGGAATTCGATTTCCTCGCGCGGCCCGCACCACGGGCATTCAATCAATTGCATTGTGCTGGTCTCCTGGGTCTGCGGAGGTGGCGTGCGCCTGGCGACTGTGTCGTAGGGGAGAAACTGTGTCGCAGGGGAGAATCAGTGCGCGACGCCGGCGGCGCCGTGCTCGTCGACGAGGGCTCCGGTGACGAAGCGGTCGAGACTGAACGGCTCCACGAACGGGTGCGGTTCCTCCTTGGCGAGGGTCTGCGCAAGGCACCAGCCGATCCCGGGGGTGGCCTTGAAACCTCCTGTGCCCCAACCACAGTTGAGATACAGATTCTGATAGCCGACCCGGCCGACAATCGGCGAGGCGTCGGGCGTGACGTCCACGATGCCGCCCCAGCTCCGGAGCAGGTGGGCGCGGGCGAAGACCGGGAACAGTTCGACCGCGGCGGCCATCTGCCGCTCGATGATATGGAATGCGCCGCGCTGGCCGTACCCGTTGTAGGAGTCCACGCCGGCGCCCATCACCAGCTCCCCCTTGTGCGCTTGGGAGACGTACACATGCACCGCGTTCGACATCACCACGGTGGGATGGACCGGCTCGAGCAGTTCGGAGACCAGTGCCTGCAGCGGGTGGCTCTGCAGCGGCAGCTTGATGCCGAGCATGTCGGCCAGCACAGATGTATGGCCGGCGGCGGCCAGCAGTACCTGACCGGCGGCGATGTCACCCCTGGTGGTGCGCACCCCGGCGACCCGGTCACCGTCCACGGTGAAGCCGGTCACCTCGCAACCCTGGATCAGGTCGATACCGGCCTGGCTGGCACGGCGGGCGAAGCCCCAGGCGACGTAGTCGTGCTTGGCAATGCCGCCGCGCGGCTGGTAGGTGCCACCGAGAACCGGATAACGGATGTCGTCGGAGGTGTTCACGATGGGGCACAACCGCTTCACGTCCTCGGGGCCGACCCATTCGGCGTCGATCCCGTTGAGCTTGTTGGCCTCCACCCGGCGGACGCTGTCCCGCACGTCCTGCAAGGTATGCGCGAGATTGAGCACCCCCCGCTGGCTGAAGAGGATCGGGTAGCCCAGGTCCTCCTCCAGGCCCTCCCACAGCTTGAGTGAGTGCTCGTAGATCGCCGCGCTCTCGTCCCACAGATAGTTCGAGCGGATCAGGGTGGTGTTCCGGGCCATGTTGCCGCCGGCCAGCCAGCCCTTCTCCAGCACCGCGACATTCGTGATGCCGTGGTTCTTGGCGAGGTAGTGCGCGGTGGCCAGGCCGTGACCGCCACCGCCGACGATCACCACGTCGTACGAGGGCTGCGGTTCGGGATTGCGCCAGAGGAAATCCGGGTGCTCGGGAAGTTCCGCGCCGGGTGTCGGTCCGGTCATCAGATGTCCTTCGACAGTTCGGGATACAGCGGGCGGCTCTGCGCAAGTCGGGCGACCCTGGAGCGGAGTTCGTCGAGGTGCTGGTCGCTGAGCTCCGGGCGGAGCGCAGTGGCGATGATGTCGGCGACTTCGGTGAAGTCGTCGACATCGAAGCCACGGGCCGCCAGTGCCGGAGTGCCGATCCGGACACCGGAGCTCACCATCGGTGGTCGGGGGTCGAACGGCACCGCGTTGCGGTTGACCGTGATGCCGATCGAGTGCAGCCGGTCTTCGGCCTGCTTGCCGTCGAGCGGAGATTTCCGGAGGTCCACCAGAACCAGGTGTACGTCGGTACCGCCGCTGACCACGTCGAGACCGGATGCACGGGCGTCATCGGCCAGCAGCCGGTCGGCCAGCAGTCGGGCGCCGGCCAGTGTGCGCTCCTGACGTGCCCGGAAGGCCGGCTCGGCCGCCAGCTTGAAAGCCACTGCCTTGGCGGCGATCACGTGCTCCAGTGGGCCGCCCTGCTGACCGGGGAACACCGACGAATTGAACTTCTTCGCCAGGTCGGCGGTGGACAGGATGAATCCGCCACGCGGCCCGCCCAGGGTCTTGTGGGTGGTGGAGGTGACCACGTGTGCGTGTGGCACGGGGGAGGGGTGCAGCCCGGCTGCGACCAGGCCGGCGAAGTGCGCCATGTCCACCATCAGATACGCGCCGACCGCGTCGGCGATCCGCCGGAATGCAGCGAAGTCCAGCTGCCGGGGATAGGCAGACCAACCGGCCACGATCATCTGGGGTCGGTGTTCGAGCGCCAGCCGTTCCACCTCCGCCATGTCCACCAGGTGGTCGTCGGCGCGCACGTGGTAGGCGACCGCGTTGTACAGCTGGCCCGAGAAGTTCAGCCGCATGCCATGGGTGAGGTGTCCGCCGTGTGCCAGGTCCAGGCCGAGGATCGTGTCGCCGGGCTTGAGGAGTGCGGCCATCGCCGCCGCGTTTGCCTGCGCGCCGGAATGTGGCTGCACATTGGCATACTCGGCGCCGAACAAATCCTTGATCCGTTCGATGGCCAGCCGCTCGATCACATCGACGTGCTCGCATCCGCCGTAATACCGGCGGCCGGGATATCCCTCTGCATATTTGTTGGTCAGCACCGAGCCCTGCGCCTGCATGACGGAGATCGGCGCGAAGTTCTCGCTGGCGATCATTTCCAGGGTGCTCTGCTGCCGAACGAGCTCGGCGGCGATGGCTTCGAACACCGCCGGGTCGGTTTCCGCCAGAGATCGCGCCAGAACACGGTCGGTGGCCGGTGCAGCCTCGTCAACCTGAACAACCATCCGCGGGACGCTCCTGTCATCATCGCTGTCAACGACTGATATATCAATCGACGGTCATCCTACGAGTACTCGTCCAACAGCGTCAAGGGGGCGCCGCCAGGGACAGCGTCGGCAAGGCTCGGGACTGATTCCCGGTTGGAGGTTGTGATGTCCGGTTAACAGCGCGCATTCAGACGTTTACATAACGGCTCTTGACTCGCCGTGAACGTTTGGTGCAATCTTGGCGCGTTCCGCAACAACCCGCACCATACGCAACAGGTCGAGCTACCTCGAGCAGCAGTGGCCTGCCGGAACCGACGCTCCATCGTGAATCAGCACCAGCGAACGACAGGTCTTACCGTCCGTGTGCCATGCGTCCCCGGCCTCGCCATCCGGGCAACACCCAAGACTTCGTTCCCCTCCGGATGGCTGCGTCCGATCGCCTTGCTCGCCACAAAACCAGAGGATCGGCAGTTCGAGTGGACAGCAGTCAACCCGCCGAGGGTGCCGATCCGTCGTCGCCGTCCGACCCAGCCACACACTGCGAAACCATAGGGAGCCAGCGATGACCACGCAGGACCACGAGAAGCCCGACAAGCACCACCACCTTCCTCATTTCGAGAATCCGGGGCTCGCGCCTCCCTTCGAATCGCCGTCAGTCGCGCACGACGCGGAGAAGCATTACTCCACCGACAAGATCGTGTTCGGTGTCGCGGCGGTGCTGGTGCTGGCGTTCCTGGGGTGGGGCCTTTTCGCGACGGATGGCTTGAGCTCACTTGCCACCACCGTGCTGGGTGGCGTCATCCAAGGCGGTGGCTGGGCTTTCGTCCTGGCGGCCAGCGCATTCGTCGTCTTCGCTCTCTGGCTCGCGATCAGCAAGTACGGACGAATCCCGCTCGGCAGGGACGACGAAGGTCCGGAGTTCAAGACCATTTCGTGGATCGCGATGATGTTCAGCGCCGGGATGGGCATCGGTCTGATGTTCTACGGCGTCGGCGAGCCGCTGTCGCATTTCACCTCGCCGCCCCCGGGGACAGTGGAGGCCGGCACTCCGGAGGCGTTCGACACGGCGATGGCCACGACGTTGTTCCACTGGACGCTGCACCCGTGGGCCATTTATGCCGTGGTGGGACTTGCCATTGCGTACAGCACTTTCCGCAAGGGCCGCCGTCAGCTGATCAGCTCGACGTTCGTCCCGCTGCTGGGCAGTCGAGGTACCGAGGGTGGGTTCGGTCGCGCGATCGACATCCTCGCCATCTTCGCCACGCTCTTCGGTTCTGCAGCCTCGCTGGGCCTCGGCGCCCTGCAGATCGGCGGCGGCCTTGTCGCCGGCGGCTTCATCGATTCCTTTGGCACCAACCTGCTGGTCGGCATCATCGTGGTACTCACCATCGCGTTCATCGCGTCGGCGGTCTCCGGCGTTTCCAAGGGCATTCAGTGGCTGTCGAACATCAACATGGTGCTCGCTGCCGTGCTGGCGGCCGTGGTATTCATCGGCGGCCCGACCATCGTCATCCTCAACCTCATTCCCACGATGATCGGCGATTACTTCGGCGACCTGGCGCAGATGGCCTCCCGCACCGCCGCGACCGGCGGAGATGCCATGGAGACCTGGCTGTCCGGCTGGACGATCTTCTACTGGGCCTGGTGGATCTCCTGGACTCCGTTCGTCGGTATGTTCATCGCGCGAATCAGCCGTGGGCGCACCATTCGTGGGTTTGTTGCCGGCGTCATCCTGATTCCGAGTGCGGTCAGCCTTGCCTGGTTCGGGATCTTCGGCGGCGCGGCGATCACCGCCGAGCGACGGGGATCCGACCTCGGGTCGCTGCCCGTCGAAGGTCAGCTGTTCGGGCTGCTGGACACTCTTCCGCTCGGCAGCATTCTGGGCATCATCGCGATGGCGCTGGTGGCGATCTTCTTTGTGTCCGGGGCGGACGCCGCATCCATCGTCATGGGCACGCTGTCCCAACGCGGGACGATCCATCCCGACCGCAGGGTGGTCGTCTTCTGGGGCGCGATGATGGGGGCGATCGCCGCATTGATGCTCGTCGTCGGTGGCAGTGACGCACTGGCCGGCATCCAGAACATCACAATCATCATGGCGGTGCCGTTCGTGATCGTGATGATCGTGATGTGTGTTGCCCTGATGAAGGACCTGCGCTCGGATCCCCTGGTCCGGAGGGGTCAACGCGTGACGGTAGCCATGGAACAGGCCGTCGATTACGGCACCCAGAAGCACGGCGACGACTTTTTCCTCAATGTGAAACCGAAGGAGAAAGGCCCAGGAGAAAAGGGCTCGATGGAAAACGGCATTGCGACCTCGGGCGATGCCAACGGTGCCGCGCCGCTGAGCGCGCACACCGCCGCCGCCAGCGGAGCGACCGAACCGAATGTGTTCACCGCCAACGCTGCTCACTCCGAGGAGGCCGAGCGGATCGCCAATGGTTCGGCACTTCCCGAGCAATCCACCGGTAGCAGGGCGGAAGGGGGCCGGGCCGCATTCCCGGTGACCGAATCGCCGATTCGCGACTCGTCTGTCGGTGTCGACAAGAGCTGACTCGTCGGCGATCGGATCAGGCTGCGTTCCCCCAGTGACCGAGTCGCCGGCTGAGTTCGACGCCGGCGGCCTCTACCTTGCCGAGAATTTCGGCAATACGTTCGGGAGTGAGCCGGTACGCGGGTCCCGATGCGCTCAGCGCGGCGACCACGGTGCCGTCCTCACCTCGCACCGGGACCGCGACCGCGTTCAGGCCGATCTCGAGTTCGCCGTAGGTGGTGGCATGACCACGCTCGAGCACGAGGGCCAGTTCGTTCTGCAGCAGGACCGGGTCGGTATGCGTGTTCGAGGTGAAACGCTCCAGGCCGTTCTTGATGAGCCGCTCCCGGCTCGCCGGATCCGAAAAGGCCAGCAACACCTTTCCGCTGGAGGTGGCATGCAGCGGGGTCAGCTGTCCGATCCAGTTGTGACTGGCGATCGAGGCCTGGCCCCTGGACTGCACGACGTTGACCACGAAGGTCTCGCGCAGGACAGCTACGTTGATCGACTCGCCCACCTTGTGGGCCAACCCTTCGGTGACAGTGCGCGCCTGGTCGGTGATCTCCGGATGCACGTTGACTCTTCGAGCGAGCCGAGCCAACCCGAACCCGAGTTGGTACTTTCCTCGCTCGCTGGTCTGCTCCACGAGATCCCGTGCCTCCAGGGCGCCCAGAAGCCGGAACGCCGTGGACTTGTGTACCCCGATCTCGGCTGCCAGTTCGCTCACCCCGCCGGAACCCCAGGTCGCCAGGAGTTCGAGTACTTGCAAGGCCCGGTCGACCGATTGCAGTCCCGCTGGACCGCCATTGGTGTCGACAACGCTCATGGTGACTCTCTCCGAGTGGTTGCGGATGGTGCTACTAGGTGCTCAAGACGCTCGAGTGCGAGCGTACGACAGATGGGATGCGCGCCGCAGGCGCGCAGCAGTCAGCTTCCCGCCGAGCAGAGCCGCTCAGATTGTCTTTCGGGACACTTGACGCATGGTAGTTGGACCGGCAGAGTTGCGCATGACGCACAGAATGCGTACTGCGCAACAGCTGGAGTGCGCGCGGTTGGCCGGCAGACCAAGCCGTCGGTCCTGGTCGCCAACCGGCCGCTCTGCCACTTCCTCGACCCGCCTGGTGACCGCCGAAGGAGAACCCCACCCCATGTTCGCCGCTTGTTCGCGCTCGGCAATCGAGCCGGGCGAAGGGCTACGCCTTGACGGTCCCGATACTCAGGGCGTACCGATCGCCGTCTTCCACACCGACGACGGGGAATTCTTCGCTGTCGACGACACCTGCACTCATCAGGACGCTTCGTTGGCGGAGGGTTGGCTCGAGGGCTGCGAGGTGGAGTGCCCGCTGCACGCCTCACGTTTCGATCTGCGCACCGGCTTGGTCGACGCTCCACCGGCGAAGCGACCAATCCGCACCCATCAGGTGACGGTCGACGGCGACACCGTGTTCGTCACGCTGTCAACCGAAACCCCCAACCTGCCCCCCGGAGTCGTCCCTGAAAGAGTCGACCCTGAAAGAGTCGACCCTGAAAGAGTTGACCCTGAAAAAGTTGACGCTGAAAAAGTCGACGCCGAAGGAATGGCGTGACCGCCACCGTGCAGCGGGTGGCCGTTGTCGGGGCTTCGCTGGCGGGCCTGTCCACCGCCAGGGCGCTGCGTTCTCAGGGCTTCTCGGGCACGGTGGTCGTGATCGGTGACGAGGTGCATCGGCCGTATGACCGCCCGCCCTTGTCGAAAGAGTTTCTCGGCGGCAACCACGGACAGGTGGAGCTGTCATTGGAGGGGGACGCCGAAGATCTCGACATCACCTGGCATCTCGGTGTACGCGCCACCGGCCTTCAGCCGAATCCGGCCGGCGGCGCGACCGTGCAGCTTTCCGACGGCGTCGCCGTCGATGCGGATGCGGTCGTCATCGCCACCGGCGCCGCTGCCCGCTGCAACATGCCGGGCGTCGGGATGGCCGGGGTGCACCTGCTGCGCACCATCGACGATGCGGTGGCGTTGCGCGCGGATCTGCACAGTGCGGTCCAGAGCGGCCGCAGCGTCGTCATCGTCGGGGGCGGGTTCATCGGATCGGAAGTGGCCGCGACAGCCCGCGAAATGGGCTGCCAGGTCACGGTTCTGGTGCCGGACGATGTGCCGCTCCGGGCGGCGCTCGGCCCGTACGCAGATGCGGTGGCCGCGCTGCACGAGGCGCACGGCGTCACCGTTCGTCCGCATTCCCGCGTCACGGGCATCGCACAATCCACTGGGTCCGGGTTGCAGGTGATGCTCGGGGACGGCAGTGCCATTCCGGCAGCAACCGTTGTGCTCGGTATCGGGGCCAGCCCGGCCGTGGGCTGGCTCGCAGGTTCCGGGCTCGAATTGAATGGCGCGGCGGGCTCGACCGGTCAAACCGGGGCGGTGCGCTGCGATGAATCCGGCGCCACCAATCTTCCCGGGGTGTACGCGATCGGTGACTGCGCCGCCTGGTTCGACCCGCACCGCGGTGATCATCATCAGATCGAGCACTGGACCTCGGCCAAGGAACGCGGCGCTGTCGTGGCCGCCCGGTTGCTCGGTGCCGAGCGGCTGCCGACCTGCCGTCCGCCGTACGTCTGGTCGGACCTGTACGGCAAACGACTGCAGTTGGCCGGCTATCGGGACCTCGCAGATCATCCGGACACGCTGGAGCTCACCTTGGAGGTCGGCTCGCTCGCGGAGGGCAGCTTCGCTGCCGTCTACCGCCGCGGGGGTGAACCCGTCGCCGTCCTCGCACTGGACCAGTCACGCCATTTCAACCAGATCCGCCGCCGTCTCGTCATTCCACTGCCGGCAGTTGCCCGAGGAGAATTCACATGACCCTGACCGACGAATCCCCGATCCCCGATCCCACCATCGCCGATCACGCCGGCGACACGATCTCCGAGAGCCTGATCCGCACCCTGCCCGGCAAGGCGTACTCCTCGCCGGACATCTTCCGCAGGGAGCAGGAAAAGATATTCGAGCAGATGTGGTTCTGCGCCGTACGGAGCAGCGACCTGGCCAATCCCGGCGATTTCAAGACGGTGCAACTGGGCAGTGAGAACCTGATCGTCAGCCGCAACCGCAAGCGCGAACCGCGTGCCTTCTTCAATGTCTGCCGGCACCGCGGTGCGCGGCTGTGCAGCACCGAGGGCGGGAAGGGTCAGCGCTCGTTCCAGTGTCCGTATCACGCCTGGACCTATGACCTGAACGGCAAGCTGATCGCCGCGCCGAACCTGACCAAGATGCCGGACGTCGGCCGGGAAGAGTATGGCCTGCGCACCGCGCATGTGCGGGAGTGGCTCGGTTACATCTGGATCTGCATCGCCGAAGAGCCCCCGTCGTTCGAGGACACCGTCATGGGGGCCGTGCGTTCCCGGCTGGGCGACATCGAGTCGATCGAGCACTACTCCATCGAGAATCTCGAAGTCGGCCGGCGCATCACCTACGACGTGAAGGCGAACTGGAAGCTGATCGTCGAGAACTTCATGGAGTGCTATCACTGCGCGACGATTCACCCCGAGCTCACCGAGGTGCTGCCGGAATTCGCGGACGGGTTCGCGGCCCAGTACTTCGTCGGGCATGGAGCGGTCTTTGGTGACGACGTGCAGGGTTTCACCGTCGACGGCTCGGAAGGTGTTGAAAAGCTTCCCGGAGTCACCGACGACCAGGACCGGCGTTACTACGCGGTGACAGTCCGGCCGAATGTGTTCGTCAACCTGGTGCCCGACCACGTGATCTTCCACCGGATGTTCCCGTTGGCCCCCGACCGCACGATCGTCGAATGCGACTGGCTCTACCTGCCGGAGGTGATCGCTTCCGACGTGGACCTGTCGAAGTCGATCGAACTGTTCGACCGGGTCAACCGGCAGGACTTCGAGGCCTGCGAACTCTGTCAGGCCGCAACCGACTCCAAGGTCTACGCCAAGGGTGGCGTGCTGGTGCCCAGTGAGCACCACATTGCCGACTTCCAGAATTGGGCGGCCGACGCCATCACCGACTGACCGCCCGCCCGCTCCCGCCGCCGAACACCCGAAGGAAAGATCCGTGCCCCAGCAGGTCAAGGCTGTCATCGCCCGTACCAAGAACGCCCCGGTGGAACTGGTGTCGATCACCGTGCCGGACCCGGGACCGGGAGAGGCCGTCGTCACAATCCAAGCGTGTGGGGTCTGCCATACCGATCTGCACTATGTGCAGGGCGGCATCGGCGAGGACTACCCCTATCTGCTGGGCCACGAGGCCGCCGGAATCGTCGAATCCGTCGGCGAAGGCGTGCAGGACCTCGAACCGGGTGACTATGTGGTCCTCAACTGGCGGGCCGTCTGCGGAACCTGCCGGGCCTGCAAGCGCGGCCGGCCGTGGTACTGCTTCGCCACCTTCAACGCCACCCAGAAGATGACCCTCGATGACGGTACGGAGCTGGCACCGGCCTTGGGGATCGGCGCCTTCGCGGAGAAGACGTTGGTCGCTGCCGGTCAGTGCACGAAGGTCGATCCGGCCGCCGCACCCGAGGTCGCCGGTCTGCTCGGTTGCGGCGTGATGGCCGGTTTGGGCGCGGCGATCAACACCGGTGGGGTGACCCGGGGTGATTCGGTTGCCGTCATCGGCTGCGGCGGGGTCGGCGCAGCCGCGATCGCCGGAGCCCGGCTGGCCGGCGCGAACAAGATCATCGCCGTCGACATCGATGACCGGAAGCTGTCCACCGCCACCGATCTGGGCGCGACGCACACCGTCAACGGCAAGACGGCGGATGTCGTCGAGGCCATTCGGGCGCTCACCGACGGCAATGGGGCGGATGTCGTGATCGACGCCGTCGGCCGGCCCGAGACGTATCGGCAGGCTTTCTACGCCCGCGACCTGGCGGGAACCGTGGTGCTGGTCGGCGTGCCCACCCCGCAGATGACGCTGGAATTGCCGCTGCTCGACGTGTTCGGTCGGGGTGGCGCACTCAAGTCCTCCTGGTACGGCGATTGTCTGCCCAGTCGGGACTTCCCGATGTTGATCGATCTGTTCCTGCAGGGCCGGCTGCCGCTGGACGCCTTCGTCACCGAGACCATCGGCATCGAAGGCATCGACGACGCCTTCGCGAAGATGCACCACGGCGACGTACTCCGGTCGGTCGTGAGAATCTGACGGTCAGAACCTGACGGGTGAGAATTGATCACACCGTCACCTCTTCACCCTCCCTGGAATACACCGGCGCGCGAACCGGCGGGCACCACCGTTGCGGCACGACGTGAAAGCGTTGCATCCGATCCGCGGCTTCGCGGAATCGCGATTCCTGAGCAAGGTGCTCATACGCCGCCGGTCAGGCGTGTGAGGGTTCCGGATTGACGACCGGGCAGCGGGGCACAATTCCGCTGGATGTGAGGGAGAGCTGATGACCGTCGTCGACCTGAACTGCGACGTGGGTGAGTCGTTCGGCCGTTGGGTGCTGGGTGACGACGCGGCCGTGATGCCGTTCGTCACGAGCGCGAACGTCGCGTGCGGATTCCACGCGGGCGACCCGGTGACCCTCCGGCGGACCTGCGAACTCGCCGCCGCTGCGGGCGTCGTCATCGGCGCGCAGGTCGGCTACCGCGATCTCGCTGGCTTCGGCCGGCGGTTCATCGACGTCCCGGCCGAGGAGTTGACGGCCGACATCATCTACCAGATCGGCGCGCTCCAGGCGCTTGCCCGGGTCGCCGGCACCGAGGTCAGGTACGTCAAACCGCATGGCGCGCTGCACAACGCGACCGTCGAGCACGAGGTCCAGGCGGGCGCCGTGATCGCCGCGGTCCAGGCCGTCGATCCCGACCTACCGGTGCTCGGGCTGCCCGGGTCGGCGCTGCTGGACATCGCGACCTTCCGCGGGCTGCGCGCGGTGCCCGAGGCGTTCGCCGACCGCGCCTACACCCCCGCCGGCACCCTGGCGGCCCGCACAGAGGACGGTGCCGTGCTGTCCGATCCGGCCGCCGTCGCCGCACGGGCGGTCGGGATGATCACCGGGGGAACGGTTGTCGCGGTCGACGGGTCGGTGGTGAAGGTGCGTGCGGAGAGCATCTGCGTGCACGGCGACAGCCCGGGGGCGGTGCAGATGGCCGCGGCCGTGAAGAAGGCGCTGGAGGACGCCGGGGTCATCGTGCGGGCCTTCACGTGAAGACCAGGATCCTGCCCGCCGGCGACGCGGCCCTGCTGGTGGAGGTCGACGGTGTCGAGGCGGTTCTGGCCCTGACCGCCGCGCTGCGGGTCGTCGCTTCTGCGGACATCGTGGATCTGGTGCCGGCCGCGACGACCGTGCTGGTGCTGACGTCGCCCGGCAACGACCTCGGCGAACTCGGTGCGACGGTCGCCCGGATCGCCGAAGGTCTCGATCCCGGCGAGGATCCCGCCCCGGACGGCGAGGAGGTGCGGATTCGCGTCCGGTACGACGGACCCGATCTCGACGAGGTCGCGGAGCTCACCGGCCTGAACCGGTCCGAGGTGATCGCCCGGCACACCGGCGCACCGTGGCGGGCGGCCTTCGGCGGGTTCGCCCCGGGATTCGCGTACCTGGTCGGCGGTGATCCGGCGCTGGACGTGCCGCGGCGGCACGAGTCCAGGACCACGGTCCCGGCCGGCGCCGTCGCGCTGGCCGGCGGCTACAGCGCCGTGTATCCGGCCGAGTCGCCGGGTGGTTGGCAGCTGATCGGGACAACGGACGCACGGCTGTGGGACGTCGACCGGGACCCGCCCGCGCTGATCCGGCCCGGCACGGTGGTGCGGTTCGTCGACGCGGGCAGCGGGTCCGACGCGGCTGACCCGACCGACTCGGGCGAGGATGATCGCGAAGGCACCTCGCTCGACGGGGCGACCCGGTCAACCGACTCCGGTCACGGGACTGCCTCTGTTGCACCGTTTCTGGAAGTGCTCCGCACCGGCCCGCTCAGCCTGTTCCAGGACGCGGGCCGCCCGGGCAACGCGTCGATCGGGGTCGGGACGTCCGGTGCCGCTGACAGTTCGTCCTACCTGTCGGCGAATCGTCTGGTCGGCAACGACGACGGCGCCGCGGTGATCGAGAGCGTCCTCGGCGGCCTGGCCGTACGGGCCGGCGGTGACGTCGTCGTCGCCGTCACCGGCGCACAGGTGCCGGTCACCGTGGACGGCGAACCGGCGGACCACGGTGCGCCGCTCGAGCTCCGCGACGGTCAGCAGCTCAAGCTCGGCACGGCGAAGCAGGGGCTGCGCAGCTACCTGGCGGTCCGCGGCGGGTTCGACGTGCCCGTCGTCCTGGGGTCGTGCGGCACCGACACCCTGTCCGGTGTCGGGCCGCCGGCCATCGCCCGGGGCGACCGCATCGGGGTTCGGACGCCGGGATCCGACGAGCACCGCAGTGCCCTCGACACCGCGAAGGACGCCGAAACCAGACCGGACGCCGATCCACCACCCGGCCCCCTGACGCTGCGGGTGATCGCCGGCCCCCGCGACGACTGGTTCTCCTCGCCGTCCGATCTTGCAGTGGGCGAGTGGGTGGTGTCGCCGAACAGCAACCGGGTCGGGGTGCGGCTGGACCGTCCCGGGGATGCCGAAGCCGCACCGGCCCTGCGGCGCAACGACTCTCGTGAGCTGCCGAGCGAGGGCGTGACGCTTGGGGCGATCCAGGTCCCACCGAGCGGGCAACCCGTGCTGTTTCTTGCCGACCACCCGGTGACGGGTGGCTATCCGGTGATCGCTGTCGTCGTCACCGCGGATGTGGACCGGGCTGCGCAGGCCCGGCCGGGTCAGCGGATCAGTTTCGCGTTCCAGCCTCCGGAGCCGGCCCCGGCGGACTGAACTGAATGCGGACGCCGAAACGGCCCCGCCACCTGTGCGGTGACGGGACCGTTCGCCGTTCGACCGGGAGAGGACCGGCCGATCAGGACTGTTGCTTTGACCTGCCCGGTAGTGCCGAGGCCAGCAGGCTGATCCCGACGAGGGCAACCACGCCGGCGATCACCCATTTCGTGGCCTCGTTCAGCAACCACCAGGGGTCGCCGGTGAACCCGACGGAGGCGACGGCGAAGAACGCCAGCGAGAAGACAAGCCCGATGATGTTGACCCGACGGCCGGGAGCGTGAGTCGAACCGCTCTGTCCCGCACCGGTTGTCGTGTTCGACTCAGCCATTGCGCACCTCCGCGTGTCCCGCCCCGACGCTGACGGTCAGATTGATGGTTCCCTCGTCGGTCGAGCCGACCTGCGTCTGGTTGATCTCCTGCTGCAATCCGTCGGACTCGATGCCGAGGCAGTCGAGCTGGCCCGCATTGGCGCTGCAGGTGACGTTCACGTTCGCGTCCGCCGGTACGGTCACCGACGCCTGACCGGCCCTCACCTCCACCTCGATGTCAGCCGTCTGACCGGCGGGCACCGTGATCCCGGACAGGTCGAGCGTGCCCTGGCCGCCGTTGAGGACGTACGGCGACTGCTGCTCCGCGACCGCGGCCGTGGACGGCGTCCAGGTCTGCTGGCCGTACCCGCTGGTGCCGTCGACCCCGGTGACGGTCAACCCCAGGGTCAGCACGGACAGGAAGATGCCCGGGCCGATCAGCGACTGCCCACGACCCCGCAGCGATCCGATCAACAGGCCGAGGGCCACCACAGCGAGGGCGGTTGCCGCGACGCCGGCCCAGCTCAGCTGCCACCACCCGGCGAAGATGCCTGCGGTCGCGAGGCCGGCGACCAGCAGCACCGCGCCCATCGTCACCCGGCCGATCACTCCGCGCTGACGCGGTGCGGGGGCTGCCGGCGGCAGCGGGCTGGGCTCGGGCAGATCCCAGGCGAACGGCGCGACGCCCAGCGGATCCCACGCGGGTGGCTGTGGTGTCTCCGGTTCGGTCGGCGTCGGGGCTTCGGATGCACCGGCGGTCGGCGCACCCCCCTTGGTCATGTTGACTCCCGACGTGCCCTTCTCGTCCCAGAACGCGGGCTTCTCGAACGGCGAGGGTGCGTCCTTGCCGGGCGTCGGCGTTCCCGACCACGGCTGGCGGGCCACCCACTGTTCGGCCTGGGCGCCCCAGGACTCACCCTTCGCGGTCATCCTGGCGGCCCAGTCGTCCCCGCTGTGATCGGTACCGCCGTGGAGGTTCCCGCCGTATGAGCCGCGCGGTCCACCGTGTCCGGAGCATCCCTGACCACGCTTCTTCGCGACCGAAATGACGATGATGCCTCCGATCACCAGCGGCCAGAAGGGAAGTCCCCAGGAGAACATCGAGGCGATGGAGAACAGGGCGACGATGGCGAGCCCGACCGCGAGCGCCGGCGGCGTCGACGAACGGCCGCGTCCGATCAGCGACTCGGCCGCCGACACCTCGTCGCCGTCCGCGGGCAGCAAGAGCCAGCCCAGCACGTACAGCAGGCCACCGAAGCCGCCGAAGACGGTCAGGATGACGAAGCCGACCCGGATCAGCACCGGGTCGACGCCGAACGCCCGACCGAGACCGCCGGCGACGCCGGCGACCTTGCGATCGTTCGCCGACCGGCGGGGACGCCGCGTCCACCAATCTCCGCCGGGGGCGCCCGGTCCCGGGGTGCGATCCTGCTGCCAATTGCTCATGCCATGAGCGTGCTCCGGTCGCGCTCGTCACACCATCGGGGATCCCCCTGGTTCGCCGATCCAGGGTGAACCCGGATACCGCTCGCGACCGGGACGTGTGACCCTGAACTGGTGAAGTCGTCGTCCCGTGCCCGCCGCGCCCTTGGCGCCCACGCGAGCGCGCACCTGCGTTTCGGTCATGCCGCGGGCAGTCCTGCCCCGTCGGCGGACGAAACCTCCGCGGCAACCGATGCCGGCGCGACCGGGCAGCACGCCGTCGGTGCCGGCGTCGACGAGACTGTCGATCTCCCCGGCGACGGGATGCCATCGGAAAAGCCCGCCCCGGACGCCGGTTCAGCGGCAGGATCGGCGCCGGCCGCCCCGCCAGCCCCATCCCCGAGGCCATCTTTGGCGCAGCCAGCATCCGCGTCACCGTCCGCGGCGCCAGAATCTCCGACGCCACCATCCCAGCTGCCACCATCCCCGTCGGGAGACCCGCTTCCGCCCACCGATGCGGTCCCACCGGCGGGACTACTCGGACCGCCGCCCGCCGCGCGGTTCACCCCGGACGGACTGCCCAAGCTGACCCGACGGCCGGAGGGCTCGATCCTCGGCGGCGTCTGCGGCGGGATCGCCGATCATCTCCGCGTTCCTGTGCTCTGGGTACGGGTGACCTTCGCGCTGCTGGCCGTGATGGCCGGAGCCGGGGTGCTGGCCTACGCACTGCTGTGGATCTTCGTCCCGCAGCGCACGCCGTCGCCCGCGCAGGCCGCTGGGCCGGCCAGTGCGATCGAACGCCGCCAAGCCCTGGGCGTGGCGGCGGTCGGTGTCGCGCTGCTGATCGTGGCCACCGCGCTCGGCTTCGGGCAGGTGCTGACCTGGGTCCTCGGGCCGCTGGGACTGGCAGCGATCGGCGCCGCGTTCATCTGGCGCGAGGCCGATGAGGGACGCCGGGCACGCTGGCGCCGGACGGCCGCCGGCATCGTCGGGCCGACGACCGGCTCGTGGTGGCGACTGATCGGCGGTTGTCTGCTCGTCGTCGGCGGGCTGTCCGTCTTCGCGATCGGCCAACTCGACTTCACCGCGGTGCGGTCGGCGCTGATCGCCGTCGTGCTGACGCTGGTCGGCGTTGCCGTCATCACCATCCCGTGGTGGCTCCGGCTGGTACGGGACCTCGGTGACGAGCGGCGGGGTCGCATTCAGGAGCGCGAGCGCGCCGAGATCGCCGCCCACCTGCACGATTCCGTGCTGCAGACCCTCGCGCTGATCCAACGGCAGGCCGGTAACGCCCGGGAGGTGCAGCGGCTGGCCAGGAGCCAGGAACGGCAGCTGCGGACGTGGCTGTACGGCCCGGCCGGCTATGCCGCGGCAGGCGAGTCGTCACGGCCGGCGTCCATCTCCCTCGCCGCGTCGTTGGCCGAGGTCGCTGGCGAGATCGAGGACACCTACGCCGTTGCGGTCACGCCGGTGATCGTCGGCGACGCCACCATGGACCAACATCTCGCCGCGCTGGTGGCCGCCGCGCGTGAGGCGATGGTCAATGCCGCCAAGCACGCCGGCGTCGAGGAGATCAGCGTGTACGCGGAGGTCGAGGACGGCGTCGCCAGTGTCTTCGTCCGTGACCGCGGAGTCGGGTTCGACCAGAAGGACGTCGCCACCGACCGCCGCGGACTGGCCGAGTCGATCCGCGGACGGATGGAGCGGCACGGCGGTAAGGCCACCGTCCGTTCGACGCTGGGCGAAGGCACCGAGGTCGAGCTGACGGTGCAGGTGAGCACCGCGGCCGACGACACCGACCGGACCGGATTCGACGGCCCGTTCGAACCGGCCGGTGCCGGCTCGGACACGCGGCCTGCCGGCTCGAACACGGGGGCTGCTGGCTCGGACTCGGGATCTGCCGGCTCGACCACCGGACCCTTTGAATCGGACAACGGACCTGTCGGCTCGAACACTGGACCGGGTGCGCAGCCGAGTACGGTCAGGGCGTCCGCCGAAGCAAGGGGCCCAGCGTGAGCGAGCCGGTCACAGTGTTCCTCGTCGACGACCATGCCTTGTTCCGCACCGGCGTGAAAGCGGAACTGGCCGGCCTGGACGACGACCGCATCGCCATTGTCGGCGAGGCCGGGTCGGTCGGTGAAGCCGTCGTGCGGATCACCTCCCAGCCGCCGGACGTGGTGCTGCTCGACGTGCACATGCCCGACGGCGGCGGTCGCGCCGTGCTCGAGCAGGTGCACGCCAAGTTCCCCGACGTGGTGTTCCTGGCGCTGAGCGTGTCCGACGCGGCGGAGGACGTCATCGCCGTGATCCGGGCGGGCGCACGTGGATACGTCACCAAGACGATCTCGGGACGCGAACTGGCCGACGCGGTCGTCCGGGTCGCGGCGGGGGACGCGGTGTTCTCCCCGCGGTTGGCGGGTTTCGTACTGGACGCGTTCTCCGACCGCAACGGGCCCGCCGTGGTCGCCGACCCCGAGCTGGACATGCTCTCGCCCCGCGAGCGCGAGGTGCTCAAACTGCTGGCCAGGGGCTACGCCTACAAGGAAATCGCCGCGCAGCTGTTCATCTCGATCAAGACCGTCGAGACCCATGTCTCGAGCGTGCTGCGCAAGACGCAGAAGTCGAACCGCTACGAGCTGTCCCGCTGGGCGTCCGACCGCCGCCTGGTCTGACCGCCCTGCCTACCCGCGCGGCCCCTCCAGGCAGGGTTGGCCAGCCTGCAACTTGGCGCGCCGCCGATCGGCGTCATTGTCCGGTTTGACTGCCGGCAACCGAAAGCCACGCTCGGCGGCGCTGACGGCATACCGATTGTCGAGACCTGGAAGCCCGTCATCTCGCGGCCGTCGCACCCACAGTCGGTGACTAACAAGGCAGACAACGGCTGTCGGTGGCGAGGTCTACGGTCGCCCCAGGCGTCCGGCGGACAAGGGAGCGACGATGACCACACTCGACAACCGGCCCAATACAGCGCTTCTCGTGATCGACGTGCAGAGTTGCGTGGTCGAGGACGGGCACCGGCGCGATGCGGTGGTGGCCAACATCTCCGGCCTGGTGGACAAGGCTCGGCAGGAGCAGGTTCCGGTCGTCTGGGTTCAGCACAGCGACCAGGAGATAATCCGGGGGAGTGACGGCTGGCGCATCGTGCCGGAGTTGAAGCCGGACGAGGCGGAGCCGCTGGTCGAGAAGAGCTACGGCGACGCCTTCGAGGAAACCACCCTGGAGTCGGTGCTGGCAGGTCTCTCGGTGGGCCGGCTGATCGTGGCCGGCGCTCAGACCGATGAGTGCATCCGCTCGACGTTGCACGGCGCGCTCGTCCGGGGATACGACGCGACCCTGGTCAAGGACGCGCACACCACCAGCGACATGTCGGAATGGGGCGCGCCACCGCCGGAGCAGGTGATCGCACACACGAACCTGTACTGGACCTATCGGGCCGGACCGCCGGAACCGTCGCCACCGCCGATGTCGACTTCGCAGGGAGGACCTGACGGAGGCGCGCAGCAGTTCGGCTGCGGCTCACACCGTTACCTGCACAGGCCCAGTGACGGGTGCGTGTGACGGGTGCTTGTGACGGGTTACTTGCGGCCGAGCCGGCCGCGCCCCATCGCGAGCAGCAGCATCCCGAGGTCGGTACCCGCAGGGCCGAGCGCGCGGAAGCGCTCCAAGATGGCCATCTCACGGCTGTAGACGATCTTGGGTCCGCCGAGGGTTTTGCGCGCGGTGCCGATGGCGTGCGAGATCGCGGTCCTGTGCAGGATCAGCTTGACGAGTTCGGCATCGATCGCGTCGATCTCCTTGCGGAGCACGTCGATCCCCTCCTGATCCTGTGGAACGGGGATCAGCTCGGGTGCCGGTGCCTGGGTTGGATCGGTGGCGTCGATGGCCTGCTCCGTGAGGGTGGCTCGGGTCCGCTGGTGCACCGGGAGGGTAGCGCGGACCGCGCTGTCGGCCAGAGATCTACTGGCCGGGGCGCCTGCAGTCGGGGCGCCGGCAGGTGCGGCGATCGGGGCGGTGCTGGTCGGGGCGGTGCTGGTCGGGGCGGTGCTGGCTGGGGCGGTGCTGACTGGGGTGGTCATGATCGAACCTCATTCTGCCCCTGGCCGCTCGAGCCGGGTACGAAAAACGCCCCGGGTCTCTGCGGACCTCGGGGCGTCGTCGTGGCGGTTGGTTCAGCCGCGGACGGGCACCGGGATCCGGTACCCATAAAAAAACTCCGGCCGTGCGAGCGCACAGCTGAGAGTTCCGCGGCAGGTCATGTCGGGTAGTGAACCACATCAGCCCGGTCGTCCGCATCCCCTTCGCACACAGATGTGCACACGTCAGGGCGTCGTCGCCAACAAGACGCACCCCGGCGCGCGACGACCCGGTCCGGGCGCTCCCGACCCGGACGCGCGTGGCGGCGTCACCGTCCTGTCGGCTGTTCCGGGTAGCGTTGTTGCCGATATGACAAGCCTTTTCGAGCTCCCTCCCGCCGGTGTGGCGACGGCCGCGGCGGTGGGTGTTCGCAACCTCGGCGCGGAAGCCGCGGCCGCCAATGCCGAACGCGCCCGGGAACGCGCCGAGCGGGCCAAGCAGCGCGCCGACGAGTTGCTGGAGGGCCTCAACCCGCCACAGCGGGAGGCCGTCGAGCACCGCGGAGCGCCGCTGCTCGTCGTTGCCGGAGCAGGCTCGGGCAAGACACGGGTGCTCACCAGGCGTATCGCATACCTGCTGGCAGTGGGCGGGGCGCAGCCCGGCGAGATCCTGGCGATCACGTTCACCAACAAGGCCGCCAGGGAGATGAAGGAGCGCGTCGGCGACCTTGTCGGCAACCGAGCCCGCGCGATGTGGGTGTCGACGTTTCACTCGATGTGCGTCCGGATCCTTCGCGCCGAGGCCGGTCAGCTCGGGATGAAGTCCACCTTCACCATCTACGACGCCGCCGACTCGCAGCGGCTGGCGCAGTTGGTGGCCAACGGGCTGAACATCGACACCAAAAAGTACCCGGCCCGTTCGCTCGCAGCGCAGATCTCCAACCTGAAGAACGAGCTGATCGATCCGCAGACGGCGATCGACCGGGCGGATTCCGATCAGGCGAAGATCGTCGCGCGGGTCTACGAGGGCTACCAGTCCCGGCTGCGGGCGGCGCAGGCGTTCGACTTCGACGATCTGATCATGCAGACGGTCGAGCTGCTGCAGGCGTATCCCAACGTTGCGGAGCATTACCGGCGACGGTTCCGGCACGTGCTGGTCGATGAGTACCAGGACACCAACCACGCCCAGTACATGCTGGTCAAGCACCTGGTCGGCGGGACCACCGACGAGCGGGAGGTCCGCACCGCCCACGGCGAGCTGGTGCGTCCGGCGGCGTCATCGGTGCCCCCGGCCGAACTGGTCGTGGTCGGCGACGCTGATCAGTCGATCTACGCGTTCCGCGGCGCCACCATCCGCAACATCGTCGAGTTCGAGCGGGACTACCCGAACGCGCGGACGATCATGCTCGAGCAGAACTACCGCTCGACCCAGACGATCCTGTCGGCGGCGAACGCCGTCATCGCCCGTAACCCGGAGCGCAGGGCCAAGAATCTGTGGACCGCGCAGGGTGGCGGTACCCAGATCGTCGGGTACGTGGGCGACAACGAGCACGACGAGGCGCAGTTCGTCGGCAAGGAGATCGACGCCCTCGTCGATGCCGGCGACGCGGTGTTCGGCGATGTCGCGGTGTTCTACCGGACCAACTCGGCGTCACGATCCTTGGAAGATGTCTTCATCCGGACCGGGATGCCGTACCGGATCGTCGGCGGGGTCCGGTTCTACGAGCGCAAAGAGGTCAAGGACGCGCTGGCCTACCTCCGCGCGATCGCCAATCCCGATGACGAGATCAATCTCCGGCGCATCCTGAACACCCCGCGGCGGGGGATCGGTGACCGCGCGGAGGCCACTGTCGCGGTCTTCGCCGAACGGGAGCGCATCGGGTTCGGCGAGGCGCTGCAGCGGATCAAGGACATCCCCGGCCTGGCCACCAGGTCCGCCAACTCACTCGAATCGTTCGCCGGACTGCTGGCCGGGCTGCGCGCCGAGGTCGGATTCGGGATGGAACCGGCCGACCTGCTGACGGCGGTGCTGGACCGCACCGGCTACCGCGCCGAACTCGAGGCCTCCGACGACCCGCAGGACGGATCCCGGCTGGAAAACCTCGACCAACTGGTCAGTGTGCTTCGGGAGACGACCGAGACACTCGTGGCCACAGCGGCTCTCGGGGTCGCTGCGGTCGCCGGTGACGCCGACGCCGTCGATCAGCGGGAGGCCGACCCGGAGGCGGACGAGGACGTCCCGCCGGACGCCGGTGACCTGTTGATCGCCGTCATGGAGCAGCTGTCGCTGGTCGCGGACGCCGATGCGGTGCCTGATTCGGCGGACGGTGTCGTCACCCTGATGACGCTGCACACAGCGAAGGGCCTGGAGTTCCCGGTGGTGTTCGTGACCGGGTGGGAGGACGGCATCTTCCCGCATCAGCGATCGTTGGGCGACGAGGTCGAACTCGCCGAGGAGCGTCGGCTCGCCTACGTCGGGATCACCCGGGCGAAGCAGCGGCTGTACGTGTCGCGCGCGATGATGCGGTCCGCCTGGGGTCAGCCCGGCGCCAACCCAGCGTCCCGGTTCCTCGACGACATCCCCAAGGACCTCGTCGAGTGGAGGCGCACCGATGAGGACGCCAGGTCGGGCGGATTCATCGGGGACAGCTCGTTCGAGGGCAACATCAACGGTCGGACGTTCGGCGGCCGGGGTGGCCGCGGCTTCGGCAACTCGTCCGGCGGCGGCTCATCCGGTGCCGGGTGGGGTTCGCGCTCGGCGCCGATGACGGCGAGCCGGTTCGGGGAGAAATCGTCGTCCTCGACCGGTCGGCGTCCGCTCGGTTCCGGGCCGGTGCTGGAACTTGCTGTGGGTAACCGGGTGTCGCACGACAAGTACGGGCTGGGCACCGTTGTCGCTGTCGACGGCGTCGGACAGCGGGCAACCGCGACCATCGACTTCGGGACGGCCGGGAAGGTCCGGCTGATGCTGATCGGCGGCGTGCCGATGACCAAGCTCTAAGGTGTCGCTGGTTCCGAACTTTGGCGATCCGAGCTGTGGTCGCGGGCGACCTGCTCACGGTTGCCAGGGCGGTCAGCGCAGCAGATCAGCGGGCACAATTGTGACGGGGAAAGGCTTGTCGAGCGTGACCGGATCGTCGCCGGTGGCCGCACCGACAGTCACGTACGAACCGTCGACCAGCTCCAGGGCCAGGATCGACGGCTCCTCGGGGTCGACGATCCAGTAGTTCTGAACGCCTGCGTCCTCATACTTCGACCGCTTGTAGATCGAGTCCTTGCGACGCGTCGACGGCGACAGCACCTCGACCGCAAGGATCATCGACTCGTTGACGGGCGCCGAGAGGTCCCGGTTCTTCAGCACGAGCACGTCCGGTTGCAGCGATGTTCGGATGTCCGGGCGCCAGTCGAGCGGGGCAACCAGCGCCTCCATGTCGCGCGGGCACGCCGCTGCCAGCAACAGACCGAGCTGCACCACCGCCCGCTGATGACGCCGGGTCGGAGCCGGGCTCACCAGCAGAATCCCGTCGAGCATTTCGTAGCGCAGCCCGTCATCGGGCAACGCGTCCAGATCGTCCACGGTCCAGTCGGCCACTCCGCGGGGCATCACCGTCATGGCCGTCATGATCCGCTCCTTCGTCCGGGCTGTCATCGCTGAACACGAGCGCAGAGTGACAGATCAGTGCAACCGAACGGGCGGGTTGTCCACACGGCTAATCCGCCGACGAACCCTCCGACCGCGCGGACTCCCTGGTCTGCCAGAGCCACATCAGCCCCAGCACCGGCAGGATGATCGGCACGTAGCCGTAGCCGGCGCCGAAGCGCGACCAGACGGTGTCCTTCGGGAACGCCTCGGAGTCGATGATCGAGGCGATGCCGATCGTGATGACGCCGACCATCTCTGTACCGACCGCGGCCCAGGCCAGCGGTCGCGACCACCGCCGGTGAGTGACCAGGCCGACGGTCGCGGCGATGTACACCAGGCCGGAGAACAACGAAAGCAGGTACGCCACAGGCGCTTCGTCGTATTTGGTGATGATCTGGACGACCCCGCGAGCGGTGGCGGCCAGCGCGAAAACCGCGTACAGGGCGATCAGGACGCGGCGCGGTCCGGTGGGCGGGCCGTCGTCGTCCGGTGCCGTGGCATCCGCGCCGAGCGGCGACTGGTCAGCCAACGGGGGCCTGCCAGAGCTGTATCAACCGGAGGGTCATCACCGCCACCACCACTGCAGTGAAGCACAGCGACAGCGACCCCCATCGGGTCCGCTCGAGACGAGCAAGCTGGAAGCCCAACGGCAGCGGCAACAGGATCCCGATCGAATAGGCGACGAAGGTCACCGGCTCGGTGAGCTCCTGGCCGCCGGTCAGTCGGACGATCGCGATCACCGTCTGCACCAGCAGTGCCACCTCGACGACGATCGCGCCGACCATCTGGGCCTCGGTGGTCGGCCGGCGCCGCCAGGCCTGGAAGCCTGTCCACGCGGCGAGCAGCAGGCCGGCGACGATCACGCCGATGGCCAGAGGCTGAATCATGCATCGATCATCGCTGATCGCCGGCGCTCACCGGTGTAGCTGCACCTGCGCACCGAAGCCGCGCTCGAACGGCCGGCGTTGTCGCCCTGGGTTGCTACGGTCGGAACCGTGCAATCAGCCCGCCGTGCCACTCTGCCTCCCGGTGGGCGGCTGCTGGGTTCATGCCCGGCCCGGCGGACACCGTGACCGCAATCACGCCCGACCCCGGCGGTCAGGCCGTCGATCCCGACGAGCGGCGGGCCGCTCTGGCGCTGTCGACGCTGCTGCTGCTGGCCGGCGTCCTGGTTGGCGTCAGCCCGCTGCTCGGCGTCGTCGGCACGGCCGACGGGTCGCCGACGACCGCCGTCGCGGCTGCGGCGCTGGCCGCGGTGCTGCCGGGTCTGCTGGCCGTCGGGTTGGCGGTGCGCCGGCCGGTTCTCGGGCTTGCCGCGACCGCGGGTGCCGGCGTCATCGGGGTGGTGCGGCTGCTGACCGACGTGGCTGTCCTCTCCGAACCCGACCGGGTCACCCGCCCCGAACTGTTCGCCGAAACCACCGAGCGGGCCAGGCCCTTCACCGCCGCAGCCGGCGGCTGGGTTCTGGTGCTGGCGGACGTGCTCTGGCTGACGGTCGGAGTGTTGGCCGCGATGCGGCTGGCGACTCAGGTGGCGCCGGGTCGGGATGAGCCCGACGAGCGAATCTTCTCGGGCCCGAACCCTGATCCGGTCGATCCAATACCGCCAGATGCGGACGTCAGTGCTGGGGCGATCGGCGACGTGGAGATCTTTGACGGAACCCAGGTGGCCGCCGCGCTGAGTCGGGCCTCGCCCGGTCGGCGCTCGCTCAACATGCCGATGGTCCTCGTCGGATTCCTCGGTGCCATCCTGCTGATGGTCGGCGCGCTCGGAACGCCGTATTCGGGCGGCTACCTGGCTCTGCGCGTGCTTCCGTTCGGGTCGAGTCTCACCGGGCTCGTCGGGGCCGCCCTGCTGGGCTTCGTCGCCGCGGTCGTGGTCGTGATCGCGGCGGCGCTGCCGACCTCCATCGGTCGGGCGCTGCTCGGCGGAACGGCGCTCGCCGCCGCCGTGCCCGGCCTGACAGCCGTGCTCGCGGTTCTCTTCGGAGCCCCGACGAGTCTTTCCCCGGTCGTCTGGTGCGGGTTGCTGGGTGCGCTGGTACTGGCCCTTGCCGGACTGCTCAGCCGAAGAACGGCCGACCCCGCCGGTGCGCGGGATCCGGACGGATCCCCCCCACCGGGATGGATGACGATCGGAACCGGCGTGCTGGCCCTGCTGGCAGCGGCCGCCCTCGTCGGCGCGGGCAGCATGCCTTTGCTGTACCTCGACGGTGCCGCACCGGACGATGTCGCCGGTGGCGCGCTGCTTCCCGCAGCACTGCCGCAGTTGGTGGCTGCGGCCCCGCTCACGGGGGCCGGGGTGCTGGCGCTGGTGCCCTCGCTCGCCGTCCTCGGCCGAGCTGCCGCGACGGTCGTCTGGGCAGGTGCGGTGTACGCGTTCGGCCAGGCGTTGCTGGCCCGATCCCTCGTGCTGTCCACCACGGGTGACTCGACCGGAACGGAACACTTCTGGACAACCGGTCCCGGTCAATGGTTCTCGGTGCTCGGCACGCTCTGCGCCATCGCGGCCGCTGTGCTCGGGGTGCTGACGATGCGACGCGTCGAGCAGGCCTCACCGGCGATCGTCGATGACGACACCCTCGCCGCCGCGCGTTCGGCCCGGGTCTGGCCCGCGGTCGGGCTGACGGCGCTGATCGTCGTCGGCCTGTCTTTGCCGGCCCACAGTGACCTGACCGGGTCTGGACCGGGTCTGTGGCACGGCTACGACCTGGACACCTGGGGGATCTGGGCGCTCGCCATCGGCGGCGTCATCGGCGTGTGGGCTGCGGCTCTCACACACCGGGCCGGCGCCGCCGCCGCGTGGTTGGTGGCTTCGGCGGCAGTCGTCGGACAGTCGTTGATCGTTCCGCCCGCGGTGCGCGCGGTCGCAGGTTTCGGTTGGGGCGCGGGGCTCTGGGCGGCTGTGCTGGCCGTGCTGGCCCTCTTGGTCGCCGCGCCGTTCTTCGCGAAGATTGCCCAGCGGGTACGGATCGACACCCCCGCGCCGCTGGCCGGGATCACCGCCGCCCGCCGCACCACCACGCCGCCCAAGGGCTCCGCTCCGGCGGGCACCACCTCGAAAGGCAGATGATGTCGGTTCCCCGTTCACCGGTCGCTGGATCACCGGGCACCGCTAATCCACCGAGCACCGCAAATGCACCGACCGGCGCTGATGCAGCTGCAATCCCCGATTCGCCGATCACCGCCAATTCGCCGACCGGCGCAAATTCGGCGACCGAGGCCCTTCCGACCGACCCCACCCGGCCGATCAGGGTGGTGGTCGCGAAACCCGGCCTCGACGGTCACGACCGCGGCGTCAAGGTGGTCGCCCGGGCGCTCCGCGACGCCGGCATGGAGGTGATCTACACGGGCCTGCACCAGACGCCCGAACAGATCGTCGCCGCGGCACTGGCCGAGGACGCCGATGCGGTTGGCCTCTCGGTGCTGTCGGGGGCTCACATGACCCAGTTCCGCCGGGTGGTGACCCTGCTCGCCGAGGCCGACGCCCAGGACATCGTGGTCTTCGGAGGGGGCATCATCCCGGCGCAGGACATCAAGGAACTGGCCGAGATCGGGGTCACCGGGATCTTCACCCCCGGCGCGCCGACCAGCACCATCGTCGACTGGCTGCGCGCTCAGGTGGCACCGAGGCTCGCGCAGGAATGAGCGGACGGCGCTGACACCTGTTGCGGTCACACCGGTCCCTGCCGGTGGAGCAGGGAGGGTGCGCGCCGGTCGACCCGGTCCCCGGCGGGCAGGTGTGTTACCCGTCCGGCCCAACGTGTGGGAGGTCTCAGCTCCCCGTCAAGTCCGGCCGTCCATAGGTCGCTAGGGTAACGACGACGGTCTTCGGCGCCCGGGCTTCGGTTGCGCCGGACTCGTTTTCCGGCACCCGCAGTCCTGCGAGGGAGAAGACGTGGATCTGTACGAGTACCAGGCGAAGGAACTGTTCGCCGCACATGGTGTCCCTGCCCCGACCGGTGTCGTGGTGACGACGGTCGACGACGCGGTCGAGGCTGCCTCCCAGCTCGGGACACCGGTGATGGTGAAGTCCCAGGTGAAGATCGGCGGCCGCGGCAAGGCCGGCGGGGTGAAGTTCGCCGCCACCCTCGACGACGTCCGCAAGCACGCGGGCAACATCCTGGGCCTGGACATCAAGGGCCACATCACTCGGCAGGTGCTGATCAGCCCGGCAAGCGACATCGCCGAGGAGTACTACGTCTCCTTCCTGCTCGACCGCTCCAATCGGACCTTCCTGGCGATGGCGACGCACGAGGGCGGCATGGAGATCGAGCAGCTCGCCGTGGAGCGGCCGGACGCGCTGGCGAAGATCCCGGTCGACGCGCTGACCGGCGTCGACCTCGCGAAGGCAACCGAGATCACCGACGCCGGAAGGTTTCCCGCCGAGGTCCGCGATCAGGTGATCGACATCCTGCAGCATCTGTGGGAGACGTTCGTCGCCGAGGACGCGACCCTCGTCGAGGTGAACCCGCTCGTCAAGACCCCCGACGGCACCGTCCTGGCGCTGGACGGCAAGGTCTCGCTCGACGAGAACGCCGGCTTCCGCCACCCCGACCACGCTGCCCTCGAGGACAACGCGGCCGAGAACCAGCTCGAAGTCCGGGCGAAGGAAAAGGGTCTCAACTACGTCAAGCTCGACGGCCAGGTCGGCGTCATCGGAAACGGTGCGGGACTGGTGATGTCGACGCTCGACGTCGTCGCCTACGCCGGTGAAGCCCATGGCGGAATGTCCCCGGCGAACTTCTTGGACATCGGCGGCGGCGCGAGCGCCGAGGTGATGGCGAACGGCCTGGACATCATCCTGTCCGACCCGGACGTCCAGGCCGTCTTCGTCAATGTGTTCGGCGGCATCACCTCCTGCGACGCCGTCGCGAACGGCATCGTCTCCGCGCTCGAGATCCTCGGCGACCACGCGACGAAGCCGCTGGTCGTACGACTCGACGGCAACAACGTCGAGGAGGGCCGGCGAATCCTGAACGACGCGGCGCACCCCCTGGTGACGCAGGCACAGACCATGGACGAGGGCGCCGACAAGGCCGCGGAACTTGCGGCAGCGGCACTGAAGAGCACGGGAGTCTGACGATGGCGATCTTCCTGAACGAAACCTCCCGCGTCATCGTGCAGGGCATGACGGGGTCCGAGGGCATGAAGCACACCCGCCGGATGCTCGCCTCCGGCACCACCATCGTCGGCGGCGTGAACGCCCGAAAGGCCGGTACCACCGTCGATGTCGACGGCACGCCGCAGCCCGTCTTCGGTTCCGTCGAAGAGGCGATGAAGGAGACCGGCGCGGACGTCAGCGTGCTGTTCGTGCCGCCGGCCTTCACCAAGGACGCGATCATCGAGGCGATCGACGCCGGGATCGGGCTCGCCGTCGTCATCACCGAGGGTGTCCCGGTGCACGACTCCGCGAAGGCCTGGGCGCACGCGGTGGCCACCGGCAACAAGACCCGCATCATCGGCCCGAACTGCCCGGGCATCATCTCCCCCGGGAAGTCGAACGCGGGCATCATCCCGGCCAACATCACGGGCCCGGGTCGGGTGGGCCTGGTCTCCAAGTCCGGCACCCTGACCTACCAGATGATGTACGAGCTGCGGGATCTCGGGTTCTCCACGGCCATCGGTATCGGCGGCGACCCGATCATCGGGACCACCCACATCGATGCGCTGGAAGCCTTCGAGGCCGACGACGAGACCGACGCCATCGTGATGATCGGTGAGATCGGCGGCGACGCCGAAGAACGCGCCGCCGCCTTCATCGCCGACAACGTCCGTAAGCCCGTGGTCGGCTACGTCGCTGGGTTCACCGCGCCCGAGGGCAAGACCATGGGGCACGCCGGTGCGATCGTCTCCGGATCGGCCGGCACCGCGCAGGCGAAGAAGGAAGCCCTCGAGGCGGTCGGCGTCAAGGTCGGCAAGACCCCGTCCGAAACCGCACGCCTGCTGCGCGCCGCCATCGCCTGACGTAGCCGCGTGATTGGCGGCGCTTGGATCCCGCGACGCGTGTACCGCGACGCGGGTATCCCGGGGCCGCACGCTCCAGGCGGAGTGATCCCGGCGCGTGGTCCAGGCCGCGTGACCCGGTGCGCGCGATTCGAGGTGCCTGATCCGGGCGCGCTTGTTCACCTGCGGGTCGTCGATGAATTGCGGGGACGCGACCGTTGCCTGGCGCGGTCTGTGCAGACAGGTCGGTACGTTCGAACACGACGCTGTCGAACGTGCCGATCATCAGGTCCAGTCCTGTGGTCGTCACCGCCATACCGGCTGCGCCGACCGGACACTCACCTGTGTCGACGGGTGAGCGCGTTGTCGGCGGTCTGTCGTTGGCGTGACCTGAGGAGACGACCATGACCGGCAACGACCAGCAGCCGACCGGCGACCCGCCGGCCGCACCGTATCGGTCGGCCGCGCCGCAGCAGCCCGCCGGATATCCGGTGACCGGGTACCAACAAGGTGCCTTTTCACCGAGTGGCTCCGCGCAAAGTGGTTCCCCGCAGGCCGTGAACACACAGGGTGCCTACGCCCAGGCCGCGGACCCCCAGGCTGGTTATCCGCAGGCTGGTTATCCGCAGACTGGTTATCCGCAGGCTGCCTACCAGCAGGTCGGCGTCTCCCAGGCGGCATACCAACCGGGCCATGAACGGCAAGCCGCCCCGACAGCGGCGGGTTACGGCGGTGGCCCCGCGGTGCCCGGGCCGGCCGCCTGGACGCCGGCGGACGCTCAACGCGACACCGGGCCGGTGCACGTCATCGGGCGACCCGGCGCCGGCGCTTCGCGGGGTGGCCGCGGCTCCGCCGCCGCGCGAACCCTCGATCCGGCAAGACTTCTCGGCTTGGCCGTCGCTGTCCTCGGCGCCCTGAACTTCCTCTGGGGCTTCCTACCGGAGATCTCGGTCAGCCGCTCCGACGAGTCGTTGTCCGTGTTCGCGGTCGGCCCCGCCTATGTCCCTGTACTCCTGCTGATCGCCGGTCTGCTCGCCCTCGCGGCGTTCCTTCCGGGCAGTGAGGTATCCCGGCTCGCGGTCGCGGCCGTCTCGGTCGGCGGCGCCGCGGGAGCGATCGTGTCGCTGGGCACCGAGAGCTCGGTCCAGATCGCCTTCGGCAGCCAGGCCAGCAAGGGAATGGGCGCCATCCTGCTGGTCATCTTCGGCATCATCCAGGCGGTCGTCGCCATCGGCGCCTACGTCGTCGGCGCTGACGTCCCGCCCTGGCTGCGCGGGAGCGGGTCCGCAGCGGCCACCACGGGCGTGGCCGGTGGGTCGCCCTCAGCGGGGCCATCGGCGGCGTTGGGGAACCCGGTCAGCCGATCCGATCAGCCGGCCGGCCCGGCAGCTCAGGCGGGTGTGTGGTCGCCGGGCCAACAAGGCGGCTACACCGGTCCGTCCGGGCCCGCGACCTGGGGCGCTCCGACCGCCGCGTACGGCTCTTTTGGCCAATCCGGTGGATACGCGGCTGCGGCCTACCAGCCGCCACCGGCGACCGATCGGTCGGCAGACGAGCCGGCGACCGGACCGCAGTTCATCGTCGGGACCGAGACCGACAGGAACCCACTTCGAGCAAGCCCCGCTGCTGACCCAGGGACCGCCGCAAGCGATCCGTCGACGGACGAAGCCGCTTCATCGTCGAAGGCCGGTCCCGATGCGCCGGCCCGGCCCGCCGATCCGGAGCGCGGCCCTGCCGCGGCCGACAAGCCCCGGGGGAACGCCCAGGACTGACCGCCCCAGGGGAATGCCCAGCGCCGACCGGCCCCAGGGGAACGCCCAGGACTGACCGCCGCGCGTTGTCCAGCGCTCCGGCGGCGTGCCTGGCGACGACCCGGCGCTCGTCATGTGACAGTGGCGGGGTGATCCGCCAGTTGGCTCCCGAGCGCCCGACCGCCGTCCAGCCGGAGGTGGCGGGCAGTTCGATCGGCTGGGTGGCCGGTGCAGCCGCGGTGCGCGGCGCCGCGGTGGCGCTGTCCGGAGTGACCTTCGCCGCTGGTTTATCCGTCCTGATCTGGGCGTTGACCCCGGCGTCGGGCGCTGATGCCGGTTCTGCGCTGCGGGCCGGGGTGGCCGGATTCGCCGCGGCCAACCTGATCCCGGTGACCATCGGCAGCACGGTGCTGACCATCCCTCCGCTGCTGTTCACTCTCGCCCTGGCGGCACTGCTGGCGACCACCGCTCGGCGAGGCCGCTTCCTCCCGATCGGCCGTCAGCACGAGGCGCTGGCCGTGCTCGTCACCGCCGGGGTGTACGGGCTGCTGGTCGCCACGCTCACCCGCGGGCTGGGGCCGGAGGGCGTCGTTCCCGCCGGGCGGGTGTGGACCGCAACCGTTCTCGCGCTCGTCGCGACGTCGGGCGGCATGCTGGCCCGTGGGTCCGCGTGGCACGGGTGGTGGTCATCGACCGTCGTGCGCTGGGTCAAGGTGGCCGCGCGGAGCGCCGGAATCGGTGTTGGCGTCCTGATTGGCGGGGGTGGTCTGGCGCTGACCGCCGCGCTGGTCGCGCATTTCGGCTCCGCCGTGGCGGTCAGCGCCCTTGCCGCCCCGTCATGGATGGACGGTCTCGGTCTGGCCCTGCTCGGTGTCGCCTACGTCCCCAACGCCGTCATCGCCGCGACGGGCTACGTCACCGGGGTCGGTTTCGAGATCGGGCCAGGCACGTACAGCCCGTTCGCCTCATCGACGGTCGATCTTCCGGCGCTCCCGCTGTTCGCGGCGGCGCCCGATCATGCGGGCCGGTCCGTGGTCGGCCTGGCGTTCCTGGCTGTGCCGGTGCTGGCCGGCTACCTGATGGCCCGGCCGGCGATCCGCGGACTGGCCACCCGCTCGGAACGGGTCGTAGCGGCGGGGTCGGGTGCCGTGCTGGCGGGCGTCGTGCTGGCCGCCCTGACGGCGGTCGCCCGGGGCAGGATCGGGGACGGTCGTTGGTCGACGATCGGCGCGCCGCCGCTGCTGGTGGGCGCGGTGGTCGCGGTCGAGGTGGGCGTCGTGGCGGTGGCCGTGGCCTCGTTGACCGGTGGCCGTTCGGTGCCGTGGCGCCCGGACCGTCCCATCGCGGTGCTTGCCGACGCCGATGACGACCAGGGCGACCTCGCCGACGACGAAACCCTCGACGACATGGCGGAGTCTGATCCCGGTTCATCACCCGACGGTGATCAGGACGCCGACCGCGGCGACCCCGAAGGCACCGCCGCGAACGATGTCCAGGACTCGACACCCGTCGACACCGGGCTCGCCGACGCCGAACTCGACGACACCGGGCTCGACGACACCGGACTCGACGACACCGGGCTCGCCGACGCCGAACTCGACGACACCGGACTCGACGACACCGGGCTCGACGACACCGGGCTCGACGACACCGGGCTGGACGACACTCGGCATGACGACGCAGCGCCTGACGTAACAGTCCTTGATCAGACAGGCATTGCTGAGGCAGAGCCGGAGGCCGTGGACGAGCCGCGAGCCGAGGTTGCCGTCGCCGACCACACAGCCGACGTCCCCGACCACACCGCCGACACCGCGGAGCACCCCGTCCGCGAGCAGCACACCGACCCCGCCGAACAGCAACGCTGACGGGGCCGGAACGGCACCGACCCTGGCGTCAGCAGCCCGGGCGGCAGAGCCGCTGACCGACCGCATCCAGGAAGATCTCGCCGATCTGGTTGGGGTCCCGTGACTGGTAGGCGACCCCGCCGGTCGCCGCACTGATCTTGCTCAGCGCCTCGACATCGCTCTCCGGCCCGAAGGCGATCGAGATCACCGTCACCGGCCGGGCCCGGTCCTGCTCCGCAGCCAGCGTGCCGAGCAGCTGGTCGAGCGAGATGCTGCCCTCGTCGTCGTTCACCCCGTCGGAGAGCACCAGCACCGCGTTCACCTTCGACGGATCCCAGCCGGCGCGCATGGCCCGCACCGCGTCGAGAACGGTGTCGTACAGCCCGGTCCCGCCTGCCGGGACGGCCTGGATGCCACCGAGTGCCTGGGCCAGCCGCTCCGCGCCGGTGCTGCCGGAACCGTCATCGCCGAGTGTGCTGACCGGGATGAGCTCGCGATGATCACTGGCCCCGTCGAGCTTCCGGGAGAACACCCACAGGCCGATGTCGCTGTCCGCGCCGTACAGCCCCAGACCACGGGTGGCCGCCGCCTTCGCCAGGTCCATCCGACTGGCACCGTCCGCCCCGGGCACCTGGGATTCCATCGACCCGGAGATGTCCATCACCGCCAGCATGCGGGACGGTTCGTTGGTCAGTTGGGCGGTGCGGATGGCGTCGTCGACGGCAGCACCGCCCGGCAGCGCCGACGTCACCCGGACGCCGGGATCGATCCCGTCGACGGAGCGCAGCGCGTCCCCTGGACGCCCGTCAGGGGAGCGGAAGCCGGCATCCAGGAACGCCGTGGACGCCGGTTCATCGGTGAGGACGCCGACCAGCGCGGCCGCCGCCGCTTCCGCGTCCCCGCTAGCCAGCACGACGACCGGATAGTCGAGAGCGACTCCGCCGGCGACCTGATAGACGGCCTGCACCGACGCCCCCGGGTGCGCCTGGTTGTGCTTGACGACCTCCTGCTCGCTGACCGGAACCGCGGTGCCCGGATCGGCGCTGAGCCGATCGAGCAGCTCGCCGCCGTCGACGGGCAGTTGCGGGGGACTTGATCTGACCGCCCAGGTCAGTGCCGCTCTGGCGTCGGGTGTACCGGCGACGGCGGCCCGCGCTGCGAGGATCGCGCCCACCGACGCCGCGGATCGTTGAGGGTCGGGAAGGCCGACCCGGATCGGCGTCGCGGTCCGCCTCGATTCCAGGATGCGGACCGTCTCCGGTGTGCCGTCGGCGGCGGTCAGTTGCGCTGCCGCTGTGCTCGACAAGGCAAGGACCACCGGGCTCGTCGCGACGACGGGATGGGTGGGCGATACCTGAATGCCCGCCGCCGTCGCCCGGTCCAGCCACATCGACGAATCCGGGATCCACACGTCGGCGCCCGCCGCCTTGGCGGCAATCACTGCCGCCGGATCCACCAAGTCGACGGTGACCTTGCAGCCGGCCCCGCCCGAGCGGGTGAGAGCGGTGACGACATCGGCGATCTCCGGAGCGGCCGCGACGGTCAGCTCGCCGTCCGGCAGGACGCACGGCCCCTGGTTGCCCGCCGGTGCCCCGGGCTGACCCGACGCCGAGCCCGACGAACCCGTCGGAACCGAAGAACCAGCAGAGCCCGCAGCTCCTGTCACCGCCGAAGAGGCCGACGATGCAGAGGGAGTCGCGGAAGAGGAGGCTGCCGAGGCGCCACCCGCCGCGGACGTCAGCGCCGGGTCGTCACTGCCTGCGGCCCGCACCCACCACACGACGACACCGGCAGCAACGACCGCCACCGCCACCCCGACCGCAACGAGCGCGCGGTTGCGGCGGGTGTGGTCGCGGTGCCTGCCGTGCCGGGGCGGTGAGGGTGACGTCGCCGGCTGTGATGCGCGCGGGCCCGACGCCGGACCGCCGGCCGGTCCTCCCGGAAGCTCACTCACAGGTCACTCCTCACAGGGCGGTGGCAGTCGATCATCGGACGGCCGTCGGACGCTACCGATTGGTTTCCCCGATTGGCGCCCAACACCCGCCCGCCCTCGAGGTGTCGTCCGGTCGATCGCCGCGGGTGGTGCCGAAGAACCTGTCAGCGCCAGATACTCAGCCCGATCGGACCCATCTGCTCGCTGAACCGACCGTCGTCACCGGTACCGGCGAGGAGCTGCCTCAGTGTGCTGTCGAACGCGTCCAGGCGCTCACCGAACAGATGGGGCGCGGAGCTCGACAACGAGTACACCGAGGCCACGATCTCTTCCACTGAGCGCTCGACCACCCCTCCCGGTATTTCGAGGCGCTGGGGTCCCCGGAACCCTGCGGCCCGGAAGACCTCGTCCTCGTCCCCGGGTGTCCCGGCCGCGAGAACGCCCTGCCCCGCACGTCTGTCGGCCCCGAGAAAACTCTGAATCACCGCGGAGATCGCCTGACGTGGCGGCTGCGGATGAGGCAGTACGTCGTCGGTGGCCATGCCCTCGTGCGTCGTTCCACCCAGATGCACGGCGGCACCATCGGGCGCGAGCAGCCTGCGCACAGTCGCCGCGACTTTGGGCCGGTCCATCCAATGGAAGGACTGCGCGAAGGTCACCAACTTGGGCGGGGGGAGATCGGCCGGGAGGTCCTCGCCCCGCAGATGACGCCAGGTCACGTTCCCGATCTGTTGCACTGCGGCCAGCCGTGCCGCTTCGGTCAGCATGTCCGGGTCCGCGTCGACGCCGATGGCCTCCGCGACGTGCGGCGCCAGCAGCAGCGTCAACGAACCCGGTCCGCAGCCGACATCCAGCAGCACTCCCGAGCCGTCCAGCAGCCGCGCCCCGACGAGCTCGTCGGCCACCCGGCCGGGGTAGGCGACACGGCCCACCGGGTAGTGCCCGGCGCTGCCGGCGTACAGCGACGGATCCCACGTCCACGAGTTTCCTGTCTCCCCATCGGGTGTCAACGGCGCCACCGGCAGAGCATCCCAGGGGGGTCCGACAGTCCGCACCGGTGTGAGGCCACCGTCGGGCCATGCGGCACCGGCGACTACCCTGGGCCCGCCCGGTTCTGCCCACAGCGACCGGTCCGCGCCGCAGAATCCGATGGCGCCACCTTCGACCGACCGCCGAGCAGAGACGGGTGAGACGTGGACGACGATCCGGCCACGCCGGCCGCCGCCTCGGGGACCGCGGACGTCAAGAACATCGTGGTTCTCGCCTCCGGGTCCGGGACACTGCTGCAGGCCGTGCTGGACGACCCCGAACCGAAGCCGTACCGGGTCGCGGCGGTGGGTTCTGACCGGTCGCGCTGTGCTGCCCTGGACCGCGCGGAGGCGGCGGGTGTGCCGTCGTTCGTGTGCCGGCTCGCCGACCACCCGGACCGGGAGGCGTGGAATCGCGGGCTCGCGGTGCTGACTGCGTCCTTCAACGCGGATCTGGTGGTCCTGGCCGGGTTCATGAAGCTCGTCGGGCCGGTCTTCCTGAACGCGTTCCCGGACCGGGTGATCAACGCGCACCCGTCGCTGCTGCCGGCGTTCCCCGGGATGAACGCGCCGGCCGACGCGCTCGCGCACGGCGTCAAACTCACCGGCTGCACGGTGTTCCTGGTCGACGGCGGCGTCGACGCCGGCCCGATCGTCGCGCAACGCGCCGTCCCCGTGCACGACGACGACGACGCGACCGCCCTGCACGAGCGGATCAAGATTGCCGAGCGCTCGCTGCTTCCGGAGGTCGTCACCGCCCTGACCAGCAAGCCCTACACGGTGACCGGACGAAAGGTGAGCATCGGATGACGGCACAGGACGGTCCCATCACGACGGCGGAGGCGGACGGTCGGCGGCCCATCCGGAGGGCGCTGCTGTCGGTGTCCGACAAGACCGGGCTGATCGAGCTGGCGAGCACCCTGCATGCGGCCGGTGTCGCGCTGGTCTCCACCGGCGGGTCGGCCAGGGCGATCCAGGACGCGGGCATCCCGGTGACGCCGGTCGAGGAGGTCACCGGGTTTCCCGAGTGCCTCGACGGGAGGGTGAAAACGCTGCACCCGTCGATCCACGGCGGCCTGCTCGCCGACACCCGGCTGCCGTCCCACCTGGCGCAGATCGCCGAGCTGGGCATCGAGGCGTTCGAGCTGGTCGTGGTCAACCTGTACCCGTTCCGGGAGACCGTCGCGAGTGGAGCGGGTTTCGACGACAGCGTCGAGCAGATCGACATCGGCGGCCCGGCAATGGTGCGGGCGGCCGCGAAGAACCACCCCTCGGTCGCCGTGGTGGTCGATCCGGCCAGCTATCCCGATGTCGAAAAAGCCCTGCAGGCAGGCGGTTTCAGCCTGCGCGAGCGGACGGCGCTGGCCGCCGCCGCGTTCTCGCACACCGCGGCCTACGACGTCGCGGTCGCCTCCTACCTGAACGCCGAGGTCGGCTCGGACGACGATTGGCCGGCCTGGACCGGCGCCACCTGGGAGAAGGTGGCTGGCCTGCGGTACGGGGAGAACCCGCATCAGGCCGCGGCTCTCTACCGGCACTGGCGTCCGGGGCTGGCGTCGGCGCAGCAGCTGCACGGCAAAGAGATGAGCTACAACAACTACGTCGACACCGACGCCGCCTGGCGCGCCGCGAACGACTTCGCCGGCCCGACGGTCGCCATCATCAAGCATGCCAACCCGTGTGGGATCGCCACCGTGCCCGGCGGCGCGGACGACGCGGTTGCGCTCGCGCATCGCCGTGCGCACGCCGGCGACCCGGTCTCGGCGTTCGGCGGCGTCATCGCGGTGAACCGGCCGGTCACCGTGGAGATGGCCGAGCAGGTTGCCGACATCTTCACCGAAGTGCTTGCCGCGCCCGGCTTCTCGGACGAAGCACTGACCGTCCTGACCCGCAAGAAGAACATCCGGCTGCTGTTGATGCCGACCGACTCGGCGCCGGACCCGGTAGAGTTCAGGGCGATCTCCGGCGGCGTGCTGGTGCAGACCCGCGACCGCATCGACGCGCCGGGGGACGACCCCGCGAGCTGGACGCTGGTGGCCGGACCCGCTGTGGACGCCTCGACGATGGACGACCTCGACTTCGCCTGGCGTGCCTGCCGGGCAGTGAAGTCGAACGCGATCCTGCTCGCGAAGGACGCTGCCAGCGTGGGCGTCGGAATGGGGCAGGTCAACCGGGTCGACTCCGCGCGGCTCGCCGTCGAACGCGCGGGGGACCGGGCCGCGGGATCGGTCGGTGCGTCGGACGCCTTCTTCCCGTTCGCCGACGGGGCGCAGATCCTGATCGACGCCGGTGTCCGGGCCATCGTGCAGCCCGGCGGGTCCGTGCGTGATCCGGAGGTCATCGCCGCAGCCGACGCCGCCGGGGTCAGCATGTACGTCACCGGCACCCGCCACTTCTTCCACTGAGCGCGCCGGTCGAACGTCCTGGCCGCCGCCTGAAGGACCACCCCAATGGCCGATCCTGCAATGACGGAGTCCCGCACGTGCCGATCCAGCTGACCCAGACGTCCTACACGGACGAGGATTTCGGTGACGTCGACCTGATCGGGGAGTCCCTGGAGGGCATCTCCTTCGTGGACTGCGACTTCACGGACGCCTCGCTGGCCGATGCGCGGACCCGCCGGGTGACGTTCGAGCGCTGCCGGTTCATCGGCACCGAGATGTACGGCAGCACGCACCAGTCCAGCTCCTTCGTGTCCTGCACGTTCGAACGGGTCGCCCTGCACGGTGCGACGCTGACCGGGTGCCGGCTGACCGGATCGACCTTCACCGACTGCCGGACGGTTCCGCTGACCATCCGGGACTGCGACCTGACGCTGGTGTCGCTGGCCGGCGCGAAGCTGGTCGGCGTCGACCTGTCGGGGCTGCGAATGCGGGAGGCCAACCTGACCGGCGCGATGATGTCCGGCTGCTCGCTGCGTGGTGCGGACCTGACCGGCGTGCGGGCCGACCGGCTCGACCTCACCGGTGCCGACCTGCGCGGCGCGCGGATCGATCCCGCGCTGTGGGTGGGCGCGAAGCTGACCGGTGCGGTGGTCGATGTGGATCAGGCTGTGCTGTTCGCAGCGGCGCACGGGCTGGTGCTGCAGGCGGAGGGCGAGACATCCGTGGCCTGAGCCGTTCGCCGGCGCGCGGCGAGCCGCACGGCTGGGGCCCCGCCGGTCGAGTGCCACGTCAGCAGGGTTTCTGGCGCTGCGGAGGCGCCCAGACCCTGCTCACGTGGCACTGGATCTGATCGCGGCCGCACGGCCAACATCACCTCGCCCGACGTGTGCGGCCAGCGCGACCCCTGCAGCAAGGGGCCGAGCGGGCACGCGGTCTCCCTTCCGCTCAGCCCGCGGTCGCCTCGGCCCGATCGAAACGCTCCCGCGCCTGCTGGACGTCCAGCCGGTGCGCGAGCGCCCAGTGCGAGACCGCGTCCAGCGGGCCGACGAGACCGTGACCCAGATCGGTAAGTGAGTACTCGACCGAGGGCGGTTTCGTCGGAAAAACCGTGCGCTCCACCAGGCCGTCGCGCTCCAGCAGTCGCAGGGTCCGGGTCAGCATGCGGCGGGAGATCCCGGTGGTGGACCTGAGCAGGGCCGAGAACCGCAGAGGGCCCTGCTGGAGTTGGACGACGATCATCACCGACCACTTGTCGCCGATCCGCGCGATGACGTCCTGGATCGGGCAGCCGCTCAGCCGCTGGACCTGCAAGGTTCCCTCGCTGTGACCTGGTGCCATGAAAGAGCCTCCTTGCGGGCGCTTCACTGGTTACTGACGATGACCTGGTTACTGATCATAACCAGGGAGAACACCATGCACCTCGACGGAAAGAACATCCTCACCTTCGGCACCACCGGCGCGCAGGGAGCCGGTCTCGTACCCGCCGTTGCAGCGGTCGGCGGCACCGCGGTGCGGGCCACGACCAACCCGGACCGGGCCCGCCGGTGGCGATCCGAGGGTGTCGCCACCGTCGTCGCTAATCTGCTCGAACCCGACACGGTCCGCACGGCTGTCGACGATCTTGTCCGCGGCGGGGACCCGGTGTCCGGCGTCGAAGCGGCAGCCCTGCACGTCCCATTGGGCCTCGGTGGTCCCGCAACCGTCGAGGCGGTGATCGCCTCGATCGGCGCACTGCGGGAGGCCGGCCTGCCGGTCTCGGTCAACCTCGGTTCGCCGGTACCGCCGCCGGGCGTTCCTGACCCGTTCGGTGCCCGGGCCATGGCGGCGGCCGTGCTGGAAACCGGCGCGGTGGCGCTGAGTCCGACGGCGTACCTCGAGAACCACGCGGCGCCATGGGCTCTGGATCCGATCAGCCGCGGCGAGCTGCCGTATCCACGTCCCTCGGGTGACACCGTCGCGTGGATCGCTGCCGCGGATCTGGGAACCGCGGCGGTTGCCGCGCTGAGTTCGGACATCGCCGGCGAATTGTTGGTCCTCGCCGGCCCACAGCGGCTGACGTTCGACGACCTGGCCCGCGAACTCGCCCTGGGACTGGGGCGGGACCTTGCGTTCCAGAGGGTGTCACCGGCACAGTACGCAGACCTGTTGCGGCCCTTCATGGGTGGAGCGGCGGACGCCGTCGGGAGCGTCTACGCCTCGATGCCGGAGGGTCCGAACCCGCTGATGACACCGCGCGCCGAGCCGACCTGGGAACGGCTCGGTGTGACGCCGACCAGTGCTCGGACCTGGGCGTCCACCGTGCTCGCTGCAGCACTGCGCGCGACAGTCACGCACACCGCCGTCACCTGAACACCGCGGTCACGTGAACACCGCTGCGACCTGAACACCGCTGCGACCTGAACACCGCTGCGACCTGAACACCGCCGCGACCTGAACACCGCCGCGACCTGACACCGCCGCCACCTGAACCACTGTCAGGCGAATGGCGTGAGCCAGGGAATCCGGAGCTCAGACGAACGCCGACTTGCCGGTGATCGACCGGCCGACGATCAGCGCGTTGATCTGCGCGGTGCCCTCGTAGGAGTACAGCGCCTCGGCGTCGGCGAAGAACCGGACGGCGTCGCGGTCGAGCAGGATCCCGTTGCCGCCCAGGATTTCTCGCGCCCAGGCCGCGGTCTCGCGCAGCCGCGTCGTCGAGTACCACTTGGCGAGCGCCGCCTGCTCGTCGCGGAAGATGCCGTCCTGCTGCAGCTGGGAGACCCGCACGGCCATCCCGAGCGACGCGGTGATGTTGCCCAGCATCTTCGCCAGCAGATCCTGGATCAGCTGGAAGTGCCCGATCGGCTTTCCGAACTGCACGCGCTCCTTGGCGTACTGGACCGCGGCGTCGTAGGCGCCGATCTGGCAGCCGACCGCGGACCAGGTCACCCCGCCGCGAGTGGTCCGCAGAACGCGGGCGGTGTCCTTGAACGAGTTCGCGTTCTGCAGTCGGTTGTCCTCGCTGACCCTGCAGTCGGTCAGCATGATGTCCGCGTTCTGGACGGTGCGCAGCGACGCCTTGTTCTCGATCTTGGTCGCGGCGAAACCGGGGGAGTCCTTTTCCACGACGAATCCCTTGACCTGGTCGTCGTCGACGTCCCTTGCCCAGATGATCGTCAGGTCGGCGAACGTCGCGTTGCCGATCCACCGCTTCGCGCCGTTCAGCACCCAGTGATCGCCGGTGCGTTTCGCCGTCGTCCGCATCCCGCCGGCCACGTCCGAGCCCCCGTCGGGTTCGGTCAGCCCGAACGCCCCGATCAGCTCCATCCGCTGCATCGCGGGCAACCAGCGTCGCTGTTGCTCCTCGGAGGCGCAGAGCGCGATGGTGCCCATCGCGAGCCCGCTGTGTACCCCGACGAAGGTGGCGATCGACGGGTCGACCCTGGAGATCTCCAGCCCGACGAAACCGGTCAGCAGCTGGCTGTGCGGCGTCGACCCGTCCAGCCCGTACGCCCGCCCGATGATGCCGACCTCGGCCAGCGGCTCGATGATCTGGAACGGGAACTCCGCCCGCGCCCAACAGTCCTGGGCGACGGGCGCGACGTGCGTGGTGAGGAAGTCGCGGGTGCGCTGCACCACCTGCCACTCGTCCGGGGTCAGCATCGCCTCGTACCCGAAGAGGTCGGCCGACATCAGGTCCGGTGGATCGCCGCCCTCGGCCGCAGCGGCGGATCGGGCGGGCGCGAGCAGTTCCGAGGGAGCAGACATCCATCCACGGTAAGCGGCGTTCGCCGACCGCCGCGGGCTTCGGGCGGGATCGTCGGGTTCATCCCGATTCGGCAAGCGGCGGCACCGGCAGCGCGGTTCGGCGGGCGACTCGTCGCGGTCGGAACGGTCGGGCCACGCCGGGATGGCATCATGACCTCTCGTGACCGCGACCCTGCTGGACGGCCGAGCGACGCTCGCGGTGATCAAGTCCGAACTCCGGTCCAGGGTGCAGGCGCTGGCCGAGCGGGGGATCGTCCCCGGGCTCGGCACCGTCCTGGTCGGCGACGATCCGGCGAGCCGCTGGTACGTCGCGGCCAAGCACCGGGATTGCGCGGAGCTGGGCATCGCCAGCATCCAACGGGAGCTCCCGGCCGGCACCGGCCAGTCCGAGGTCGAGGCGGTTGTGGACGAGCTGAACGCCGACCCGACCTGCACCGCCTTCCTCGTCCAGCAGCCGACGGGCCTCGACGAGTACTCGATCCTGAGCCGGGTCGACCCCGTCAAGGACGTCGACGGGCTGCACCCGCTGAACCTCGGCGCGCTCGTCCTCGGCCGGCCCGCGCCGCTGCCCTGCACGCCGCTGGGCATCGTCGAACTCCTGCGCAGGTACGGCGTCCCGATCAACGGGGCGCATGCCGTGGTGGTCGGTCGCGGCCTGACGGTCGGCAGGCCGCTCGGACTGCTGCTCACCAGGCGCACCGAGAACGCGACCGTGACGTTGTGCCACACCGGAACCCGTAACCTCCGGGATTTCGTCGCGCAGGGAGACATCGTCGTCGCCGCTGCGGGGGTGCCCGGGCTGATCACGCCCGGGATGGTCAAGCCCGGGGCGGCCGTGCTCGACGTCGGCGTCAGCCGGGTGGACGGCCGGATCGTCGGAGATGTCGATCCGGACGTTGCCGGGGTGGCGGGTTTCGTCGCACCCAACCCGGGTGGTGTCGGTCCGATGACGCGCGCCATGTTGCTGTCCAACGTGGTCGCGGCCGCGGAGGCCGGCGCCGCCCGATGATGCGAATGCGGGTCGAGCGGTGACGGTCAACCCGCGGGTCCTGCGCGCCGTGCCGATCACCCTGGTGATGCTCATCGTGGTCGCCGCACTGGTGCTGATCGCGTTCGCCTATTGGCGGCGCGGGACGTTCGGACTGGGCCTGGCGATGCTGCTCGCCGGCACGCTGCGGGTGGTGCTCAGTGAGCGGACGATCGGCGTACTGGCGGTCCGCGGCCGGGGCTTCGATGTGACGTTCTACTACGTCATCGGGCTGTTCATGATCGCGCTCACCATCGGGATCACCTGAACCTTCGGCCGACCTGAACCTTCGGCCCGGCCGGGCTCACGATCGCGCGCGGCGCCGCGGTGTGCTGTCCTTGGCGGTCTGCCGCGGGATGGCGTCGGCCGCGGAGCCGCGGTTCGCCGATCCGCCTGATCTACCGCTCCGCCCGCGCGCCGTCCGCGCCGAGGTGGCCGCCGCTGCCTGCACGCCGGCACCGACGTGCTCGGCGTCGTCACGCTCCTGGCCGTCGGCCAACAATCGGCTGAAGACCCGGGCCAGCGTCGCGGCCTCCGCGTCGTCGATCTGCGACGAGAAGAGCCGCTCGATCCCGGACATGTGCACCACCGAGGCGCTGCGCAGGGCGGCCCGGCCGGATCTGCTGATCTTCACCAGCACACCGCGCCCGTCGCGTGGGTCGGGGAGCCGGTCGAGCAGGCCCTCCTCCTCGAGTCTGGCGACCTTGCGGGACAGACCGGGTTGAGAGAGCACCACCCGATCGACCAGGTCGCGCAGTCGCAAACGGCCGCCACTCTCGGCCAGTTGCACGAGGATGTCGTAGGTGCTGAGAGGTATCTCACCCGCGTCGTCCAGCTCGCGTGCCAGTTGCTGGGTCAGTTTCGCCTGACAGTGCAGGAAACCCTCCCAGGCGGTCTTTCGATCGCCGGAGAGCCCCCTGCTGCCGTTGGTTCGCGAAGGCCCCATGACCCGTCCCCCTGATGCGCCGTGCGGATCCCCACACATCAGGCCGCGACCCGATGCGTCCCACGTTCGACGACTGACGGTACGGTCTGCCCGGGGTTCCTGCACCACCGGTAACCCGTGCGGCTCAGTGATAAAGAGCTTTGGGCGGTACGGGAGAGCATTCGAAAGGGAGACGGCAGCGCATGTCGAAGATCAAGGTGACGGGCACGGTCGTCGAACTCGACGGCGACGAGATGACGCGCATCATCTGGCAGTTCATCAAGGACAAGCTGATCCTGCCGTACCTGGACGTCAACCTCGAGTACTACGACCTCGGCATCGAGAGCCGCGACGACAGCAACGACCAGATCACCATCGACGCCGCCCACGCGATCCAGAAGCACGGGGTCGGGGTCAAGTGCGCGACGATCACCCCCGACGAGGCCCGGGTCGAGGAATTCGGCCTCAAGAAGATGTGGCGGTCGCCGAACGGCACGATCCGCAACATCCTCGGCGGCGTGATCTTCCGCGAGCCGATCATCATCTCCAACATCCCGCGACTGGTACCGGGCTGGACGAAGCCGATCATCGTCGGCCGCCATGCATTCGGAGACCAGTACCGCGCCACCGATTTCCGCTTCCCCGGCAAGGGCAAGCTGATGATGACCTTCATCCCGGAGGACGGATCGGCACCGATCGAGGCGCTGGTCTACGACGCGCCGGGCGACGGTGTCGCGCTCGCCATGTACAACCTCGACGATTCGATCCGGGACTTCGCGAAGGCGTCGCTCAACTACGGGCTGGCGCGCAACTACCCGGTCTACCTCTCGACGAAGAACACCATCCTCAAGACCTACGACGGCCGGTTCAAGGACATCTTCCAGGAGGTCTACGACACCGAGTTCGCCGATCAGTACAAGGCGGCGGGGCTGACGTACGAGCACCGGCTCATCGACGACATGGTCGCCTCCGCCCTGAAGTGGGAGGGCGGCTACGTCTGGGCGTGCAAGAACTACGACGGCGACGTCCAATCCGACACCGTCGCACAGGGTTTCGGTTCCCTCGGGCTGATGACATCGGTGCTGTCCACCCCCGACGGCAGCGTCGTCGAGGCCGAGGCCGCGCACGGAACGGTGACCAGGCACTACCGCCAGCATCAGGCCGGCAAGCCGACGTCGACGAATCCGATCGCGTCGATCTACGCGTGGACCGGCGGGCTCAAGCACCGCGGCAAGCTGGACTCGACGCCCGAGGTGATCGGCTTTGCCGAGGCGCTGGAGGACGTCGTCATCAAAACCGTCGAGACCGGCAAGATGACCAAGGACCTGGCCGCGTTGGTCGGTCCCGACCAGGAGTGGCTGACCACCCAGGACTTCCTCAAGGCGCTCGACGAGAACCTGGCTACCCGGCTCGGCTGACCCGTGCACGGACACGGCCGAATCGAGTCGCCACTTCCGGGCCGTTCAGATGCCCGGAAGGGCCCGTTTTCGGCGACTCGATGACGGGGTGGACGCGGGGTCGTGCGCGTGTCGTTGACAGCCCCGCGGGGAGTCCCTAGGTTTCCTGGAATGACGACCGCCGAGACCACCGCCACATTGGCGGCTGCTCGGCGTCGCGTGCGGCTCAACCACCGGCGCAGGCATGTCGACCTGCAGCGGGTGGCGAGCGCGTTGTGTTGCAGCTGAACCGCTGATCGCGGGCGCCCGGGAAGCAGGCCGGGTTCGTCCGCGCGAGCGTTCGCGCCCACCACGTGCCCGACACGGCCACCGATTCCGGTGAGCCTGCCCGAACGGATCCTCATGACGCCGTCCCCGGCGATCGACATCCACCAGCACCTCTGGCCACCGCAGCTGATCGACGTGCTCCGGTCGCGTTCCCGCGCGCCCCGGCTCGACGGCTGGGACCTGTTGCTGGACGGCGAACCGCCGTACCGGGTGGAGCCGGTGGATCATGATCCGGCGGGTCGTCGGGCACTCGACGAGGGGCGCATCGTGCTCGGGCTCTCCAGCCCATTGGGTATCGAGGACCTGCCCGGCACCGAGGCGCTGCCGTTGCTGGCCGCCTGGCACGACGGCGCGGCGGCGCTCTGGCCGTCGTTCGAGGCGTGGGCGGCGGTCGGCCGGCAGGATCCCGATCTCGAGGATCTGGCCGGGCGGCTCGCCGGCGGGTTCGTCGGGCTGCAGATACCCGCGACCTGGCTGGCCGCGCCGCGTGCCGTCGAGGACCTCGCCGAGGTGTTCGCCGTGGTCGCCGCGGCGAACCGGCCGGTGTTCGTCCACCCCGGTCCGGTGCCGGCCACTCCCGTCACGCCCGCAGGCGCTGCCGATCAGCGCCCGCCGTGGTGGCCGGCGCTGGTCGACTACCCCGGGCAGCTGCTGACCGCCTGGTGGTCCTGGTACGTAGCGGGTCGCGCACTGTTCCCGCAGCTGCGGATCTGCTTCGCCGCAGGTGCCGGCCTTGCCCCGGTGCACCACGAGCGCTTCCTGGCCCGCTCCGGTCGACCGCTGGTGGTCGACCGGAGCACCTACGTCGACACCTCCTCGTACGGGAGGCAGGGCATCGACAGCCTGATCCGGGTGCTCGGTATCGACCTGCTCGTCCTCGGCAGCGACCGGCCCTACGCCGAACCGCTGGACATCGACCTCGGTGCGGCCGCGTCGACCGCGATCCGCCACACCAATCCGCTTGCCTTCTTGGAAGGAACCTCCTCATGACCATCACCGCAGAGACGCTGTCCCCACCCCCACCCGCACCCGCACCCGCACCCGCACCCGGTGCCGCGCCGATCCGGGCCGATGACCCGGCGCCTGCCACCAACGCAGGGCAGGCCGAGGCGGCCGCGATCGCCGGCAGGGTTGCCGACGAGTCGGTCCCGGCCCGGGCCGCCGTCGACCTCGACGTTGCCGCCGATAGCCGGCCGGAGCTGTCGCTGGACAACCTGCCCGGCCGCGACCTCGATCAGCAGGAGCTGCTGGCGCTGGCGTCATCGGTCGCCTCGAATCCGCAGCTGCTCGAGGAGCACATCGCGTTCAGCGACGACAAGCGGCACTACGTGAGCCTGCACCGGGACACCCACGTCGACGTCTGGCTGCTTTGCTGGACGCCGCAGAACGACACCGGGTGGCACGATCACGACATCTCCTCCGGTGCCGTCGCGGTGCTGCGCGGCGGGCTCACCGAGCACAACCTGGCGATCGGCACGCCCAGTCTGGAGACCGGGATCGAGGCCGGGTCGGCGTTCAGCTTCGGGCCCGACCACATCCACCGACTGACCGGTCGCGACCCCGGCAGCGTCTCGGTGCACGCCTATTCGCCGCCGCTGTGGCGGATGGGGCAGTACACGCTGGGCGCGGGTGGCCAGCTGCGCCGCCGATCGGTGTCGTACGCCGACGAGTTGCGGCCGCTGGACGACATGGCCTGACGGGCGTCCCCCCGCGCTCGAGGAGGTGGGCGGGCTCCCGTGGCCCGGAGGGGGCCCGGCCGGATGGCAAGATCGCCGTCATGAGTTCGCCAACGGAATCTTCGCAGCCCGCCCGGGCCAGGGTGCTCTCCGGGATTCAGCCGACCGCCGATTCCTTCCACGTCGGCAACTACCTCGGCGCCCTGCGGCAATGGGTGGACCTGCAGGCGACGCACGAGACGTTCTACTCCATCGTCGATCTGCACGCGATCACCGTCGAACAGGACCCGGGGGTGCTGCGCGGGCGGACCCGGATCGCCGCTGCGCAGCTGCTGGCGCTCGGTATCGACCCGGAACGCTCGACCCTGTTCGTGCAGTCGCACGTGCCCGCGCACACCCAGCTGTCGTGGGTGATGGAGTGCATGACGGGGTTCGGCGAGGCCGGCCGGATGACGCAGTTCAAGGACAAGTCGCAGAAGGGCGGCGCCGAGCGGTCCAGCGTTGGCCTGTTCACCTACCCGATCCTGCAGGCCGCGGACATCCTGGCCTACCAGGCGGACGCCGTCCCGGTCGGCGAGGACCAGCGTCAGCACCTCGAGCTGACCCGCAATCTCGCGCAGCGGTTCAACGCGAGATTCGGTGCCACTCTGACGGTCCCGGAGCCGTACATCCTCAAGCAGACGGCGAAGATCTACGACCTCACCGAGCCGACGGCCAAGATGAGCAAGTCCTCGCCGGGCGGCTCCCTCGATCTGCTGGCCCCCGTCAACGCCTCGGTGAAGAAGATCAAGTCCGCGGTGACGGACACCGACCGCGAAATCCGTTATGACGAGGCCGCCAAGCCCGGTGTCTCCAATCTGCTCTCGCTGCTGTCGGTCTTCACCGGCACCTCGATCGCGACGCTCGAGAAGGAGTACGAGGGAAAGGGTTACGGCGATCTGAAGCGTGACCTGGCCGACGTCTTCGCCGGGTTCGTGACGCCGCTTCAACAGCAGGTCGCCGGGTACCTCGACGATGAACCGGAGTTGGACCGGATACTGGCGACGGGGGCAGTGCGGGCCAGGGAGGTCGCCGACGCCACGGTCGCCGCCGTGTACGACCGGGTTGGTCTGCTGCGCGGTTGAGCCGCACGAGCTTCGCCCCGCACCAACCGGAAGTGGCAGTGCCGACGAATCACCGGGACAGGCTCGTGCAGTTTCGACACAGGAGGCCCGATGGCCGCGACGAACGGTTCGACCAGCACCGCCGCGCGTAACGGGACGCCGCCGCCCCCGGTTCCGCCCGACCCGTCATTCGTCGGGCAAGTGATCCTGCGCGGCAAGCGGATCGCCGCGCACAAGAGCGTCAAGCACCTCATCAGGGCGATCGAACGGTACGGCGAGCGGCTGGGCAGTCAGTTCGCCGGGGCGATGACCTACTTCTCGTTCCTGTCCCTGGTGCCCATCCTGATGGTCGGATTCGCCATCGGCGGCATCGTGCTGGCCAACAACCAGGAACTGCTGACCGAGCTCGAGAACCAGGTGGCCGAGCTGCTGCCGGCAGATCTGGCCGAGCCGATCACCGCGCTGATCGACAGCGTTGTCGCCAATCCGCTCGGCGTCGGCATCGTCGGTCTGCTGATCGCGCTGTATTCCGGAATCGGCTGGATGGGGAACCTGCGCAAGGCGACCACCGCGATCTGGCGTCCGGCGTTCGACGACCAGAAGGCCAACACCGACAACATCGTGGTGGCCACGGTCAAGGACCTTGGCTCGCTCGCCGGGCTGGGCGTGGCGATCGTGGTGTCGTTGGGGCTGAGCACCTTCGGGGCCCAGTTCGCCACCCAGATCCTCGATTGGGTGGGTCTGAGTGACCAGCCATGGCTGGGGCCGGTCGTCACCGTGATCACCATCCTGATCGCGATGGCCGCCGATGTGCTGATCTTCATGTGGGTCTACACCGTGCTGCCCGGCAAGCAGCTGCGGTCCCCGTTGAAGGCAAGGCTGCGCGGCTCGATCCTGGCCGCCGTTGGGTTCGAGATCCTCAAGTACGCGCTGATCGTCCTGCTCCCCGGCGTCGCGACGACGTCCCGGACGGCGGCCATCTTCGGACCCGTCATCGCGCTGCTGTTCTTCTTCAACCTCGTGGCGCAGCTGGTGCTCTTCGTGGCCGCGTGGATCGCGACCGCCGACGGCGGTCCCGAGATTGATGACGGGCCACTGCCCGAGGTCCCGGAGGCGACGCTCATGGTCCGGAAGGACTCGTCGACGTCCAAGGCGGCGGCGCTGGTCGGAGTCGGTGCCGCTGTCGGTTGGGGAGCCGCCCGTCTGCGCCGGTGACAGTCGGGCTTCGGGTGAACCGGTTCTCGGGCGGGTCGTGTTCCTGGTTGGTGCGGAACCTCCGGGTGGTCTACGCGGCTGGATGCTCCGCGGTCACCGGTTGTCCGGGTCGATGGGTGGCGGGTCGCTTTTGTTGCGGAACATCGGGGTGCTCTACGCGGCTGGACGTTCCGCGGTCACCGGTTGGGCGGGTCGGTGGGTGGCGGTTCGGTGGCCGGTGCCTCGGTCGGTGGCGGTTCGGTGGGCGGCGGGGCGTCATCGGCGGGAGGAATCTCGGCGCGCGGGGCTTCGGCTGGGGAAGCACCGCCCGGTGCGGGGGCGTCACCTGGTGAGGCAGCGGCCTCGGCCCCCTCCCCGGCCGGCGGTGGCGGCGCCTCATCGACAGTGGGTGCTCCGGCCGGCGGTGCAGGATCCTCGACAGCCGGTTCTCCGGGCGCCGGGGCGGCGTCCCCGGCCAGGACCGCACGCTTGTTCAGCCGCCGGCGACGGAGCAGCAGCAGGAGGCCGGCCAGCACCACCAACACGCCGATCCCGGCGAGCACCAGGGCCGTGGACACACCGCTCGACGTACTGGCGGCGGGCTGCGGATCGCCATTGACCGACGTCGAGTCGGTGGGGGCGGCAACTGAGGACGCGGTGGTGCTCTCGGCGGACGGGCTCGGCGGCGGACCTGTGCTCGGCGTCGGCGCCGCAGAGACCGCGGTCGCCTCCGCCAAGGACCCGACGAGCTTGCCGACCGGCTGCGTCGTGGGCGGCAGCGCGAATCCCCAGTCGAGCAGCGACGCAGCCTGCATCCACTGCCTGCGCGGCTGCTGGGTGCCGTTGAGCATCGTCACGACCAGCCGGCGGCCGTCCCGCTCGGCCATCCCGACGTAGGTGTTCCCAGCGTCGTCGGTGAAGCCTGTCTTTCCGCCGAGCGCCCCCTTGTACTGGTAGAGCAGCTGGTTGTCGTTCGCCGCGATGTAACCCTCGCCGCTCGCCGACGGCACCCGGACGTCCACGCTGGACACAATCTCCGGGAACGGCGGCGTGGCCATGTCGGCTTTTGCGAACAACGCCAGGTCGTATGCCGACGTCGACTGGCCCGGCCCGTCAAGCCCGGACACCGTCGCCGCGCGGGTGTCCAACGCGCCGAGAGCCTTTGCCGTGGCGTTCATGTCGGCGATGGTCTCGTCGTACCCGCCGTTCTCCCGGGCCAGTGCGTTGGCGGCGTCGTTACCGGAGATGATGATCAGGTATGTCAGCAGTTGGCGGATCGTGTACTTCCCGCCGTCCTCGATCCCGACCCTGGTGCCGTCCTGGCCGGCGTCCGTGCTGGTGCCCTTGACGACCTTGTCCAGCTTGCGCAAGTTCTTCAGCATGACCTGCGCGGTCAGCAGTTTCAGCGTGCTCGCGGGCCGGTATCTCCCGTGCGGGTCCTTTGCGGCCAGCACCTCACCGGTGTCGAGATCCGCGATCAACCAGGCGGCCGCCGAGATATCCGACGGCAACGGTGGTGCGCCCTTCGGCACGATCAGACCGCACTCGCCCAGCCGACCGCCGCCCACCGGCTGCTCCGGAACGGGGAGCGGCTTGACGGCAGGGGAACCAGGTGGGACGTCCTCAGAGGTGTCGACCGGCGGCGGCGGCTTCGCGCGCTGCCCGCAGTCGTCGGTGGACGGCGGCACCACCGTCTCGCTGGGCGGCACGAACGGATCGGTGTTGGGGATCGACGCGGCAAGGTGCGCACCGTCAACCGCGGAGCCCATTCCCACGTGACCGCCGACCGGCTCAACAGCCGCCGATGCGGGCGGTGCGATGCCAGCGAGCAACACCGCGACCAGCAGGGCGGACACGACAAACGACGCCCGTGATACTGCGCGGTCCAGGGGGCGCGGAGAGAGGGCGGAACGCTGGAGAACGGTCATTGCGGCAACCGTAGCGTTTCGGACTCGAACGGTCCGTGATGGCTTCGGTGCGCCCCGTCAACACGACGTTGCGCGACGGACCGTGGGCCACCTCGGAGTTTCACTCTGGTTCGAGCTCGAGGGCGTGCTTTAACCCAAATCCAACATCGGCGTTCCGCCGGCGGGCGTCACGGCACTGATACGGTATGGCGCGCTCTTCAGTTCGGTGTTCAAACCGGGAGAGCAGGGGTCAGGCGTTGGCCTGGGCTGCCGCGACCTGGGCGCGGACGTCATCCATGTCGAGCTCCTTGACACCGGTGATGACCTGCTCGAGGGCGCTGGGCGGGAGTGCGCCGGGCTGCGAGAAGACCAGGATGCCGTCGCGGAACGCCATCAGCGTCGGGATGGAGCGAATGCCGGCGGCACCGGCCAGTTCCTGCTCAGCCTCGGTGTCCACCTTGCCGAAAACGACGTCCGGGTGCTGCTCAGAGGCCTTCTCGAAGGTGGGGGCGAAACGCTGACACGGGCCACACCAGGCGGCCCAGAAGTCGACCAGCACGATGCCGTCGCCGGACACCGTCGGTTCGAATGTCGTCTTGGTCAAAGCCTGCGTGGCCATGCGGAAACCTCTCGATCGGTTCGGGATTGTCACCCGTTCCAACCACCGGAACACCCCGGCTGATTCCCGCACCCCGCGGACCCCGTCCGACCAGCAGAGACAGACCGGCGCGATGATCATGTGGCCCAGCACGCGACACGCTGACGACACGCCCGACATCGTGTGCCGGGCTGCATGATCAACAACATTCGGAGGCCGTGGCGCCCCCACCGCTGTTGATCATGGCAAAGCTGGCACGACACACCGACGAAAACACCGAAATCGCGCAAGTTACGCCATGATCAACAGCGGGATCGCGCTGTCAGATGCGGCGGAACATCAACGCGCGCTTGACTTCCTGGATCGCCTTGGTGACCTGGATGCCGCGGGGGCAGACCTCGGTGCAGTTGAAGGTGGTCCGGCAGCGCCAGACACCCTCGGCGTCGGAGAGGATCTCCAGCCGCTCCTGCCCGCCCTCGTCACGCGAGTCGAAGATGAACCTGTGCGCGTTGACGATCGCCGCCGGCCCGACATAGGCGTCGTCCGACCAGTACACCGGGCACGACGACGTGCACGCCGCGCACAGGATGCACTTGGTGGTGTCGTCGAAGCGCTGGCGGTCCTTGGGGGACTGCACGTACTCGCGGGTCGGCTCGGGGCTGTGCGTGATCAGGAACGGCTTCACGGCGCGGTACGCGTCGAAGAACGGCTCCATGTCGACGATCAGGTCCTTGAGCAGAGGCAGGCCCTTGATCGGCTCTACCGTGACCTCGTTCTTCTTGTCGCCGATCAGGTCCTTCACCAGCACCTTGCAACACAGCCGGTTCCGGCCGTTGATCCGCATCGCGTCCGAACCGCAGACGCCGTGCGCACACGACCGGCGGAAGGTGAGGGTGCCGTCGATGTACCACTTGATGTAGTGGAGCACGTTGAGCAACCGGTCACCGGGCATCGCCGGCACCCGGTACGACTCGGTGTGCGGCAGCTCGTCGACCTCGGGGTTGTACCGCTGGATGTGCACGGTCAGCATGACCGCACCGTCAGGCACCGGCGGCAGCCCTGCGGCCCCGCCCGGTCCGCCCTCGCGGTCGAGTTCCGGCGCGAACGTCGTCATCAGTACTTGCGCTCCATCGGCTGGTAACGGGTCTGGACGACCGGCTTGTAGTCCAGACGGATGTCGGAGGTCAGCTCCGCACCCTGCTTGTACGCCATGGTGTGGCGCATCCAGTTCGTGTCGTCCCGGTTCGGGTAGTCCTCCCGGGCGTGGCCGCCGCGGGATTCGGTACGGACCAGCGCACCGACGACCAGCACCTCGGCCAGCTCCAGCAGGAAGCCCAGTTCAACGGCCTCGAGCAGGTCGGTGTTGTACCGCAGACCCTTGTCCTGGATGGAGACCCGGGCGTACCGCTCCTTGAGCAGTCGCAGATCGTTCAGGGCTTCCTTCAGGGTGGCCTCGGTGCGGTAGACGGCGGCGTTGAGATCCATCGTCTCCTGCATGGCGGACCTGATGTCAGCGACCCGCTCGGTCCCGGTGGAATCCCGCAGACGCTTGACCATCTCGTCGACCGTGGCCTGCGGGCTGTCCGGCAACGGCGCGAACTCGCTGCCGTTGGCGTACTCGGCGGCGGCGATGCCGGCCCGCCGGCCGAAGACGTTGATGTCGAGCAGGGAGTTGGTGCCCAGCCGGTTGGACCCGTGGACGGACACGCAGGCGCACTCACCGGCCGCGAACAGGCCCGGCACGACATCGGTGTTGTTCGCGAGGACCTGACCCTGGATGTTGGTCGGGATGCCGCCCATCACGTAATGGCAGGTGGGGAACACCGGGACCGGTTCCTCGAGCGGCTCGACACCGAGGTAGGTACGCGAGAACTCCGCGATGTCAGGCAGTTTCGTCTCCAGCACCTCCTTGCCGAGGTGGGTGACGTCGAGCAGCACGTAGTCCTTGTTCGGGCCGGCACCGCGACCGTCGCGGACCTCCTGGACCATCGAGCGGGCGACGATGTCGCGTGGCGCGAGGTCCTTGATGGTCGGCGCGTAACGCTCCATGAAGCGCTCGCCGTCACCGTTGCGCAGGATGCCACCCTCGCCACGGACCGCCTCGGAGATCAGGATGCCCAGCCCGGCAAGGCCTGTCGGGTGGAACTGGAAGAACTCCATGTCCTCCAGCGGCAGTCCCTTGCGGAACACGATGCCGAGGCCGTCGCCGGTCAGCGTGTGCGCGTTCGAGGTGGTCTTGAAGATCTTGCCGGCGCCGCCGGTGGCGAGCACCACCGACTTCGCCTGGAAGACATGGATTTCACCGGTGGCGAGCTCGTAGGCGACCGCGCCGGTGCAGGTCTCGCCCTCGTCGGTCTTGGTGAGCAGCAGGTCAAGAACGTAGAACTCGTTGTAGAACTCGATCCCCAGCTTGACGCAGTTCTGGTACAGCGTCTGCAGGATCATGTGTCCGGTGCGGTCCGCGGCGTAACACGCACGGCGGACGGCGGCCTCACCGTGGTTACGGGTGTGGCCACCGAAACGGCGCTGGTCGATGCGGCCCTCCGGGGTCCGGTTGAACGGCAGGCCCATCTTCTCCAGGTCGAGGACCGCGTCGATGGCCTCCTTGCACATCACCTCGGCGGCGTCCTGGTCGACGAGGTAGTCGCCGCCCTTGACGGTGTCGAAGGTGTGCCACTCCCAGTTGTCGTCCTCGACATTGGCCAGCGCGGCGCACATCCCGCCCTGCGCGGCGCCGGTGTGTGACCGGGTCGGGTAGAGCTTGGTCAGCACGGCGGTCCTGGAACGCTTGCCGGACTCGATCGCGGCACGCATGCCGGCGCCGCCGGCACCCACGATCACCACGTCGTAACGGTGGAACTGCATATCAGTCCTTCCCAGGACGGGGGAGACCCGCTTCGCGGGGCTGAGCCTGCATGATCAGTCCTTCCCAGGACGGGGGAGACCCGCTTCGCGGGGCTGAGCCTGCATGATCAGTCCTTCCCAGGACGGGGGAGACCGGCTGCGCCGGGCTGGCTGTTCATACGTCGCGCTCCTGTCAGCCCATGTTGGGATCGAAGGTGAAGATGACAAGGGTGCCGACGCCGAGGATCAGCACGACAGAGGCAGCGAGCATGAGCTGCAGCCAGAACCGGGTGGAATCCTTGCGGGCGTAGTCGTTGATGATCACCCGGAGCCCGTTGGCGCCGTGGATCTCGGCCAGCCACAGCATCAGCAGGTCCCAGACCTGCCAGAACGGGCTCGCCCAGCGCCCGGCGACGAAGCCCCAGTTGATCCGGTGCACCCCGCCGTCGAGCACGTTCATGATCAGCAGATGGCCGAGAACCAGCACCACCAGCACGATCCCGGACAACCGCATGAACATCCACGAGTACATCTCGACGTTGCTGCGCCGGCCGGTCACCCGGCGCCGCGGCGCGCGGGGGGCGACGATGCCGCGAGTTGCGGGAGGGTCGAAGGCGGCGGTCACGAGGCACCGCCGAACAGGTCACTCACGGTGCGCTGCAACATGAAGTAGACGCCGGGGATCATCAGCACGAACCAGATGCCGAGGATGACCCAGAGCATCGTCCGCTGGAAGCGGGGGCCCTTGGACCAGAAGTCCACCAGCATGATCCGGATGCCGTTCAGCGCGTGATAGAGCACCGCGCCGACCAGACCGACCTCCATGAGGTTGACGATCGGGTTCTTGTAGGTCTCGATGATCTGGTTGTAGGCCTCGGGGGAGACTCGCACGAGGGCGGTGTCCAGCACGTGAGCGAACAGGAAGAAGAAGGTCAGGACGCCGGTGATCCGGTGCGCGACCCAGGACCACATGCCGGCATCGCCGCGGTAGACCGACCCGCGACGCGGCAGGGGAGCCCGCTCGCCGGTCGCGTAAGTGGTGGGGGTGGACATGATCGTGTTTCGACCTCCGGCATCAACGGCGGACGCGCCTGGACGGGACCTGTGGGACAGCAGTGCAACAGTGCGTTTGTTTCAACGGTGCGACCGCCCGGCCACCACACAGCGATCTTGCAGCAAGGCTAACCCTGACTTCACATCGGGAGCGACCCCGAGGGTGTGTGACGTGATCGACAGGGGGGTGTGTTGGCGCACACCCCCGACCAGCGACGATGGTGATGGGTCACGTTCGGCCGAGTGGAGGTGATTCGGCTGCCCGGTCCGTCCCTCACGGCCGTCACGGTGACGTTCGGCAACGGCAGGTGGACCGTGGGTGCCATTTGGCCGCAAAATTCCTGGTTGACAGCAGTCGAAGCCGGACAAATTGCGGCCATCCGGGTCAATACATGAGTCTCCAGGAACAATTCGGTTACAGAGCGGCGTCGCCCCTCGCCGGGGCGACTACCGGCAGGTAACGTCCAGCGGGCCAAACCGTCGGCGCTCTCGCCGACGGCGCACGTCGCCCGACTGGGCGGCATGCAGTGACGAACAGGAGAAAACAACGTGCGTCGAGTTCACAGCCTGAGGGTTGTCGCCGGGTTGGCCGTTGCCGGCCTCGCTCTCGCGGCCTGCGGAAGCGCTCCGAGCAGCGAAACCAGTTCAACGGCGGCGGCAGCCACCAGCGCTTCGTCGGCAGCATCCAGCGCTGCGTCCGGAGGCGAATCCAGCGCCGCATCCAGCGCAGCTTCCTCGGGTGCTGCCGCATCGGGCTCGTCCGGCGCAGCGGTTGCGCCCAGCACATTTCCGCAGAACGCCGATTTCAAGGCCTGCATGGTCTCCGATGCGGGCGGGTTCGACGACAAGTCCTTCAACCAGATCGGTGCCGCGGGCCTGGACCAGGCCGCCGAGGAGATCGGTGTGCAGGAGGTCAAGGTCGAGTCCGCGGACGGGAACGCCTACGCGCCAAACATCGACGGTCTCGTCGCGCAGAACTGCGACATGATCGTGACGGTCGGCTTCCTGCTGGCCGACGCGACCAAGGCCGCGGCGACCGCGAACACGGAGACCGAGTTCGCCATCATCGACGACGGGTCCATCGACCTGCCCAACGTCAAGCCGCTGCTGTTCGACACCGCCCAGGCCGCCTACCTGGCCGGCTACACCGCGGCCGGGTACTCCACGTCCGGCACGGTCGCCACCTTCGGCGGCGCGCCGATCCCGCCGGTGACGATCTTCATGGACGGGTTCGTCGACGGGGTCGCCAAGTACAACGAGGACAACGGCGCGAAGGTAAAGGTGCTCGGCTGGGACAAGGCCGCGCAGAACGGCTCCTTCACCGGTGACTTCGAGAATCAGTCCAAGGGACAGGACCTCGCGCAGGGCTTCATCGACCAGGGTGCCGATGTGATCATGCCGGTGGCAGGCCCGGTGGGCCTGGGTGCGGCGACAGCAGCCAAAGCCGCGGGTGACGTCGTCATCATCGGCGTCGACGCCGACTGGTTCGAAACGGCACCCGATTTCAAGGACATCATCCTGACCTCGGTGCTCAAGAACATGGACGTCGCGGTGTTCGACGCTGTCGGCAACGCCTCTGCCGGCAACTTCAGCAACGAGCCCTACGTCGGCACCCTGGCCAACGAGGGTGTTGCGTTGGCGCCGTTCCACAACGTCAAGGTCACCCCGGAGTTGGAAAGCCAGGTTCAGGCGCTGCAGGAGCAGATCATCGCCGGCGATCTCACGGTGGAATCGGTCAGTTCCCCCTGATCTCAGGCCGGTTGAAGAAGTGAAGGGCGACGGGTCGGGCGAGAATCTCGCCTGACCCGTCGCCCTGTCGTATCTCTTCTGCCGGTCGGGCAGCGTGATGATCGGCTGGATGGTCTGATCAATGGGCGCATGTTGCCCACCGAGTCCCGATAGCCCGACATGGCCCGCTGCGGAGGTGTGAGTCACGTGAAGCTTGAGCTCCGCGGGATCACGAAAAGGTTCGGCACCCTGGTGGCCAACGACGCCATCGATCTGGTGATCGAACCGGGAGAGATTCATGCCCTGCTGGGGGAGAACGGCGCCGGCAAGAGCACCCTGATGAATGTCCTGTACGGGCTGTACGACCCGGACGACGGCCAGATCCTCATCGACGACAAACCGGTCCGGTTCGCCGATCCCGGCGACGCGATCGGCAGTGGGATCGGCATGGTGCATCAGCACTTCATGCTGGTCCCGGTGTTCTCCGTGGCAGAGAACGTGGTGCTCGGGTACGAGCCGACCACGGGTTTGCGGATGATTTCCACCAAGGACGCCAGGGCCAGGGTGAAGCAGATCTCCGACCGGTTCGGTTTCGCCGTCGATCCAGACGCGATGGTCGAAGACCTGCCGGTCGGCGTGCAGCAGCGGGTGGAGATCATCAAGGCGCTCTCCCGCGACGCCGAGGTGCTCATCCTAGACGAACCGACCGCCGTGCTCACCCCGCAGGAGACCGACGAACTGATCCAGATCATGCGGCAACTCAAGGAGTCGGGGACCTCCATCGTCTTCATCACCCACAAACTCCGCGAGGTCAGGGCGATTGCTGACCAGATCACGGTCATCCGCCGCGGCAAGGTGGTCGGCGCCGCAAGCCCCGAGGCCAGTGAACCCGAGCTCGCCTCGATGATGGTGGGCCGCGCCGTGGACCTGCGGGTGGCCAAGGAACCGGCACAACCGGGCGATCGCACATTCGTGGTGTCGGGCCTGACGGTCATCGACGCAGCGGGGGTCCGGCAGATCGACGACCTCAGCTTCGACATCGCCCGTGGCGAGATCCTGGCGATCGCCGGCGTGCAGGGCAACGGCCAGACCGAACTCACCGAGACCATCCTCGGCGTTCGTTCCCCGGTCAGAGGCTCGGTGAGGCTGGATGGGGTCGAACTCGTCGGTCGATCGGTGCGTGATGTGCTGGCCGCTGGGGTGGGTTTCGTCCCGGAGGACCGCAGTACCGACGGCGTCATCTCCTCCTTCTCGGTGGCCGAGAACCTGGTGCTGGACAGCTTCACCCGCCCACCCTTCTCACGCGGCATCGCGCTGAACCTCGCAGCGGTCGCAACGAACGCCGACAACCGGATGAAGGAGTTTGACGTCCGGGCAGGCTCGGCCACCGCACCGGCCGGCACGTTGTCTGGTGGCAATCAACAGAAAGTTGTTGTCGCGCGCGAGATGTCGCGCGAGCTGCGGCTGCTGATCGCCTCCCAGCCGACCCGCGGCGTGGACGTCGGCTCGATCGAGTTCATCCATTCGCGGATCGTGGCCGAACGCGACATCGGCACCCCGGTGCTGATCGTGTCCACCGAACTGGACGAGGTGGTGGCGCTGGCCGACCGGATCGCGGTGATGTACCGGGGACGCATCGTCGGCATCGTCGAGGGCGATACCGACCGCGACGTCCTCGGCCTGATGATGGCGGGCGTCCCGCACCTCGAGGCGATCGAGCAGGCCGCCGCCCATCGCACCGTGCTCGGCGAGGCCGACGTACTGAGTGAGGCCGGCGCAGCCACAGCTGTAGACCCGGCAGCTGCAGACCCGGCACCCGCGGACCGGGTAGCCGCAGGCCCGGCAGTCGCAGAGCGGGCGGCCGCACCTGGTTCCCAGGGCGCAGCGGCACCGCCCGCCGCCCGCCTCCAGGAGGAGAAGCCGTGACGTCGCAGGAACTCCCGGCACCACAGCCCGCCTCGGAGCCGGCCGCCGACCTGACCGGCCACGGCGTAGTCGAGGCCCCGGGGTCCGCCAACCAGCAGAATCCGCCGTCGGTGTTGAGCCAGTTACTCAACTCCTCGGCGTTGATCTCGGTTCTGGCGGTGGTGCTCGCGCTGATCATCGGCGGGGTGCTGATCGCGGCCGCCGACCCAGACGTGCAGGCGGCCGCCGGTTACTTCTTCGCCCGCCCGGCCGATCTGGTCTCGGCAGTCTGGGAGTCGGTGTCCAGCGCTTACATCGCGTTGTTCCAGGGCGCGATCTACAACACCCAGGCCGAGACGTTGGCCGGCGGGCTGAAGTCGCTGTCCGACACGATGACTGCCTCGGTGCCGCTGATCTTCGCCGGTTTGGGGATCGGCATCGGATTTCGTGCGGGGATGTTCAACATCGGCGCGCAGGGGCAGATCATTCTCGGTGCGATCTTCGCCGGCTACATCGGATTCGCCTTCCAGTTGCCACCCGGGGTGCACCTGCTGCTGGCCATCGTCGGCGCTGCCCTCGGCGGCGCGATCTGGGCCGGTATCGCCGGCCTGCTCAAGGCCAGGACGGGCGCCAACGAGGTGATCGTCACGATCATGCTCAACTACATCGCCGTCTATCTGATCGCGTATTTGCTGTCAACCAGCGCCTTCCTCCGTCCGGGGTCGATCAACCCGAAGAGCCCGCCGATGGAGGCCAGCGCGCTGTATCCCAAGCTGCTCGATCTGCCGGGATGGCGGCTGCACTGGGGGTTCATCCTGGCGCTGGTCGCCGCCGTGGCGGTGTGGTGGCTGATGGACCGCTCGACCATCGGGTTCGCGTTTCGGGCCGTCGGCGCCAACCCCGAAGCAGCCAGGACGGCCGGCATCTCGGTCAGTGCCTCCTATTTCTGGGTCATGGTGACCGCCGGTGCGCTTGCCGGGCTGGCCGGGTCCGCGCAGATTCTCGGCCCGGTGTCGGACGGGTTGACCGCGGGCGTTGCCGCCAGCTACGGCTTCGACGCCATCACGGTCGCGCTACTCGGCCGGTCCAAACCCTTCGGCACGGTGCTTGCCGGGCTGCTGTTCGGCGCCTTACAGGCCGGTGGCTACACGATGCAGTCGCTGACCGGGACCCCGATCGATGTCGTGCTCGTGCTGCAATCGCTGATCGTGCTGCTCATCGCGGCCCCGCCACTGGTCAGACGGGTGTTCTTCCTGCCCGGCCGGACGAAGTCCAGCCGCCGGCAGCGCAAACCCCAGGAGGTGAAGGTGTGAACGAGACGAAGCCGAGCGCGCCTCGGCGGCACCGTGGCACCCAAGTGTCTCGGCGGCACCGTGGCACCGAGGTGCGGAACGAGCCGGGAGCGGACCGATGAGCAGCGCATCAACCGTGGTGGCTCCCAAGCCGGCGGACGACGACTTTCTGGCTTCCCTGAAGCCGCCCAGCTACCAGGCCCCGATCGCATACGGCATCATCGCGGTCATCGGGCTGCTGGTCTTCGGAATCCTGCCGGCGTCCGGCCAGCAGACGACCTTCACGTTCGCGACCGACTCCGACTTCTTCCAGATCCAACCGCTGACGGTGCCGTCGAAGTCCACTGCACTGGTGTTAAGCCTGCTGGCGCTCGGCCTGGCGGTGTACTCGTTCATCAACGCGCGGGCTCGGCGCAAGGTGGGCCTCTGGCTGCCGATCGTCTTCTCGGCGCTGATCCTGACGGCGTTCCTGACCTGGGCAGTCGCCGGCAAGGACCTACCGCTGACGGTCACCGGGCTGCTGCAGGGTGCGTTGTTCCTGTCGATCCCGCTGGTGTTCGGATCGATGGCCGGCCTGGTGTGCGAGCGCGTCGGCATCGTGAACATCGCCATCGAGGGTCAATTGCTGGCCGGAGCATTCCTCGGCGCGGTGGCCGCCACGCTGGCGGGCAATCCGTATGTCGGCTTGGTCGCCGCCCCGTTCGCGGGCGCTCTGGTCGGCCTGCTGCTGGCCTGGTTCGCGATCTCCTACCGGGTGGACCAGATCATCGTCGGCGTCGTGCTGAATGTGCTGGTGATCGGCCTGACCAGCTACCTGTTCTCCACGGTGCTGACCGACAATTCCTCGTCGCTGAACTCGCCGCCGCGGTTGCCGGTGATCGAGATTCCGCTGCTGGCCGACATTCCCGTCATCGGCCCGGTGCTGTTCCAGCAGACGCTGCTGGTGTACCTGATGTTCGCGCTGGTGATCGGCCTGCAGATCCTGATCTTCCGGAGCCGTTGGGGGCTGCGGATGCGGGCCTGCGGCGAGCACCCGAAGGCGGCGGACACCGTGGGGATCCCGGTCAACAGGACCCGGCTGCGCAACACCGTGCTGGGCGGCGCGATCGCGGGCCTGGGCGGTGCATTCTTCACGATCGCCTCTGGCCTGGCCTTCGCCAAGGAGATGACCGGGGGCCAGGGGTTCATCGCGCTGGCGGCGATGATCCTCGGACGCTGGAGCCCGCGTGGCGCCTTCGTCGCGGCGTTGCTGTTCGGGTTCGCCGCGAGCCTGCAGACGAGGCTCGGCATCATCGGCACGCCCATTCCCAGTCAGTTCATGTTAATGACGCCCTACCTGGCCACCATTTTCGCGGTCGCCGGGTTGGTCGGCCGGGTCCGGCCGCCCGCTGCGGAGGGAATTCCCTATGTCAAATAATCGCCTGTCACCGATCGGATGCGCATGACCATCGACTGGGACGCTCTCCGGTCGATGGCGGTCGAGGCGGCCGCCGCCGCGTACTGCCCGTACTCCCACCTCCAGGTGGGCGCCGCCGCCTTGGTCGACGACGGGCGGGTGATCACCGGGTGCAATGTCGAGAACGCCTCGTACGGGCTGGGTCTGTGTGCCGAGTGCACCCTGGTCGGTCAGCTCCGGCTCACCGGAGGCGGCCGGTTGGTGGCACTGGCCTGCCGGTCGGGCGACGGTGAGCTGCTGATGCCGTGCGGCCGCTGCCGGCAGGTGATCTACGAGTTCGGCGGTCCGGAGCTGCTGGTGGACACGCCGACCGGTCCGGAGGCGATGATGTGGGTGCTGCCGGCGGCTTTCGGCCCGGCAGACCTTCCCGGTGCACCAGGGTGAGCGCCTTCGCCGCGGTCGACGTGATCATCGCCAAACGGGACGGGCACGAACTCAGTACGGCGCAGATCGACTGGGTGATCGACGCCTACACCCGCGGGGACGTCGCCGAGGAGCAGATGTCCGCGCTGCTGATGGCGATCCTGCTCAACGGCATGAACCGCGCTGAGATCGCCGCCTGGACCGCGGCGATGATCGCGTCCGGCATCCGGATGGACCTGTCCGGCGTGGGCCGCCCGACGGTGGACAAGCACTCCACGGGCGGCGTGGGGGACAAGATCTCGCTGCCGCTCGCGCCGCTGGTCGCGGCGTGCGGGGCGGCGGTGCCGCAGCTGTCCGGCCGCGGCCTCGGGCACACCGGCGGCACGCTGGACAAGATGGAGTCCATCGAGGGCTGGCGGGCCGCGGTCAGCCTGGACGAGATGACCGAACAGCTGGCCTCCGTCGGCGCCGTGATCTGCGCCGCCTCGGCCGATCTCGCACCGGCCGACCGCAAGCTGTACGCCCTGCGGGACGTCACCGGCACCGTCGAATCCATTCCGATGATCGCGGCGTCGATCATGAGCAAGAAGATCGCCGAGGGCACCTCGGCGCTTGTGCTGGACGTCAAGGTCGGCTCCGGCGCCTTCATGAAGCAGCCCAGCCACGCGGCCGAATTGGCCAGGACGATGGTCGAACTCGGTGCGGGCGCCGGGGTACGGACATCGGCACTGCTCACCGACATGTCGACGCCGCTGGGCGTCGCCGTCGGCAACGCCGTCGAGGTGGCCGAATCGGTCGAGGTGCTGTCCGGCGGCGGTCCCGCCGACGTCGTGGAGCTCACCGTCGCCCTGGCCAGGGAGATGGTCGAGCTGGCCGGTCTGCACGTCGATCCCGCGCTCGTGCTCGCCTCGGGCCGGGCGATGGACAGCTGGCGGCGGATGGTCGCGGCGCAGGGCGGCGATCCGGATGCCCCGCTGCCCACCCCGCGGTACCGGGAGACCGTGGTGGCCCGGACGGCAGGTGTCGTCACCGGACTGAACGCACTGGACGTCGGTGTCGCGGCCTGGCGGCTCGGCGCGGGCCGGGCCCGGCGGGAACACGCGGTGCAGCAGGCGGCCGGCGTGCTCTGCCTGGCGAAACCCGGTGACACCGTCACGGTGGGATCGCCGCTGTTCGAACTGCACACAGACACCCCCGAGCGGTTCGCCGCGGCGCTCGACGAACTGGCCGGTGCGGTGACCATCGCCCCGGCGGGCACGGCGGTCCAGCGGCCGCCGCTGGTCCTCGATGTGATCCGGAGCGGTTGAGCCGACCCGTTAGGGGACCAGCTGTCTCGACGGGTGATTCGTGATCATCCCTGTGGCGCAACGGATCGGGTCGACGTCGCCTTCCGTCACCGTAGCGACGTCTTCCGTCGTGCGTCCAGACACCCTGGGGTGACGGGCTTCTCAGCTGTGTACGGCAACCGGACATTTCGCTCGACGATCGATACTCGCAGATTGTTGCGCGCACAATCAAAGGGGTACAGGACGCACATCGCACCGGATGCGCCGCTCGTGATCCTTCGGCGGCCCTGAGCGCGCTGGCAGCGAACGCGTTGTCCGGCGGGATGGGACAGCGGATGACACGAGCCCGGCAGTCGTCCGGCGTCGCAGCCGGGTCAGTCCCGCGCCTGGCCGTTCTGCTCGTGGCCGTTGTGCTCGTGACCGTTCTGCTCGTGGCCGTTGCGGGCTGCGGCGCCGACCGGTCCTCGGCGGATGGCGATGTCACCGTCACGATGACCGTTGCCGCTCCACCGTTGGAGACCACAAACGGCAGATCCGCGCCGGCGAACACCGCACCGAACAGCACCGCACAGGACAGCGCCGCCCCGACGATGGCCATCGCCAACCCCTGGCCACGGCCCCCGGCCGACCCGACGGCCGCCGTGGCCGCGGCCGTCGCAGCCGCGGCGCAGCGGGGCGTGCGGCAGTCCGTCGTGATCATGGACAGGGTGACCGGTGCCATCCTGGCCGAGAACGACCCGGACGAGCTGTACCCGGCGCTCAGCCTCATGAAGATGCTTGTCGCCGCGGACCTGCTGGCCGGCGGCCGACCGCTGGATGCGACCACCAGGGCGCAGTTCGAGGAGATGATCGCCGCGTCCGACGATGTCGCCGGCTCGGACCTGTATCAGGCGACGGGTGCGGATGAGATGGTGCGCAGGGTCGCCGACGGCTTCGGGCTGAGCGGGACGACGCCGACGCCGGACGGCCGGTGGTGGGGCAACGTGCAGACCTCGGCGGCGGACATGGCCAGCCTGCTGGACCAGCTGCTGGCGGACCCGGTTGCAGCGGCGGTGATCGGCCCCGCCATGCGGTCGGCCACCGCGTTGGCCGCTGACGGCGTCGATCAGCGTTTCGGGATGCGCGTCGTGCCCGGCGCCGGGTCCAAACAGGGGTGGGGCTGCTGCCTCAGCGGTGTGCTCGGCGTGCACTCGATCGGATTCACCGACGAGCGGATCGTCGTGGTGCTCAGTGCCGCCGCACCGGACGACTACAGCCTCGGACAGCAGGACGGCCTGGCGTTGCAGGCCAACGCCGTCGGCCGGGTTGCGATCGGGACCGTCACGGCGACCGTGCGGGCGGCGCTGGGTGAACCCGCCGGCACGGACAGGCTTGGTTCGCCGACGTTCATGCCGGCCGGGTAACGTCCGCCGGATGCCGACACCGTTGACCGCCGACACCATCGTCACCGCCCCGAAGGTGCTGCTCCACGATCACCTCGACGGCGGTCTGCGCCCCGCGACGCTGGTCGAACTCGCCGAGCAGGCCGGCTACCGCCAGCTGCCGACCACCGTGGTCCCCGACCTCGCGCGGTGGTTCGCCGAGTCGGCATTCTCGGGCTCGCTGGAGCGGTACCTGGAAACCTTCACCCACACCACGGCCGTCATGCAGACCCGAGAAGCTCTGGTGCGGGTGGCATCCGAATGCGTCCAGGACCTCGCAGCTGACGGAGTGGTGTACGCGGAGGTGCGGTTCGCCCCCGAATTGCACACCGAGCACGACCTCTCCCTCGACCAGGTGGTGCAGGCGGTCCTGGATGGTGTGGCGGCGGGGACGACGGCCGCGGAGGCCGCGGGTCACCGCATCCGGGTCCGGCTGCTGCTGACCGCGATGCGGCACGCTGCCCGGTCCACGGAGATCGCGGAGTTGAGCATCAAGTTCCGTGACCGCGAGGTGGCCGGGTTCGATATCGCCGGTGCGGAAGCGGGTTTCCCTCCCACCCGGCATCTGGACGCGTTCGAGTACCTGCGCCGGGAAAACGCGCACTTCACCATTCATGCCGGTGAGGCGTTCGGGTTGCCGTCCATCTGGGAGGCGATCCAGTGGTGCGGCGCCGACCGGCTCGGGCATGGGGTGCGGATCGTCGACGACATCACCGTGGATCGCGACGGTACGGCGCACCTCGGCCGGCTGGCGGCGTACGTCCGGGACAAGCGGATCCCGCTGGAGATGGCGCCGACGTCGAACGTGCAGACCGGAGCCGCGACGTCGATCGCCGACCACCCGATCGGGCTGCTCGCCGCGCTGAAGTTCCGGGTCACCGTCAACACCGACAACAGGCTGATGTCGGGGTGCACCATGAGCAGCGAGATGACGGCGCTCAGTGAAGCTTTCGGCTACGGCTGGGACACCCTGCAGTGGTTCACCGTCAACGCGATGAAGTCGGCGTTCCTGCCGTTCGCGGAACGGCTGGAGATCATCGAGCGGATCATCAAGCCGGGGTACGACCGGTTGCGCGGCTGACCACCCTGCCGAGCCCGTCCCGGATGGCCGTCAGTTCGCTGCCCGTCAGCGCGGCGCCGAAGTGCTCCCGGATGCCCCGCTGGTAGGTGGGCGCGGCCTGTCGGAACAGTGTGCGGCCGGAGGCGGTCAGCGCTGCGTAGGAGGACCGCCGATCGTCCGAATTCGCTTGACGCGCAACGAGTCCCGCAGCGGTCAGCTCGTCCACCAAGCGGCTGACCCTGGTCCGGCTCAAAGTCACCCGCTCGCCCAGTTCGCTCATCCGCAGCCGTCGGTCCGGGGCGCTGTTCAGCTCCAGCAGGATGTCGTACCAGGCCAGTGACAGGCGATGCGCGGCCTGGAGTTCGCGATCCAGGATCGGGACCAGCGCCGCGTGCACCCGGAGAAGTGCGCCCCAGGCGTCCTCGACGGCGCGGTCGCCGACGGCTGGGTCCACCCGCGGCGTGGAGCGCGCTTTCGACATCGTCCGAGCCTACTACTTGCGTGCGTCCGCACGTAAATAGTAGTGTGTGCGCACGCACTTAAATCGCTCGAGGGAGTCGACATGACCACACTGCTGCACGTATCCGCCTCTCCCCGCGGGGCGGCATCGGAATCACTGGCGATCGCGGAGACCTTCCTGTCGGCGTACCGGGAGACCCATCCGGATGTCGAGATCGAGACCTGGGACCTGTGGGACGGAACACTGCCGGAGTTCGGGCCGGCGGCCGCGGCGGCGAAGATGGCAGTCTTTGCGGGCGCGGACCCGGAGGGCGACCAGGCCGCAGCGTGGCGGTCGGCGCGGCAGGCGTTCGAGCGCTTCGCCGCGGCGGACGCGTACCTGTTCAGCGTTCCGATGTGGAATGCCGGGATCCCGTACATCCTCAAGCAGTTCATCGACGTGGTGAGCCAACCGGGGATGGTCTTCGGGTTCGATCCAGCGAGCGGCTACACCGGGCTCGTGACCGGTCGGAAGGCCGCGGTGGTCTACACCAGCGCCGTCTACGGAGCGGGTCGACCACCGTCGTTCGGCTCCGACTTCCAGGCGCCGTACCTGCGGGATTGGCTGCGCTGGGCCGGGATCGAGGACGTCACCGAAGTGGAGTTCCGGCCGAACCTCGCCACCGCTGACGCCGAGACCGGCCGGCAGGCCGCGCACGCCGCCGCGAGGGACGCCGGCAAGAGGTTCTGACCGTGCCCGTCAGCCGCGGTCGCCGTCCCAATCGAGAGTCGCGCTGAACCGGTCGACCAGCACGCTCCAGGCCGCCACCTCGTCGTCGTACGGCGGCGCGGGGGCCTGGCGTGCCGGATCGGGACGCACGGCGGCGCCGATCAGGTTGCCCAGCGGGCTGGCGGTCCCGAGTGCGTCGATCGTCTCGGCGTCACCTCGTTCGAGGGCCGCATCGGCGAGCAGTTCGACGCCGAGCTCGAGTTGCTTGCGGTCGACCGCTGCCGGTCCCTCCAGCAGGCCCCTGTCGAGCCCGTCCAGCACATAGGTGTTCTCCGGACCGGCCAGCACCGCGGCATCGCCGTCGGTGACGGCCTTGCGGATGTCCGGCCACACCGCGAGCGAGGCAAGTGCGTGTTTGGGATCGATTTCCATCAGGTAGTTCTCGAGATCGTCGGCGGACGAATAGATCTGGATCCGGCCGCCGCGGGAGAGGAACACCGGGTCGTCGCCGAGGTAGCACCGCAGGGTGTACCCGGTGCGGTCGTTGACGGTGATCTCGAGGCAGTCGACCCCCGTCTCGTCCCAGAACTCGAGGTCCTCGTCCCTGCTCTCGTCGACCTGCACGTCGTCCAGTTCCGCCTCGACGTCGACCGGCACGCCGGGCTCGGGTTCCGGGCGCTTCTCGACGGCACTGATCGCCGCCGCCTCCTCCACCGCGACCTCGAGCGACGCCGGATCGACTTCCGGGGTGCTGACGATGCCGTCCAGCGCATCGAGAACCTCGTCCCAGCGGGCCGCCACCACCGCACCGATCTCGTTCCACAGCTTCTCGCCGTTGCGCCCGACGAACGCCTGCTGACCCATCGGCAGCAGCGCGAACCCGTCGGCGGAGTCCAGGACGTCGTCGACGGCATCAAGGCCGCAGACCTCGGCGAGTGAGCGCAGGATGGCGACGGTGTCGGTCAGTTCCGCGAGCGTCCAGATGTCCGCCGGCTCCGAGACGAGTTCTGGTACGCCGACGATGTCGAACCGGTGATCGTCGTCGGGGGAGAGCTCGTCCACCAGCAGATCGGCAGCCGCCTCCCACTCGGGGTGATCCAGCAGGTCGTGCTCGGTCGAGGTTCGGATGAAGGCCGCAAGGTGAGCCGCTGTCGGGAAGATGTACAGGTCTTCCTCGTGACCGAGGAACGCCTCCCAGTCCTCGCCGTCCTCCCGCCAGCTCGGTGCCCACAGGGTCAGCCCGTTGCCCGCCGTCAGCCCGAGCTCAATGGGAATGATGTCCGCTGCCACCGAAATGGTCCTCTCAGTGCTTCCTCGTCCGATTGGGCGCGGCCCCCGGGTCGGTCGATCGCGCGGCGCAAGCCTAATGGGTGTTCCTGGGGTGCCCGCCCGAAACCGGCCGTCAGCGGGTGCGGATGGGATGAGGGAGTGAATGAAGTGGCTCGGCGCTGTCGCGACGGGCGATGATGGTGGGCGTCCCCCCGGGAATCAGGGGTGCGCGTCCCCCTGGGAATCAGGGGTGCGCGTCCCCCTGGGAATCAGGACAGTCAGAATCGGGACAGCACGAGCACACGTCGCGACACCAGGAGGCACTTCATGCCAGACAGCCCAGCACCGAAGCGTTCAGCAGACTCGGCCGCGGTTGCCGGTGACGGTGCGGCCGACGCCACGACAACCGCAACCCCGGACGCCGTCCCGAATGACAGCGAGGAGTCGGAAGGCCCGGTGACGGCCTCGGCGAAGGAGGTCTTCGCGGCCGCACTCGAGAAGAAGAAGGCGGCCGGTCAGGCGCGCAGCGCCCACCTGGACGGTCACGGTGGGGTCGGCGGCGCGACGGCGAGCCACAAGGCGACAAGGACGTTCCGGCGCAAGTCCGGCTGACGGCAGCTCGCGTGGCCTCGTGCGTGCACTGCGGAGCAACCGACCAGCCCGGCAGATTCTGCGGCAACTGCGGGCGGTCGGTGCTGGCCGAACCGCCGGAGCTGGTGACGCCGACCGGGACGACGGTCGAGCGGGTGCCCAACCGCCCGGCACCGCCGACCGTCTCGCTGCAGAAGGACGACCCGACCGGCGTCGCGCCCTTTCCGTACGTGGCCGGGTATCCGGGACAGCCCGGTCATTCGGGACAGGCCGGGTATCCGGGCGGGCTGCCGCCGACTGCGACGCCGCCCGGCGGGCTGCCGCCGGGTCCACCGCCGACCGGCACCCCGCCCTACGGCCCCGTGCCCCCGGGCTCGCAGCCACCCCGGCGGTCGTCGGGCCGGGCGTGGGCGGTTGCTGCTGTGGTCGCAGTGCTGGTCGCGGCCGCCGCGGTGGTGGCGGTCGTGCTGGTGAGCACGGGCTCGCCGGATCGGGACTCGACCACCGCCGCGTCCAGCGTGCAGGCGGTGCCGCCGACCGCCGCGGGATCCGCCGAGACGCGGGCGGTCGCGCCGCCCCGGCAGTCGAAGGCGTACGTGCAGACGTCCGAAGGCGCGGGGACCGGCTCGAATGGGCCGGCATCGTCGGCCGGTCCCGCGACCACAGCCGCGGCGGTCGCCCCGACCCGGCAGGACATCGGCTGCGACGAGGGCTACATCGTCCAGGTGGCGTCGGAACTCGACCGGCCCGCCTTCGACCGCCGGATCACGGACCTTCGCACGGCGGGCCAACTCCCGGCCGGCGTCAAGTGGGCCGAGACCAGCTCGTCCTGCAAGATCTTCACCGCGCAGGTCAATGTGCTGGTGCTGTACGCGGGGCCGTTCGCCAGCCCGGCCGACGCGTGCCCCGCCAGGCTGCTCAGTCCGGCCGACGCGTTCATCAAGAGCACGACTCCCGATGTGACGACGGTGATCTCATGCGTGTGCCCGGCCGACCCGAACTCGCTGCCGAAGATCACGACGGTCGGCCAGCGCGACGTCTGGGTGGGTGAGCTGCAGCGGGTCCTGGGCGCCAAGCTCGACTACGACGTCGGTGAGATCAACGCCGACCCGGCGGCCGGGGATGCCGGCCGGTGGGGCATCTACACCGACGAGACCGCCGCGGCAGTCGGCCGTTTCCAGGCCGACAGCAACCTGCCCCAGTCCCGGCAGGTGGACGCGGCCACCTGGTCGGCGCTGCGGGCGCAGGGCTGCTGAGCCGCGCCGGAGCCGGAGCGGGAGATCAGCCGTATCGGACCGGTGATCCGCCGTAGGACCGTTGCGCCGGCGCGGGGACCGATCAGCCGGAGTGGAACTACATCACCACGACCGAGCGGAGCACCTCCCCGCGGTGCATCTTCTCGAAGGCCGCCTCGATGTCGGTGATGGCGATCTGTTCGGAGACGAACTTGTCCAGCGGCAACCGGCCCTGCAGGAAAAGGTTGCTCAACACGGGGAAATCCCGCTCGGGCAGGCAGTCGCCGTACCAGGAGGACTTGAGCGATCCGCCGCGACCGAAGAAGTCCAGCAGCGGCATCTCCAGCGTCATCGTCGGGGTCGGGACGCCGACCAGCACAACGGTTCCCGCCAGGTCGCGGCCGTAGAACGCCTGCTTCCAGGTTTCCGGGCGGCCGACCGCGTCGATCGCCACGTCCACCCCGAAGCCATCGGTCAGCGCCTGGATCTGCTCGACAACGTCCCCGTCGGAAACCAACACCGTGTGGGTGGCGCCGAACTGCTTGGCCAGCTCCAGCTTCCGGGCGTCGGTGTCGACGGCGATGATCGTGTGCGCCCCGACGAGCGATGATCCGGCGATCGCGGCATCGCCGACGCCGCCGCAGCCGATGACGGCAACCGAGTCGTTGCGGGTGACGGCGCCGGTGTTGATCGCCGCGCCGATGCCCGCCATCACGCCGCAGCCGAGCAGCCCGGCCACCGCGGGCGGTACCGCGGGGTTGACCTTCGTGCACTGCCCGGCGGCGACCAGGGTCTTCTCGACGAACGCACCGATGCCGAGCGCGGGGGAGAGCACCGTGCCGTCGGCGAGCGTCATCTTCTGCCGGGCGTTGTGGGTGGCGAAGCAGTACCAGGGCCGGCCGCGCTTACAGGCACGACACGAGCCGCAGACGGCCCGCCAATTGAGCACCACGTAGTCGCCGGGCGCGACGTCGGTGACGTCATCCCCGACGGCCTCGACGATGCCGGCCGCCTCGTGCCCGAGCAGGTAGGGGTAGTCGTTTCCGATGCCGCCCTGCTTGTAGTGCAGGTCGGTGTGGCAGACGCCGCAGGCCTGCACCCGGACGAGTGCCTCGCCAGGCCCGGGGTCGGGCACGAGAATCGTGGTCAGCTCGACCGGGGCATCCTTGCTACGGGAGATGACGCCCTGAACCTCATGCATGCCGTGCTCCTTTGCCGTGACCGCCGTGACTGCCGGGTGCTCCCGGAGAGTGCCCCTGGGAGGGTAACCGGCGGACCGGGGTCGCGGCGGCGGTCAGCCCCGGGCGGCGATCTCCGTCATCGACGAGCGCGAGATGACCTTGATCCTGGCCCGGCCGTGCGGCTCGCCGGCGGCCAGTTCGTGCGCGTCCAGCCGGTCCCAGCCGGTGAAGTCCGTGACGAGCAGGCCCTTGGCCGTGAGCAGCGCGTCGACCGCCTCCCGGTCCCGGGTGGGAGCCGGCGGCAGTCCGGGCAGATCGTCGAGCAGATGCGCGATGGTCTCGGCCGCATCGGACTTGGTGTGGCCGATGAGGCCCACCGGCCCGCGCTTGACCCATCCCGTCGCGTAGAGACCGGTCAGTGGCCGGCCCTCGAGGTCCAGCATCCGGCCGCCGTCGTTGGGCAGCACGAACCGGCGGGTGTCGAACGGCAGGTCCTCGATCGCCTCGGACCGGTAGCCGACGGCGCGGTACACGGCCTGCACGTCCCAGTCGGTGAACTCGCCGGTGCCGCGGACGGTCCCGTCCCCGGTGAGTTCCTGGCGTTCGGTGCGGAGCCCGACGACTGCTCCGTCGGAACCGAGGATCTCGACCGGGTTCTCCAGGAAATGGAGGTGGATGCGGCGGTGCGGGCCGGGCTTCGGGTCACGCATGGCCCAGTCGCTGAGCACGTCGACGACCATCCGCAGCGACTTGCTCTTGGCGAGTGCAGCCTCGGAGGCGTCGTCGAATTCCATGCCCTCGGCGGCGACGACCACCTGGACGTTGGGGGAGTGGTCCAGTTCGCGGAGTTCCACCGGGGTGAACTTGGCCTGCGCGGGGCCGCGCCGGGCGAACATGTGGATGTCGGTGACGGCGGAGTCGGCGAGTGCCGCGTGGACGTGCGGCGGGATGTCGGTGCTCAGCAGTTCCGCTGCGCTGCGGCCGAGCATGCGGGCCACGTCCAGGCCGACGTTCCCCACGCCGACGATCGCCACGGAACGCTGCTGGGACAGGTCCCAGGTCTGCTCGCGGTCGGGGTGCGAGTCGTAGAACGCGACGAAATCGGCCGCGCCGTAGGAGCGCTTCAGGTCCTCACCCGGGATGCCCATCGAGCGGTCCCGCTCCGCGCCGGTGGCGAAGATGATGGCGTCGTAGAACTGGCGAAGCTCGTCGAGCTTGAGATCGACACCGACGTGCACGTTGCCGATGAAGCGGATCCGCTCGTTCTCCATGACCCGGTGCAGGGCCACGATGATGGCCTTGATCCGCGGGTGGTCGGGCGCTACGCCGTACCGGATGAGGCCGTAGGGCGTCGGCAGCCGATCGAAGATGTCGACGGTTGCCGAGGGATCCTTCGTCGTCAGGATGTCGGCAGCATAGATACCGGCCGGTCCGGCGCCGATGACGGCAACCCGCAGGGGCAGGGACATTCGAACTCCCGGGAAGTTAGGCAACCCTTCAAGGCTAGGGAGTGTCAACCCCTGCTCGACGCCATCGTGATCAAGCTCGCACGGTGCTCGCGCCGCGATTGTGACGTTCCCGACGGTCCTGTGGGGCTCGATCGGACCCGGCGTCGGGGCCCACCGCGAGTACCGGTCAGCGGCGCACTACGGGTCAGTACCCGCCGCCACCGGCCAGCGAGACGGAGCCGGTCGGGTGCCAGACGGACTTGATCTCCAGGAACGCCCGCATCCTGGCGGTCCCGGGCGGCCGGCCGAAGTCGAGGTTGCGCGGGGCGTACACCCGCTTGATGGTCCCGGACGCCGCCTTCTCGAGCTCGGTGCGCAGCGCGCCATCGGTTCCGGTCAGGTCCAGCGCGTTGACGTCCCCGTGCGCGGCCAGGTGCGGTGCGATCTCTGCGGGATCCCCGGTGAGGATGTTGACCACGCCGCCCGGGACGTCCGAGGTTGCCAGCACCTCGGCCAACGTCACCGCCGCCAACGGCTGGTGCTGCGCAGCGATGACGATCGCCGTGTTGCCGGAGGTGATGATCGGCGCCAGCACGCTGACCAGCCCGAGCAGCGGATCCTGCTGCGGCGCGACGGCCGCCACCACCCCCGTCGGTTCCGGTGTGGAGAAGGAGAAGTACGGCCCGGCGACCGGATTCGCGCTGCCGAACACCGAGGCGAGCTTGTCCGTCCAGCCCGCGTAGTGCACGAGCCGGTCGATCGAGGCGTCCACCGCGACGGCGTCCTCGGGGCGCCCGCCGAGCAGGTCGACGAACTGAGCCCGCCGACCCTCCAGCATCTCCGCGATCCGGTAGATCACCTGGCCGCGGTTGTAGGCGGTGGCTGAGGACCACGGCTTGAACGCCTTGCGCGCCGCGCCGACGGCGTCCCGGGCGTCCTTCCGCGATCCCAGTGCCACGTTGGCAACGATCGATCCGGCTGGTCCGCCGGTGGCCTGGTAGGTCCGCCCGGATTCCGAGCGGGGAAAAGCGCCGCCGACGTACAACTTGTAGGTCTTGCTGACGGTGATGCGCGGAACGCTGGTCGACCTGTCGTCATCCCAGTCAGCGGACTGCACAGACTGTCCAGTCGTGCTCTTGGTGGACTGGGCATCACGTCCGACCTGACCGGGCACTGCACCTGCGACGACCGCCGTCGCGTCGGCCAGCGCCTCCGCGTCCGAGAGCGCGTCCGCACCGGCCGCGACCGCACTGCCGCCGTCCACGGATCCCACCGGCGAGCGAGGGATGGGGACTGCGGCGCCGTCGGTCGCAGCGCGGACGGGACCGTCGTCCTCGGTGTCGAGGTAGGCCGACAGCCCGGACCGGCCGCCCTCCCGGCCGAAGCCGGACTCCTTGTAGCCGCCGAAGGCCGCGGCGGGGTCGAACCGGTTGAAGGTGTTGGCCCAGACCACGCCGGCCCGCAGCGCCGACGCCATGCCGAGGATGCGCGATCCCTTCTCGGTCCAGACGCCGGCCGAGAGCCCGTACGGGGTGTTGTTCGCCTTCGCGATCGCCTCGTCCGGGGTGCGGAAGGTCAGCACGGACAGCACCGGCCCGAAGATCTCGTCGCGCGCGATGCGCATCGACTGGGAGACCCGGGTGAAGACGGTCGGCGGGAAGAAGAAGCCGCGGTCGGGCACCGGGCACGGCGAGGTCCAGCGCTCCGCGCCCTCCGCCTCACCGGTGTCGGTCAGCGACCGGATGGTGGCCAGCTGGGTGGCCGAGTTGATGGCGCCGATGTCGGTGTTCTTGTCCATCGGGTCGCCCATCCGCAGCGTGGCGATCCGGGCGCGGAGCTTCTCGTTGACCTCGTCGGCCACCGACTCCTGCACCAGCAGCCGGGAGCCGGCGCAGCATACGTGCCCCTGGTTGAAGAAGATGCCGTTGACGATCCCTTCGACGGCCTGGTCGATCGGCGCGTCGTCGAACACGACGTTCGCGGCCTTCCCGCCGAGTTCGAGGGTGATCTTCCGGCCGGTGCCGGCGAGCGACGCCTGGATCTGCCGGCCGACCTCGGTGGAGCCGGTGAAGGCGACCTTGTCGATGCCCGGGTGGTTGACCAGCGCGGCGCCGATGTCGCCGGCCCCGGTGATGATGTTGACAACGCCGGGCGGCAGATCGGCGTCGGCGAAGATCTCGGCGAGCACCAGGATCGACAGCGGCGTGGTCTCGGCGGGTTTGATGACGACGGTGTTCCCGGCGGCGAGCGCCGGCGCGATCTTCCACGCTGCCATCAGCAGCGGGAAGTTCCACGGGATCACCTGGCCTGCCACGCCCAGCGGTGCCGGCGCGGCGCCGTAGCCGGCGTGCTCCAGCTTGTCGGCCCAGCCTGCGTGGTAGAAGAAATGCGCTGCGGCGGTGGGGACGTCGACGTCCCTGGACTCCTTGATCGGCTTGCCGTTGTCCAGGGTCTCGACGACGGCGAGCTCCCGGGAGCGCTCGGCGATCCCACGGGCGATGCGGTACAGGTACTTGCCGCGCTCGGCGGGCGAGATGCGTGACCAGACTCCGTCGTACGCGGCCCGGGCGGCGGCGACGGCGGTGTCCACGTCGCCGATGCTCGCCGTGCTGACCGTGGCCAGCATCTCCTCGGTGGCCGGGTTGACCGTCTTGACGTCATCACCGCGGCCGTCGACGAACCTGCCGCCGACATACATCTGGTAGCGATCGCGCAGCCGCCCGATCGCCGCCGATTCGGGCGCGGGTGCGTACTCCCAGTCCAGACCGCCCGTGGGCGCGAATCGTCGGGTGCTCGTCATCGAGATGTCCTCACTGGCAACCGTTCTCAGTCGACGGTTACGTAGTCGGGGCCGGAGTAGTGGCCCTGGAGTTGGCTGCGGCGCTGCATCAGCAGGTCGTTCAGCAGGCTGGACGCGCCGAATCGGAACAGGAACGGGTCCAACCATTCCGGGCCGGCGATTTCCTTGACGGCGACCAGGTGACGGATGGCGTCCTTGGACGTGCGGATGCCACCGGCCGGCTTGACCGCCCGCCGCTCGCCGGTCTGCTCGTACCAGTCCCGAACGGCCTGCAACATCACGGCCGTGACCGGCAGGGTGGCGGCAGGGGAGATCTTCCCGGTCGACGTCTTGATGAAGTCGCCACCCGCGAGCAGCGCCAGCCAGGACGCCCGCCGGACGTTGTCGTAGGTGGCGAGTTCGCCGGTCTCGAGGATCACCTTCAGCCGGGCGCCACCGCAAGCCTGCTTGACCGCGACGATGTCGTCGTAGACCTTGCCGTAATGCCCGGCCAGGAACGCACCACGGTCGATGACCATGTCGATCTCGGTGGCACCCGCCCGGACCGCGACGTCGGTGTCCGCCAGTCGCACCGCCAGGCTGGTTCGTCCCGTCGGGAAAGCGGTTGCGACAGAGGCAATCCCGACCGCGCTACCGGCCAGTGCCTCGACCGCGACGCCCACCATGTCGGGGTAGATGCACACCGCGGCGACATGCGGCGTGTCCGGGTTGTCCGGATCGGGTCGGCGTGCCTTGGCGGCGAGCGCCCGCACTTTGCCCGGCGTGTCCGAGCCTTCCAGCGTGGTGAGGTCGACCATCGAGATCGCCAGATCGATGGCGGCCAGCTTGGACGCTTTCTTGATCGACCGGGTGGCCAGGCCCGCCGAGCGCTGTTCGACACCGACCGCATCGACCCCGGGTAATCCGTGCAGGAACCGGCGGAGCGAGGTTTCGTCGGTCGCCACGTCCCGCAGGTGCGGCGGCAACCCGGGAGCCACGGCACCGTCCACCGGTCGTTGCGGCGTTGCTGTGCTCATGACGGCCATCCTAGGGCCGTCATGCCACCCCGACGGTGGGTCGTTCCGCGCTCGTTGACGGTCGCGACGACCGTCGAACGCCCGGTTACGACGCCTTTGTCCGCCTTCGTGAAGATGCCCCCGAGGCGGCTGGTGGGCCGGCCGGACGCATGGCCAGCTACGGTGCCATCACCGCCCGGCCGGTGCTCCCGCCGGCCCGCCACGCCCCGTCGAGAATCGTGCGCGATCGAGAAAAGAGCCGTGCCATGCCAGTGCAGTCCCCGGTGCCGAGCAACATTCCCGACGACCTCGACGTGACGGTGGTCGATCACCCGCTGGCGGCGTCACGGCTGTCAACGATGCGGGACGCACGGACGGACAACGCGACGTTCCGCGCCGCACTGCGCGAGCTGACGCTGATGCTGATCTACGAGGCGACCCGCACGCTGTCGACCGTGCAGGTGCCGATCCACACCCCGGTGGCCAGGACCACGGCCACCCGGCTCTCGAACCCTCCGCTGCTGGTCCCGGTGCTGCGCGCGGGGCTCGGGATGGCGGACCAGGCCCATGCCCTGATCCCGGAGGCGCAGATGGGATTCGTCGGGCTGGCGAGGGACGAGACGACCCTGCTGCCAACCCCGTACATGGAGTCGCTGCCGGAATCGCTGGCCGGCCGTCCGGTGTATGTGCTGGATCCGATGCTGGCGACCGGCGGCTCGATGGTGCACACCATCGAGCTGCTGACCGGCCGCGGGGCGACCGACGTCACGGCGATCTGCGCGCTGGCCGCACCCGAGGGGCTGCTGACCCTGGCCGCCGCGAAGCTCCCGGTGCGGGTGGTCACCGCGTCGGTCGACGAACGGCTGAACGATTCCGGCTACATCGTTCCCGGGTTAGGTGACGCCGGCGACCGGCAGTTCGGGGCTGTCTGACGGGGGTCGTTCCTCACCGCCTCGCCTTTCGTTCATCCGGTGCCGCCCCCCTCCCGGCCCCTTCCGCCGCCGGGTGACCTCCGCCCTCCGGTCAACTCCACCCCTCCGGCACGTCGGTGGGTCGGCGCAACCCGCTGCTTCTTGGTCCCGCTTCTCCGTCGAGCGCCACGTGTGCAGGGCAATCGGCGTTCCGGGGGCGGTGAAACCCTGCTGGGACGTCACTCGATGTTGCACGGCCCGAGGGACCCTGGGCGGTGGGCAGACCCTCGAGGACTGTCGTGCGACGGTGGCGGTGATGGCTGCGGCGCCTGCGGATTCGTCGCCGGCGGCGGGCTCGCGGCGGTTCGGCCCGCGATGCGTCGATTGACGGCGCTCGGCATGCAACCATCCTGTTGGGGCGATACGTCCTTCTTCAAGGCGTTGCAAAGTGTGTGACGTCCGGGCCCGAGCGGCTTCCGTTCCCATCGGCGGGGCGGGAGGTATCGGCCGCTTCGGCGGCAGGAGGACGTGACCATGAGAGCGACCCTGCGCGCCACGACACAGCGCACCTCGACCCGACGCACCTCGACCCAGCGCTTTTCGAAGTCGCGCGCCAGCACGGCGTTCGGTGCCGGACTGGCGGTGGTCGCGGTACTCGCGCTCGCGGGCTGCGCCAGCAACAGCTCTCCGGGCGCGAGTTCGTCCTCCACCGGCTCGACCCCCGACTCGACGCAGAGCAGCTCGCCCGCCACGGGGTCCAGCTCGCCCGCCACCGGGTCCGGGTCGTCGGGCTCCGTTCCAGCGGGATCGTCGGCCGCGTCAGGTGCCGCGGCACTGGACGGCCGGACCTTCACCGCCACGGAGGTGACGGGCTCGTACACGATCGTGCCGAACTCGACCATCACCCTGACGTTCGAGAACGGCAGGCTCGCTGCCAAGGCCGGCTGCAACAACATGTCCGGCCCCTTCACGGTGACCGGTGACGTGCTGACCGCGCCGCAAATGGCGTCCACGATGATGGCCTGCCAGGACGATCTGATGGCGCAGGACAGTTGGCTCACCACATTCCTCGCCGCCGGGCCGACCTGGACCCTGGAAGGTGACACCCTGACGCTCACCGACGGCACCGACACCCTGGTGCTCGGACCGGCGCCCAGCGGCGCGGCCGCACTGGAGGGCACCGGGTGGAAGCTCGATGGCCTGATCACTCAATCCGGCAGCACGGTCTCCGCTGTTGCCCCGACGGTGACCGCCTGGGTGCGGTTCAACGCGGGCGAGATCGCGTTCGACAATTCCTGCAACAGCGGCGGCGGCCCGGTTGAGATTGCCGACAGCACAATGGTTTTCGGACCCCTCCGAAGCACCCTGATCGCCTGCGAGGGAGCCGCGGGTGAGACCGAGGCGGCGATGAACGCCGTCCTGCAGGGGACCGCGTCCTACACGGTCGGCTCGGACCCGTCGGGCGGGGTGCTGACGATCATGGCCGAGGACGGCGCCACCGGGCTGCAGTTCATCGCCGACCCGAAGGTCGGAGCCGACGCCTTCCCGAGCGGAGCGGTGTCGTCCGAGGTGTCGTCAGCGGTGGCATCACCGGCGCCGTCGTCGGGCGGCTGATCGACCCCGGTCAGCGGTCAGCAGGTCAGCGGTCAGCAGGTCGGCGGTCAGCAGGTCGGCGGGCAGAGGTCAGCAGTCAGCCGGACAGGCCGACCACCCCCGCCATCTCGGCGCGAAGTGCGTCGAGGTCGGCAGTCGCCGCCTCGCGGAGCCCAACAAGGTCTGCCGATCCCGCCACCGGGGACGAGACCTGCAGGTAGCACTTGAGTTTCGGCTCCGTGCCGGACGGCCGGACAACGACCCTGACCCGGCCGGTGCGCAGCCGGATGCCGTCGGTCAGCGGCAGCAGGTCGGTGACCTCGGTGACCGGCTCGCCGAGTAACGTGCCGGGAGCGGCCCTGCGCAGCCGTGCCATCGCCGCGCCGATCTGGCTCAGGTCGTCGACCCGGATGGACAGCTGGCCCGTCACCAGCAGCCCGTGACGGCGGGCGAGTTCGTCGAGCCTGTCCTGCACGCTCTGCCCGGCCGCGTGCAGGGTGGCCACCAGGTCACAGGCGACGACGGACGCTGAGATGCCGTCCTTGTCCCGCACCCGGTCCGGGTCGACACACAGCCCGAGAGCCTCCTCGTAGCCGAAGACCAGCCCGATACCAGCGCCGTCACCGGCACGCACGATCCACTTGAACCCGGTCAGGGTCTCCGCGTAGCGGGCGTCATACCCGGCCGCGATCGACTTGAGCAGTTCGCCGGAGACGATCGTGGTGGCCACCAGCGGGTCGGGGTGGGCGGTGCGGTCGAGACCACGCAGCAGGTGGTCGCCGAGCAGCGAGCCCGTCTCGTCACCGGTCAGCATCCGCCAGCCGCCGCCCGGCACGGGGATGCCGACGGCACATCGGTCGGCGTCCGGGTCGAGCGCGATGGCGATGCTCGCGTCAACGCTGTCGGCGAGCGCGAGCAACAGGTCGGTGGCGCCCGGCTCCTCGGGGTTCGGGAACGGGACGGTGGGGAAGTCGCCGTCCGGCACCGCCTGCTCCGACACCACATGCACGTCGGTGAATCCGGCGAGACGCAATGCCTTGATGGCGGTCTCGCCCCCGACGCCGTGCATCGGGGTGATCGCGACCCGGACGGGCGGCCCCGCGGATGACGCCTTGGACAGTGTCCCGACCCGGTCGAGGTAGCCCTGGACGATCTCCTCCGGCCACGGCTGCACCCTGCCGGCGGTGCCGTCGACGTCGATGGACCGCGCCGGTCGGGCCGCGGCGATCGCCCGCTCGATCTGGCCGTCCTCGGGGTTCACCAGCTGGGCACCCTGGGCCAGGTAGACCTTCAGCCCGTTGTCCTGGGGCGGGTTGTGCGACGCAGTGACCTGGAGGCCCGCCGCAGCGTTCAGTGATCGGGTCGCGAACGCCAGGATCGGGGTCGGGAGCGGGCCGGGAGCGAGCAGCACCTGGAAACCCGCGGAGGCCAGAACAGCGGCAGCGTCGGCGGCGAACTCCGCCGATCGGTGACGCCCGTCGAAGCCGACGATCACCGTGCCGCCGCGATCGCCGTGCGCGCTGAGGTGATGGGCGATCCCGGCAGCGGCCCGCCGGACCACGGCGAGATTCATCCCCGACGGCCCCGCCCGTAGTGGCCCCCGCAGGCCGGCGGTGCCGAACGTGAGCGGTGCACTCATCCGCGCCTGCAGGTCGATCACCGCGTCGGGCCGACCGGCCATCGCAGCGGCGAGCACGGCCTGCAGCTCGTTCCGGTCGGATTGCGACGGGTCGTCGGCGATCCAGCGAATCGTGGCGTCCCGCAGTGCAGGAGTCAGCCGGGGAGCGGGATCGGTGGCCGGTGACGTCATGCGCCGGCGACCAACTCGGCCAGCAAGTCGCCCATCGCGACGGCCGCAGCGCGCCCGGTCGCGAGCACCTCCTCGTGGTCCAGTGGCTCGCCGGTCATCCCGGCGGCGAGGTTGGTGACCAGCGACAGCCCGAAGACCTCCGCGCCCGCCTCCCGAGCCGCGATCGCCTCGAGCACGGTGGACATGCCGACCAGATCGGCGCCGAGTGTGCGGAGCATCCGGATCTCGGCCGGTGTCTCGTAGTGCGGGCCGGGGAGCTGTGCGTAGACGCCCTCGGTCAGGTTCGGATCGATCCGGGTGGCGAGCGCGCGCAGCCGGGGCGAGTACAGGTCGGTCAGGTCGACGAAGTTCGCGCCCTCGATCGGCGACGTCGCGGTCAGGTTCAGGTGGTCGGAGATGAGCACCGGGTCACCCGGTGTCATCGCTTCGCGTAGTCCGCCGGCGGCGTTGGTCAGGACGACCAGGCGCGCTCCGGCGGCGACGGCGGTGCGGACGCCATGCACGACCTGCGCGACGCCGCGGCCCTCGTACAGGTGTGTCCGGCCGAGCATCACCAGGGCGCGCTTGTCGCCGATCGGGATGGACCTGATCCGGCCGGCGTGCCCGGCGACCACCGGCGCGGCGAACCCGGGCAGCGTCGACACATCGAGATCGGCGGTCGCGGTGCCCAGCCGGTCAGCCGCGGGCACCCAGCCCGAGCCCATGATCAGGGCGACGTCGTGGTGCAGCACGCCGGTCGCCCTGGCGATGGCAGCGGCGGCCTCGTCGGCCGTGGCTCGGGTTTCGGTCGCTGGGTCCGCAGGCATGCGAAGACCCTACGGCCCCCGCCGTGTCCCGGACCGCTTGTCCTATGCAGCGGTCTGAGCGAAGCCTCAGTGGCGAGGATCGCGTCGTTCACCGAGAGGGGGCAGCAGTCAGCTCGCCCTCAACGAACCCGTGACCGGTCGGCCGTCGCTCGCGCTGGCGAGGCAGATGACCCGACCGCTGCTCAACGCGGAAGTCGCTTCGAGAATGTCCAGTGTCCAGCTGCTCGGGTCGAGCTCTTGACCGGTGTAGTTCTTGAACAGATTCTGGCAGCCTTTCTCCGCCTCGGCACTGGTGAGGAACGAGGCACCCACCACTTCGGTCATGTGTGGGATGTCGCAGTTCGTCACAGTGACCGTCGTGACCGACCCCTGCGGGATCGCCGCCAGGCAGTCTCCCTTTGCCAGCAGATTCCATTTGATGGAGCGGGAGTTCGCCGGCACGGCGGCCGACACAGCGGGTGTCGAAGCGGTGGTCGGGAGCACTAGCGACGGCGACGGTGACGGTGACGCCGATGGGGACGGCGATGCGGACACAGCCGGGTCCAGGCAGTCGGAGATCTCCGTCAGGAGGTTCTTCGCGATGTCCGGGGAAGTGGGCGGCGACAGCAGGTCGAGCCTGGCCCGGAAGATCGACTCGAGCCCGTCGCGCAGCGCCTTCGTGGAATCGGGTGCTACTGCAGCGGCGGCGCAGGGACCGACGGACCGATACAACTCGGCACCGTCGGCACTGAAGCCAACTGCGTACATCGCCACGATGCTGCCGACGTCACCTCGGTCGACACAGGCCAGGATGATGTCCGCGACGGTGTTCGATCCTTCATCAATCGGCGATTCGAGGATGACCTCGGGGTCGAGTGCCCGCTCTGCGCAGTCGGCGCCGTTCCCGGACATGCCGGGCAGGAGATACTCGGTCAGGTCCGCGTTGGAGCGAATTTGCGATGCCGGGTCGTCGAACACGCGGATGGCGGCGACATCACCGCTCACCGATCCCCGCTGGCGCTCGAGTGACTGAGGTGTCGTCGAGGTGGAGGCGCTCGTCGGTGCCGCGGATGCCGCCGGAACGGCCGGGTTGCCGCTCTGGCCAGCACTGCAACTGGTGACAAACAGCGCGACGACGGTGAACGCCGCCCACCACATGCCGGGCGACTGCTTGTCCCAGTGTTGACCGTTCGCGGCGTTGCGCATGGTGGATCCCCTTCGAGCCGAACCAGTTGCGAGCGCGAAAACGTGGCGGAGACCGCGGCTCGGCTCTCAATACGCTCCGGCGGGACGGATGTGGCGCCTTGTCGCAGCCGGGTTATCACAACGAGTGTAGATACCTGCGGCAAACGGGTGCTAGGACACGAATGGGTGCAGCGCTGTTCGACAGAGTGATACTCCTCGGTAATACACCAACAGCCTGATCGTCACGCGGGTGGTCGGTTTGTCCATGCGGCCGCGGAAACCGACTGCACCGCCGCCGATATGGGCGCCGCCGATTCGGTGGCCAGGTCCGCGATGATGCGCACGCCGAAGTAGCCGGCGGCGGCTGCCACGATTCCGACCAGGACCGCCGCGAGCACCCGGTACACCCTGGAGCGGTCCTGCGCCGGGGCGTTCCCCTGCCTGCCGGTCGGCTTCCCGGTCGTGCGGTCGCTGTCGGCACCACTTCGATCCGGGTCGTCCGCCGGCAACGGCGGGAGGGCCGCCGATTCCGACTGTGCCCAAGGCGGCGGGGGGAGTGGCGGTACTGCCGGGCGCGGTGCGGCGGCCCGCGGTGGAACCGGGCCGAGCCCGGGCGGCGGTGTGGAACCGGTGCGATAGGAAGGCGACGATCCGCCGGGATACCGAGGTGTGGACCCGGTTGACCATGGCGTCGAACCAGTGGACCCCGGTGTCGATCCGGTGGCGTACCCCGGTGTCGACCCGGTGCGGTAGGCGCCCGGCGGCGGCGAGCCCGGTCGGTGGCGCGGTGGTTGATCGGCCGGGTAGCGAGCCGGTGGGTACGGCGTCGACCCGGAGCCGACCGCTCGTCCGCTGGTCTGCCCGCGGTCGCTGCCGGGCAGGATCCCTGGACGCCCTCGGTCGACGCCGGGGGAGCCGCCGGTCCGGTCACCGGCGCCCGAGGCGCCGCTCCGGTTACCGGTACCCGAAGCGCCCGTCCGGTCACCGACACCCGAAGCGCCCGTCCGGTCACCGACACCCGAAGCGCCGGCCGGGCCCCCGACCCCCGGGCCGCTGCTGGTCCCGCCGGTTGCGCCGGAGGCCGTCGGCAACGCTGGAGCGGTGTCCTCGTCGCGCGGGATGCGTTGCACCGCAGCAAGGTTCATCCCGGACGGGTCGTCGGCGATGCCGCGCATGATGACCAGCGCCCGGTCGATCCGCATGCGCAGCGCCGGGGTCTTGACCAGCAGGCCGGACACCACGGCGCCCAGCCGGCCGGAGTGCGGGTGCGGCGGGACGGGGTCCTTGACCACAGACGTCAGGGTCGCGATGGCGGTTCCCTGGTCGAACGGCGGGCGGCCCTCGACCGTGGCGAAGAGCAGCCCACCCAGGCTCCAGGCGTCCGAGATCGGGCCGACCGGAACACCACTGGCCACTTCCGGCGCGATGTAGGCGGGGGAGCCGAGCAGCAGGCCGGTCGCGGTCATCGTCTGTTCCGCGGTGCTGCGGGCGATCCCGAAGTCGGTCAGCTTGATCCGCCCGTCGTCACAGATCAGCACGTTGCCGGGTTTGACGTCGCGGTGCGTGATGCCGGCGGCATGCGCGGCGAGCAGGCCGGAGGCGACGGCGACGCCGATGGTCGCGGCCTGGCCATCCGGCAGCCGGCCGACCTTGCGCAGGATCTCGGCGAGCGACCGGGCACGCAGCAGCTCCATCACGATCACCGGCCCCTGCTCCAGGGTCAGGATGTCGAACAGCGTGATGACGTAAGGATTGGACAGCGCCGCGATCGCGCGTGCTTCGCGCAACGTGCGGTGCTCGAGTTGGGCCCGTTCCGCCGCGGGGGTGCCCGGCGGGAAATCGATCTCCTTGATGGCCACCTGCCGGTGCAGGATCTCGTCGGTCGCCGCCCAGACCGTTCCCATCGAGCCCTTGCCGATCACCGAATCCAGTCGGTACCGCCCTGCGAGCACCCGCGGGTGGTCGGCCGGTGACGGCCCCCGGACCGGAATGCCGTCGCCGCCGCGCCGGTCCGGCGGTTGCGGTGGTGCGGGCGGTGGCACCCCGCCATCCTGCCAAAGTGGCCGCCGCGGCGTCGCTGATTGTGCGGCGTTCCACGCGGTTCCGGCTGCGGGGTCGGGGCCGCCACGATCGGCCGACCGGGCGGAGGTGGCGCCGATCGATGCCACAGTGCCTGCGCCGTTTGACATGCTGTGCGGATGAGTGACAACGGCAGGACCTCGAAGGCCGCCCGTATCGGGCTGGAGATCCTCGGTTGGCTGCTGATCGCCGCCGGGGTGGCCGCGATCGTGCTTCCCGGCCCCGGCCTGCTGTTGCTGGCCCTGGGGCTGTGGGTGCTCGCGAAGAACTATCGGTGGGCCGACCGGCTGCTCGATCCGGTCAAACGGGCCGCGTACCGAGGGGCCGCCGAGAGCGTGACGTCGTGGCCGCGGATCATCCTGTCGACCCTGTTCGCCCTCGCCCTCATCGGGATCGGCGTGGTGTGGGGCGTCCGCCCGCCGCCGCCCTCCTGGTGGCCGCTGGCCGAGAAGTGGTGGCTGTTCGGTGGCTGGGGCACGGGTGCGTTCCTCATCGCGTCCGGACTGCTCGCTCTCGGCCTGTTGGGCTGGAGCATGAAGAACTTCCGGTACGGGGACATGACCCTCGAGGAGGTCTACAAGGATCGACGGCTCGAGGAGCGTCCGCGCCGGGGCGACTGAGTGGGTGAGTCCCGCCGCGATGGACGACCCAGCGCGATGGACGACGCAGAGCTGCTGCAACGGTTGCGGGAGCGGGACTCAGGCGCGTTCGCCGTCATCCTCGATGCCTGGTCGCCGGGCATGGTGCGGCTGGCCGGTACCTTCGTCAGCACCGATGCGTCCGCGGAGGAGGTGCTGCAGGACACCTGGCTCGCGGTGATGACGGGAGTCGGGTCGTTCGAGGGTCGTTCGTCCCTGCGGACCTGGGTGTACCGCATCCTGGTGAACACGGCGAAGAGGTGTGCCGAGCGGGAGAGCAGAACCGTCCCGTGGAGCAGTTGGGCGGACGATCCTGCCGACAATCACGGTCCGACGGTTGATCCGGACCGCTTCCAGTCCGCGGAGGAGCAGTTCCCGGGTCATTGGCGGGACTGGCCCCGGCCGTGGCCTCCGTTCCCGGAGCGGCAGGCGATGGCAACGGAACTGCGTGCGGTGCTGAACGGCGCCGTCGACGGTCTCCCGGCCCGGCAGCGGATCGTCGTGCTGCTGCGTGACGTGGAGGGCTACGCGTCGCACGAGGTCTGCGCGATTCTGGACATCACCGTCGCGAACCAGCGGGTACTGCTGCATCGCGGCAGGGCGGCGGTCCGCGCCAACCTGGAGCGGTATTTCGGCACGACGGACGGCCCTGCGCCGGCAGGAGGAGGGTGATCGCATGGAGTGCCGTGAGTTCGTGGAACTGGTCACCGCGTTCGTCGAGGGCGATCTGGATGACGCCGGGAAGGGGCAGGTCCAGCATCATCTGGCGCTCTGTGAGGGCTGCCGGCGGTACCTCGACCAGTACGGGGACACCGTCCGCGGCCTGCAGGAGATGACCCCGCAGCCGGTGGACGCAGCCCTGCGCGCCGAACTCCTCCAGAAGTTCCGGGAAACCCGTCGCTGAATCCGTGTAACGCCTGGCGGGCGCGCCGACTCTGACCCTCCATGAAGGAGAACAGCCCCCGCACCCCACCGGCGTTGCGCCGTCGGCTGCTCCCGCTGCACATCGGCGTAACGCTGCAGGGCAGCCTGCTCTGGGTGTCGGTGGAGAAGCTCTTCCTGAACGAGATCGGTTTCACCGCAGCCAGTGTCGGTGTGATGGCGGCCGCCTATGCCGCAGTGACGCCCGTCCTGGAGGTGCCGTCCGGCATCCTCGCCGACCGGTGGAGCCGGAAAGGCGTGCTGATTCTCTCGGCTGTCGCGCTGTCGTTGTGCACCGTCATCGGTGGCCTGAGCACCGGCGTCCCGATGTACATCGTTTCCGCGATGATCCTGGGCGTCTATTTCGCGATGTACTCGGGCACGGTCGAATCGGTGGTCTACGACACGGTGCTGGAGACGACCGGCTCGGGAGATCAATACGAGACCCGGCTCGGCGCCGTCCGTTTCCTGGAAAGTGCCGCCCTGGTGGTCAGCTCGTTGCTCGGGGGGTGGCTGGCCCAGCTTGCCGGCCCGCGGGTGACGTACTTCGCCACCATCCCGTTCACCGTCCTGGCCATCCTGGCTTTCGCCCGGTTCGACGAACCGCGCCTGCACCGTGCCGGCGAGCGAACGGCGCTACGGGCGCACATCGCGCTCACCTACCGGACGATCACCGGGCGCGGGGCGCTGCTGCCGATCGTGCTGCTCGGTGCGGTGATCGCGCTGATCACCCAGATCCTGTTCGAGTTCGGGCCGCTGTGGCTGGTCGCGCTCGCCGCACCCGCCGTGCTGTTCGGCCCGTACTGGGCCGCCCTGGTCTCGACCCTGGGCATCGGCGGCCTGATCGCCGGGCGGCTCCGGATCGACCACCCGGCGGTGGTCCTGCTCCTGGTGGTGGCGATGGTGGCGTCGAGCGTGGTTCTCAGCGTGACCGGCAGCATCGCGGCGGTCGTCGTCGTCCAGGTCCTGCTCCTGCTGGTGATGGCCGTGGTGGGGATCCATGTCAGCGCGCTGCTGCACGACGCAGTGCCATCGACCATCCGCGCCGGGGTGGCGTCGGGGGTCAGCACCATCTCCTGGCTCGGCTTCCTGCCGTTCGCGCTGGCCATCGGCTGGGTCGCGAACTCCGCCGGTCTACCCGCCGCCGGCTGGATGATCACCGTGGTCACGGCGCTCGCCGGTGCGTTGCTGATCCACGTGTCCCGGCGCGGCACCGCCGGGCCACCCGCCGGGCGGCCGGCGGATCCGGCGGTATCACCGGTCAAGGAGTCGAGTGAGCGCCTTCCAGGGTGAGGAGCGCCCCGGTGCCGTTGTGCGGAGGGGGCGGCACGGCGAACAATGACGTCACAGCGGAGCGCGGAGCCGAAGGGTGTGCCGGCGATGGAACAGCGAGCAGCGGGCCCGGAGCTCAGTGCCGACGACCGGCGAACGCTGGAGAGTGCGCCGATCTGGATCCTCACCGCAGTGGCGGGCCGGCAGAACCGATTCGAGCCGGAGGAGCTGGCAGCATTCTGGCGTGCCGTCGACGGGGTGGCCGCGGGTGAGGTCGGGCTGGCCCACGTGTCGCTGCTGGCGCTCAGCGACGACTTCTCCGCACGGCTCCAGGAGCATGCCGACGAGTCGCGGTCCGTGGTGACCGGCTTGTGGGACGTCACCGCGATCCTGGCGCGGCTGGACCCGCTGGTCAGCGGGCCGTTCGTCGCGGCGCTGCTCGATGTGGCCCGGATGCTGTGCACGGCCCGCGGCCCGTACGGTCGGTCGATCAGCTCGGAGGACGCCAGGACGATGCTGCTGCTGGAAGCATTGCTGGACATCGATCCGGCGACCAGCGGATTCGCGCGGGACGCCTTCGCCTGAGCGTTCTCTTGAGTGTGCGGAATCGGCCACGAGCACAGCCTGGAAGGCGCGTCGGTCAGCCCGAGTCGAACGCGCGGAGAATGGCGTCGGCCGCACCCGGCGCCGGGGTGGCGTCCGCGAGGACCTCGGTACGCAGCCGGTCCGCGGCGGCGACCACCGCGGGGGAGCGGCGGAGCCGCTGGTCCAACTCGTCCCGCACCAGAGCCCAGGTCAGTTCCCAACGCTGCGCCGCGCGCTTGTCCGCCAGGCCGTCCGTGCCGAGGAAGTCGCGGTGCTTGAGAACGGCCTTCCATACCTCGCCGACTCCGTCGCCGGTCAGTCCCGAGCAGGTCAGCACGGGAGGCCGCCAGGCACCGTCGCCGCCGCGCACCAGCCGCAACGCACCGGCGAGATCCCTTGCGGCGCCTTTGGCCTCGACCACCCGGTCACCGTCCGCCTTGTTGATCGCCACCACGTCGGCGATCTCCAGCACACCCTTCTTGATGCCCTGCAACTGGTCGCCGGAGCGGGCCAGCCCGAGCAGCAGGAAGGTGTCCACCATCCCGGCGACCGTTGTCTCGGACTGGCCGACGCCGACGGTCTCGACGAGCACGACGTCATAGCCGCCGCCCTCCAGCACGGTGATCGTCTGGGCCGTCGCCCTGGCCACCCCGCCGAGCGTCCCGGCCGTCGGCGACGGCCGGATGTAGGCGTTCGGGTTGGCGGCGAGCGTCGGCATCCGGGTCTTGTCGCCCAGCACGGACCCGCCTGTCCGGGCGCTGGACGGGTCGACAGCGAGCACCCCTACCCGGTGCCCGCTCGAGGTCAGTGCCGTGCCGAGGGCCTCGACGAAGGTTGACTTCCCGACGCCCGGCACCCCGGAGATGCCGACCCGGACCGCCCCGCCCGCGCGGGGAGCCAACGCGGTCAGCAAGACCCTGGCGGCGGCGCGGTGATCGGGACGGGTCGATTCGACCACGGTGATCGCGCGGGACAACGCAGTCCGCGAACCGGACAGCACCTCATCGGCGAGCCGGTGCGGGTCGGCCCCGGTCGTCGTCGCCCCTGCCATTCGCACCCCTTCGATCTGCTGCCCGTGAGTCGACTGCCGCCGCCACCGTCCGGCGGTCGTCCTGCGAGTCAGCTCGGAACGTCCCAGGTGTGCACCGGCTCGTTGGCGTGCATCCCCTGCGAGTACAGCTTGAGCATCTCGGTCAGCGCCGCCTCCCGGGAGAGGCCGCGCGCCTCGAACGCGGCCACCGTCTCGGACTGCCACCAGGCGCCGTTGCGGCGGGTCTTGCACCTGTCCCGGACGATGCCCAGGTACCGGTCCCTGGCCTCCTGGGTCACCCCCCATCGGCTGAGCCCCTCGTCTGCCTTCGGCAGCAGGTGCCGCAGCAGGAGTTCGTCCCAGGTGACCTCGCCGAACCCGGGCCAGTAGAAGACAGCCTCGGTGCCGTACCGGGCGCCGGAATCGAAGTTCGCCTTCGCCGCGTCGAACGACATCTTCGTCCACACCGGGCGGTCCTCGGAGGCGAGCACCGTCAGCGCGCCGTAGTAGAACGCCGCGTTTGCCAGGACGTCCACCACGCTGGGACCGGCCGGCAGCACCCGGTTCTCCACCCGCAGGTGCGGGCGTCCGTCGACCACGTCGTACACCGGGCGGTTCCAGCGGTACACCGTCCCGTTGTGCAACCGCAGCTCCTGCAGCCGGGGAGCTTTGCCGGAGGCGAGTACCTCCTCCGGGTTCTCGTCCGTGGTCTCCGGCAGCAGGGCCGGGAAATAGCGGACGTTCTCCTCGAACAGGTCGAAGATCGAGGTGATCCAGCGCTCGCCGAAGAAGACCGGTGGGCGCACGCCCTGGTTCCGCAGCTCCGGCGAGCGGGTGTCCGTGGCCTGCAGGAAGAGCTCGGTCCTGGTTTCGGCCCACAGCCGCTTGCCGAACAGGAACGGCGAATTCGCGCCGAGCGCCAACTGCGGCCCGGCCAGCGCCTGGGCGGCGTTCCAGCAGGCTGCGAAGTCCGCGGGGGAGACCTGCAGGTGCAGCTGCACCGATGTGCACGCCGACTCGGGCGCGATGGTGTCGGCGAACATCTGCAGGTGTTCCTCGCCGCTGATGTCCAGCTCGAGGTCTTCGCGGCGGGCCGCGAACACCGCCTCGTCCAGTGCCTGGTAGCGGGGATTGGCACTCATCCACTCGCCGTCCAGGTGTTCCTTCTGCAGGGTCGGCAGGATCCCGACCATGATGATCTCGGAGCCGATCCCGTTGGCCCGCTCCTCCGCGTGATCCAGCGACGCGCGCAGCGACTTCTCCAGGTCCAGCATCAATTCGCCGGACAGCGACCGCGGTTGGACGTTGAACTCGATGTTGTAGCGGCCGAGCTCGGTCTGGAAGTCGGGGTCGGCGATCACCTCGAGGACCTCGGCGTTGGCCATGGCCGGCAGCCACTTGTCATCAACGAGGTTGAGTTCGATCTCCAGGCCCGTCATCGGCTTGCCGAAGTCGAAGGAGTGCTCGACGAGCATCCGTTCGAACACGTCCAGGCACCGGCGGACCTTCGCCCGGTAGGCCTGCCGCTGCTCGCGGGTGTAGGTCGTCGTCGCGATGTCGTCGCCCATCGGGTACCTCCTGCGCAGGTGCTGCCCGGTCGCCCATGGGCGTGACGGTGATCGCCGGCGGACCCCGGCCGCTGCTCACCCTCTCGCCCACACCCAATCAGCCCACACCCAACCACACGACACCGGTGTCCGGCCGCGCGGTGCGCTCCTGCGGGCCGGCTGCGCGCCGGGGCGGGCGGTGTCCCGCTGGAGGCGGATTCACGACCTGCGGCGGACTAAGCTATCTGCGATCCCCCACGCCGCCGTGCGGGGCTTTGGCATGCCGGTACAACCCGGAGGTGACGGCCCGGTCGGGCGTGGACGGAGGATCGCGGAAATGGCACATCGCACCGGACGCGTCGGCCGCGCGCCCCTCGAATCAGCGCGCCTCGACGCCGCACATCTCGAATCGGCACATCGCGAATCGGCACATCTCGACACCGCACATCCTCAATCGGCACATCTCGATGGCGCGCGCCCGGAGTCCCGCGGGCCGCAACTCACCATTCCCGCGGCGTCCCTGCACGTGCCGGCCCCGCAGGACGTCGGCGATCTCGGCGCGGGCTGCGGCCCGGAGTGGCTCGACCGGTCGGTGCGCACCGACCTGCCCGAGCTGGTCAGGTTGCGCCGGCGGGTGCACGCCCATCCCGAACTCGGGCACCAGGAATCCGCCACCACGGCGCTGATCATGCGGACCCTCGAAGAGACCGGCATCAAGGCCAGGCTGATCCCGTCGGGCACCGGCGTCATCGCCGAAATGGGTTCGGGCAGCAAGCTTGTCGGGCTCCGCGCGGACATCGATGCGCTGCCGATCGCGGAGCGCACCGGGCTGCCGTTCTCGTCCACGCTGCCCGATGTGTCGCATGCCTGCGGGCATGACGTGCACCTCACCGTGCTGCTCGGTGCCGCGATGGCGCTGGCCAGGGCCGGCGACCTCGGTGGCCGGGTGCGGCTGATCTTCCAGCCTGCCGAGGAGGTCTTCCCCGGTGGATCACATGATGTGATCGCCGCCGGCGGACTCGACGGGCTGAGCAGGCTGTTCGCGCTGCACTGCGATCCGCGACTGGAGGCCGGCCTGGTCGGGCTCAAGGCCGGCGCGATCACCTCGACCTCGGACGTGGTCGAGCTGCGGGTGTCCGGACCCGGCGGCCACACCTCCCGGCCGCACCTGACCGCCGACCTCGTGTTCGCCCTCGGCACGGTGATCACCGGGCTGCCGGCGCTGCTGACCCGCCGGCTCGACCCACGGGCGGCCGCCGTGCTGGTCTGGGGTGCCGTCCGTTCGGGCGAGGCCGCGAACGCCATCCCGCAGTCCGGCGAGCTGCGCGGCACCTTGCGGATGATGGACCGCAATTCCTGGGACACCGCCGAACCGCTGGTCCGGGAGCTTGTCGCGGAGCTGCTGGCGCCGACCGAATGCGACTTCGAGCTGACCTATCACCGCGGCGTGCCGCCGGTGAACAACGAACTGTTCTCCACCGAGCTGATGACGGCCGCCGCCCAACGGGCGCTCGGCGAGGACGCCATCAGGCTGGCCGAGCAGTCCACCGGCGCCGAGGATTTCGCGGTGTTCCTCGAACAGGTCCCGGGATCCCTGGCCCGGCTGGGCGTATGGGACGGCGTCAGCCAGCGGGTCGACCTGCATTCGTCCTCGTTCCGGGTGGACGAGCGGGCCATCGCCGCCGGGGTCCGGCTGCTGGCGCACACCGCCGTGGCGGCGCTGCAGCACTGACGCTGCGACTGGGTACGTTGTACTGCAGAGCCTTTCGGCCGTGTGCGTTGTACTGCAGAGCGTTTCGGTCGTCAGTCCTCTGTCGGCCGGTTGAGGAAGGTCTCCAGCCGCGAGGGATCGGCGAGCAGGTCGATCGCGGTGATGCGCCCGTCGGTGATGGTGAACGCGAACGCCACCCGCGGCACGCCACCCGCCGACCAGAGTGCTCCCGGCTCGCCGTCGATGTCCGCGAGGCGGGCGGCGCGGGCGCGGCCGGCGAACGTCCGGGCCACGGCCTCCGCGCCGTTGACCTCCGGATCGGAGCCCATCTCGACCGCCGCGGCGTCGGAGCGCAGCACCGCTGCCGGATCGAGCAGGGCGAGCAGGGCGCCGAAGTCCCCGCCCCGGGACGCCGCCAGGAACGCCTCGACGATCTCCCGCTTCCGGTCGCGGTCGGTCGGCGCTGCCGGCGCGCCCTGCACTCTCCGCCGGGCGCGGGACGCCAGCTGGCGTGCGGCCGCGGGTGACGTGCCGACGATGGGTGCGATCTCGTCGAACGGAACGGCGAACAGATCGTGCAGCACGAAGGCGAGTCTTTCTGCGGGACTGAGGGTGTCGAGCACCAACAGCAGCGCGGCGCCGACCGAATCGGCCACCACCGCCTCGTCCTCCGGGCCCGGAGCCTGGGTGGGCTGCTCGATCGGGTGGTCCTCCCAGGGCTGCTCCCGACGCGAGGTCCGGGACCGCAGCATGTCCAGGCACACCCTGGCGACGACCGTGGTCAGCCAGCCGGTGAGGTTTCGGACCTGGTCGTGATCGGCGCGGGTGAGCCGGATCCAGGCCTCCTGGACGGCGTCCTCCGCATCACCGGTCGACCCGAGCATCCGGTACGCCACCGAGAAGAGATGACCGCGGCTCTCGTCGAACCGTGCCGCGAGATCGTCCGTCCGGTCCAACGGTGCCGGCCCGACGCTCAGAGCCCGCCGTGCGGGCGGCTGCGGATGTCGTTCACGTATTCGGCGGGTGCGTTCGCGGCTTCGGCAGCGTCCGCGATCACCCCGAGGTACCGCGCCGACGGCAGGCCGCCCTCGAAGGCCTGCAGTGCGTAGAGCCAGGCGAGCACGTCACCGTCCAGCGTGTGCACCCGCAGCCGGATCTTGGTGTACAGGCCGAGATCGGCGCCTTCCCAGGAATCCAGCGTCCGCTCGTCGGAGTCGGCCATGTCGTACAGCACCACGAAGACCGACGACTCCGGGTCCTCGACGACGGTCGCCAGCGCTCCGTTCCAGCTCAGGTCCTCGCCGCCGAACGTCAGCCGCCATCCCGGCAACCAACCGGTGCCGGCGACCGGCGAGGAAGGGCACCGCGCCAGCATGTGGGCAGGGTCCATGTTGGACCCGTATGCCGCGTACAACGCCATGGCAGCAGACTGTAGCGGGCATCGCCGGGCATTCCGACACAACCGGACGCGGTCGTCGGACGGCCGCCGACCCGGCCCGGGAGACCGGACTAGGGTTGCTCCGTGACCAGGATCGTGATCATCGGTGGAGGCCCGGCCGGCTACGAGGCGGCGCTGGTGGCGATGCAGTACGGCGCCGACGTGACGCTGATCGAGCGCGACGGCATCGGCGGCGCCTGCGTGCTGTCCGACTGTGTGCCGTCCAAGACGTTCATCGCCTCGGCCGGTGGCCGGACCTCCGTCCGGGCCGCCGGCAGCCTCGGTGTGATGGTCGATCCGGACAAGGTGGCGGTCGACGTCTCGGTCGTCCAGGGCCGGGTCGCCGAGCTGGCGCTCGCCCAGTCCGCCGACATCCGCACCACCCTGCAGGCCAACGGCGTGAAGCTGGTCAACGGCACGGCGGTGCTCTCCGACCCGCAGCCCGGGCTCGCGTCCCATTGCGTGTCCGTCACGACCGCGGACGGCGAGGTCAGCGAATACACCACCGATGTCGTGCTGCTGGCCACCGGCGCAACCCCGCGGATCCTGCCCGACGCCGTGCCCGACGGCGAGCGCATCCTGACCTGGCGACAGGTCTATTCGCTGCCGGAACTGCCCGAGCACCTCGTCGTCATCGGGTCCGGCGTCACCGGCGCCGAGTTCGCCTCTGCGTACACCGAGATGGGCGTCAAGGTGACGCTGGTGTCCAGCCGTGACCTGGTGCTGCCCAGCGAGGACGCCGACGCGGCCAAGGTCATCGAAAAGGTGTTCTCCTCGCGCGGCAGCACGCTGGTGAAGCGGGCAAGGGCCAAGTCGGTCACGCGGGAGGGCGACGGCGTCGTCGTCACCCTCGAGGACGGCCGCGAGGTCCACGGGTCGCACGCGCTGATGACGGTCGGTGCCGTGCCGAACACCTCCGACCTCGGCCTGGAGACCCTCGGAGTCCAGGTCAACAAAGGCGGCTTCGTCGAGGTCGACCGGGTCTCCCGGACCTCCGTTCCCGGCATCTATGCCGCCGGGGACTGCACCGGCGTACTGATGCTCGCCTCCGTCGCCGCCATGCAGGGCCGCATCGCGATGTGGCACGCACTGGGCGAGGGCGTGGCGCCGCTGCGGTTGAAGACGGTGTGCTCCAACGTCTTCACCCATCCCGAGATCGCCACCGTCGGCTACTCGCAGGTGGAGGCGGAAACCGGGCCGGCGCTCGCGCAGGTGATGACGATCCCGCTGGCCACCAATGCGCGGGCCAAGATGCTGGGGCTGGAGGAGGGCTTCATCAAGATCATCGCCCGGCAGCTGACCGGGATCGTGATCGGCGGTGTCGTCGTCGCCCCGGAGGCATCGGAGCTGATCCTGCCCATCGCAGTCGCCGTCCAGAACCGGCTGACCGTCAAGGATCTGGCGTACACGTTCAGCGTCTACCCGTCGTTGTCCGGCTCGATCACCGAGCTCGGCCGCCGGATGATGCACAGCAACCCCGAAGGCATCTGACCGCTCGCCGCCGGTGACTGCCCGTCATCGCCGCGGTTGCGCCGATCGGATGCGCCGGTAGCGTGGATTGCGGTGTCCCACCAGCACCGGCAGGGCCGCCACCGAGCAGGAGGGCGGCCGAGTGATGACCCAGCCAACGACGGCGAGCAACGGCGCGAGCAAACCGGTGACGGAATCCAGTGCTCGACTGGGCCCCGCCGAACGGGCGGCCAGCTTCGACCGGCTCGGCAGTCAGACCTTCGACGTCGTGGTGATCGGCGGCGGTGTGGTCGGTGCAGGTGCCGCCCTGGACGCGGTGACCAGGGGACTGTCGGTCGCTCTCGTCGAGGCCAGGGACATCGCCTCGGGCACCTCGTCCCGGTCGTCAAAGCTCTTCCACGGCGGCCTGCGGTACCTGGAGATGTTCGAGTTCGGGCTGGTCCGGGAGGCACTGCGCGAGCGGGAGCTGATGCTGACCAAGATCTGCCCGCACCTGGCCAAACCGGTGTCCTTCCTCTACCCGCTGTCCAAGCACCTCGTCGAGCGCCCGTATGTCGGGGCCGGCCTGATCATGTACGACACGATGGGCGGAGCCCGGTCGGTCCCGGGACACCAGCACCTCACCAGGGCCGGCGCCCTGCGCCTGGTCCCCGGCCTAAGGCGGGACGCGCTCGTCGGGGGCATCAAGTACTACGACGGCCAGGTCGACGACGCCAGGCACACCCTCGCCGTCGCCCGGACGGCGGCGTCGTACGGCGCCGTGGTCCGCTCGTCCACCCAGGTCGTCGGCTTCCTCAAGGAGTCCGACCGGATCGCCGGGGTGCGGGTGCGTGACGTCGAAACGGGGCGAGAGACCGACGTTCGCGCCCGGGTCGTCATCAACTCCACAGGTGTGTGGACCGACGAGCTGCAGCGGCTGTCCGGCGGGCGTGGCCGGTTCAAGGTCCGTGCCTCCAAGGGCGTGCACCTGGTCGTCGCCAGGGACCGGATCACCTCGGAGAGCGGCATCATCCTGAAGACCGAGAAGTCGGTGCTGTTCGTCATCCCGTGGAAGTCGCACTGGATCATCGGGACCACCGACACCGACTGGAATCTCGACCTCGCGCATCCCGCCGCGACCAAGGCCGACATCGATTACATCCTTGATCACGTGAACAAGGTGCTGGCCGTTCCGCTGACACACGACGACATCGAGGGCGTGTACGCGGGCCTCCGGCCGCTGCTGGCCGGTGAGAGCGAGCAGTCGTCGAAACTGTCCAGGGAGCACGCGGTGGCCAGGGTGGCGCCCGGGCTCGTCGGCATCGCGGGCGGCAAGTACACGACCTACCGGGTGATGGGTGCCGATGCGGTGGACGCCGCCGCGGAGGACCTCCCCGGCCGGATCAACCCCTCGTGCACCGAGGACGTGCCGCTGATCGGCGCCCCCGGCTACCAGGCGCTGGTCAACCAGGCGGACCGGCTCGGTGAGCAGCACGCCATCCACCCGTACCGGATCCGCCACCTGCTGGACCGGTACGGCTCGGAGATCCACGACATTCTGGCCCCCGCCGCTGCCGATCCCGCACTTCTGCAGCCGATCCCGGGGGCCGCCGACTACATCCAGGCGGAGGCGCTGTTCGCGGTGACCCACGAGGGCGCGCTGCATCTGGAGGACGTGCTCGCCCGCCGGACCAGGATCTCGATCGAGTACGCCCACCGCGGCACCGAGTCGATGCAGCGGGTCGCCGAGATCATGGCTCCGGTGCTCGGCTGGACGGCCGAGGAGACGGCCCGCGAGGTCGAGGTGTACCAGGCCAGGGTCGACGCCGAGCGGCGTTCGCAGACCGAACCGGACGACGCCTCGGCCGAGAAGGTCCGGCTCGAGGCGCCGGAGGTGCGCGACCTCGTCGCGTCGCCGGTCGCCTGACCTAAGACCTGGTCCCGCGGTTGCCGGCGGCGGGTCGGTTGGCGATGTCGGCCGGCTGGGTCTCGGTAGCTCGGTCTGAGGTGGCTGGGTCTCAGTTCGCTGGGTCTCGGTCGGCTGGGTCTCAGATGGCTCGTCTCAGTTGGCGGTGTCTCAGTTGGCGGTGTCTCAGTTGGCGGTGTCGATCGTCGACATGTCGGGGTAGCGGGCGCCGACGACCGCGTCCGCCGGGAACGCCTGCTCCAGTTCGGCGAGATCGTCGGCGTCGAGCACCAGCTGTGCTGCGGCGACGTTCTCCTCGAGGTAGCTGATCCGCTTGGTGCCGGGGATCGGCACGACGTCCTGGCCCTGGGCGAGCACCCAGGTGAGTGCCAACTGGCCCGGCGTGACGCCCTTGCGGTCGGCGATCTGCCGCACCCGCTGCACCAGCGCGAGATTGGCCTGCAAGGCGTCTCCGGCGAATCGCGGGCTCATCCGGCGGAAATCGTCGGCGGCCAGGGTCTCGGTCGAGGTGATGGCACCCGTCAGGAATCCCCGGCCCAGCGGCGAATACGGCACGAGACCGATGCCGAGTTCCCTGATGGCGGGCAGGATCTCGCCCTCGATGTGCCTGGTCCACAGCGAGTACTCGGTCTGCAGTGCGGTGATCGGGTGCACCGCCGCCGCCCGCCGGATCGTCGCGGCCGACGCCTCCGACAGGCCGAGTCGGCGCACCTTGCCGGCCGCGACCAGTTCGGCCATCGCGCCGACGGTGTCCTCGATGGGGACGGACTTGTCGACCCGGTGCTGGTAGTACAGGTCGATGTGGTCGACGCCCAGCCGCTGCAGGCTCGCGTCGCAGGCGGCCCGGACGTACTCCGGGCTGCCGTCGACCCGCCTGCGCGATGGGTCGGTCGCGTCGCGGACGTTGCCGAATTTGGTCGCCAGGACGACCTCGTCCCGCCGGCCGGCGATCGCCCGGCCGACGAGTCGCTCGTTGGTGAACGGGCCGTACATGTCCGCGGTGTCGAGCAGGCTGACGCCCAGATCCAACGCCCGGCCGATCGTCTGGAGCGCCTCCGACTCGTCGGCGGCGCCGTAGAACTCCGACATCCCCATGCATCCCAGGCCCATGGTGGAAACCGTCAGGTCGCTCGCGAGAGCCGCCGATCCGAGTGTGCGGGTGCCGAGGACCGCATCGGCCGGAGCGGACGTGTCAGGGGTCGACGCGGTGTCATGTGAAGTGGTCATGCAGTCCACCCTTGACCTTCGAGCGCGCTCGAAGTCAAGCCCCGGTCGTCAGGCCGATTTGGAACGCTGCAGCCGATCGCGGTAGACGCCGATCTTCCCGTCGATGGCACGCAGGTTCTCCGAGGTGGCCGCGAGCTCGGCGAGCACCCGTTCCCGATGCTCGAGCAGCAGGGCGAGCCGCTCCCGCTCGTTGCCCTCGCCGGCCCGGCACAGTGCGGCGTAGGCCCTGATGTCGCGGATCGGCATCCCGGTCGCGCGAAGCCGGGTGATCATGGTGATCCAGGCGAGATCGCGGTCGGTGTAACGACGGTGGCCGGTGGAGGCCCGCCCGACCTGCTCGAGCAGGAGGCCGTCGCGCTCGTAATACCGGAGCGTGTGGGCGGTCAGGCCGCACCGCCGTGCGGCCTCGGCGATCGTCACGCCGGCACTCGGGGTGGCGGCGATCGGGGCGGCACTGGTCCCCGTTCCACCAGGGCGGGGCTGGGTGGTGGGGACGCTGGTCCGGAGGGAGTCCACCCGCCAAGATGACCGTGCGAGCGGGTCCCCCGTCAAGTCGCCGTCCGGATGGGCTTGTGGTGCGTCTCGGCAGCGGGTCGCCGGGGTGGGTCGCCGGGGCAGGTGGCGGCCAGACGCCGCCGGGGCGGGCCGCTCCAGCAGTTCGCCGGGGCAGTTCGCCGGGGCAGTTCGCCGGGCAGTGTCGCTCAGAGGACCCGGGTGAAGTTGTACAGCGACAATGCCTCGTTGCCGTAGTACGGGCTGTACAGGCGGTCCGCGCTGGCCGTGGGTCCGCTCAGGTACCGGTAGCTGTTGTGGCCGTTGACGTGCCCGAGTCCGGTTGACGCCGACATGCCCACGATCCAGCCGCCGCCGCTCGTCCCGCCGGTCTGGTTCGAGACGATCCGCATTGGCAGCGGTCCGGGCAGGCCGCCGAGCAGGAGGTCGTCACCGACGCGGTTGGAGACCGAAACCCGCTGATCCTGTCCGTTGAACGGGAACGCCTGCGGATAACCGAAAGCACTGAATTTCTGCGTGCGGCTGACGTTGAAATACGTTCCCTGCCCACCGAGATATGCGGCGATGTGCCGGTTGCTCAACTTGGAAACCACCCCGTAGGCCAGGTCCTGCTTGATGTTGCCGTAGTAATGCCACTGAACCGTGGTGGTCAGCTGACGTGCGGTCCAGATTCCGTACGGGTAGATCCCCGCCTTCCCACCGGACGGGTTGGACGCATAGCCGGGAACGAAGACCCATTTGGACACGAAATGACCCGCGCCGTCGCTGACGCAGTGCCCGGCGGTGTCGATCATGTCCTTGTTGGTGCTGTTCACGATGGTGCCGGAGCAGACGTAGTCGACCCCGCCCTCACTGAAGAAGACCTTGCCATTCATCCGATCGGGACGATTGGTGTACGGCCGGGTCACCTTGGCTCGCAACGGTTCCGCCTTGGGAGCCGCCAATGTTCCTGCGGTGGAATGAACGTCGGTCATGCGCACGGCGGCCGCCAGCTTCTGCGTCGGTGCCGCGCTGCCGGCGGTGAACTTCGCCGCCGTGGCGGTCACCTTGGGTGCGACCGCACTGGCCATTCTGCTTGCCGTCCAGTAGCTTTCGGCGGCGGCAGCGGTGCTGAACGACTGGGTGGTCACTTTGGACGCGGATGTGGAGGAGCTGACGTTGCCGGTGGTCGGCACTGCCGCCGCTGCCGAGGTTGCCGATGTGGCTTGGCCCGTGTCCGCGACGGCCGCCGACGCTGTCGACACCGCTGTCGCGGTCAGCGTGGAGGCCAGGACCGCAACGGCGGCCACAACGGTGCGGGTCCTTTTCAGCAGTGCACTCATGTCAGGTCCACAACATTTCCGCGCTAGGAGTGGTGAAAAACCGCGCGGTGATCCCGGGCGGAGGTGCTGCTCACGCTGTTGGTGGTGCGGCGCGGTGCCGAAGAACGACTGGAGAGAAGTGGTGTCACCCGCTGCGGTGTGTGAAACACAACCGGATGACGCAGCCCCCCGGGCGAGTGTGCGCACCGCCCCGCGCACCCCCAAATTGTCACAGAAAGTGCTCAAGAAAAGCATCACCCTGTCGACGTACCTCGAAAGATACGAGCACGTCGCAAAGAATGTGACCGAGAGTGCGTGATTGTTGACTGAGTGATCAATTTGTTCCAAAACGGGCCAAGCCGGTCACGGAATCGGTTCGGGCATCGATGCTTCGACATCGAACGGGGGTAAGGGCGAGGGAAAGTCGCCAGTCGGAGCCGAGCCGAGCAGAACCGAGCCGAGCGCGTCGCGTCGAGTCCCGTGCCTTTGCTCATGCCGTGCTGGGTCAGGGACGCCTCGCGACGCCGCTGGAACCTCGAGGGGCAGGTGCGGACGCGCTCCGGGCACGCACCCCGGCGAATGTCTGCTGCACGTCGACGAAGGTCCCGTGCGGACTGCGAACGGCGGTGCGTTCTCCGAACGGCGGTGTCGATTTTGCGAACGGCCGGTGCGTTCAGCGAACGGCCGGTGCGTTCTGCGAACGGCCGGTGCGTTCTTCGACGGCCGGTGCAGACTCGGCGAAAGGCCGGTGCGGGCGGCAGATGCTCAGCGGCTCCGCTGACGGGAAGCTATGAGACGGTCCCGACGACGTTCAGCGCCGGCGGTTGCCGTCCTTCCAGTCCCCGCCCCAGGCAGCGCTGGTGAGCACGCCGACGACGGCAGGCAGCAGGAAGATGTACCAGGGCAGGTGGAGTGCGAAGAACAGCACCGCGGCGAGGATCCCGGACGCTGCCAGCGCGAACGACGCCATGCGCTGCGCAGGGGTCCGGGGATCGTCCTGTCGCGCGGGTGGCGCGGCCGGTCGACCGACAGGCAGGCGGTCGGCGGCCGGAGCGGGTGGTCCGGGCAACGTCGGGTGCGGCGCGGGCAGGTCGACGAACAGTTCCCGGAGATCGCCGACTGTGCGCGCCTGACTGACCTGCGCGCTGCGGGTGCCGAACTCGTCCAGGTCGATCCGCCCCGACGAGAGGTGCTCGCCGAGGGCATCCATGGCGGAGTTGCGCTCCGCGTCACCGATCCGGAGCTTGGACGGGTCGGACCCTGAGAACCCTGCTGTACTCACCCCTCGACTGTAAGCCGACGGCAGCGCTGCCGGTGCGCCGACCGGTCGCTGATCATTCGAGCCCAGCGCGGTACGTGGTTGCGGAGCATTTAGTCGTCCTGTGAGACCGGACGTTCCGCGCCCGGTTGCCGGGCAGCTGCACGCGCGCGGGACTGGGTGCTTGCGGAACCTCCGGTTGCCGGGCAGCTGCCCACGCGCCGGACAGGGGTGTTTGCGGAACGTCCGGTTGTCCTATGTGGCTGGATGTTCCGCGTCCGGTTGCCGGGCAGCTGCACGCGTGCCGGACAGGGGTGCTTGCGGAACCTCCGGTCGATCTATGCGACCACGAGTTCCGCGTCCGGTTGCCGGGCAGCTGCACGCGCGCCGGACAGGGGTGCTTGCGGAACCTCCGGTCGACCTATGCGACCGGAAGGTCCGCGTTCGGCCCGTCTCTCGAGTGTGCCGGGCAATCGGGATCGCGACCTGCCTTGACCTGGGCGGGGGCGTCCATCATTCGACGTCGACGACGGTCTCTTCCGGGATCGGCTCGGTCTCGATCTCGGTCATCTCGGCGACGACCGCCCCGGCGGTGACCTTGCCGCCGACCTCGACGTTGACCGCCATGATCTTTCCGTCGTGGTGGGCGGTGATCGGGTTCTCCATCTTCATCGCCTCGATGACGGCGATGACGTCCCCGGCGCGGACCGCGTCACCGACTTCCACAGCCACCTTCACAACCGTGCCCTGCATCGGCGCGACGATGGCGCCCTTAGTCGGCAGTGGGACAGTGTGCGCCACGCGCGCGCGCTTGCTGCGGCCCGCCGTCGCCGGTCGTGCGGCCCCGACCGACACCAGGTCGGGGGGAAGCCCGACCCGGACCCGGCGACCGTTCACCTCGGCGACGAACTCACGCAGCGGCCCGGCCGGCGCGGGGGTCTCCACGGCGACCGGCGTCGGGAACATCTCGATGGTGTTGACGAACTCCGTCTCGATCCAGCGGGTGTGCACGTCGAACACCCCGTTCTCGGCGGTGAACGCGGGATCGTCAAGGACGACCCGGTGGAACGGCAGCACCGTTGCCATGCCCTCCACCTGCATCTCGGCCAGCGCGCGTCGGGATCGCTCCAGCGCCTCCTGCCGGTCCGCGCCGGTGACGATGATCTTGGCGAGCAGCGAGTCGAAGTCGCCGGAGATGACCGATCCGGTCTCGACGCCGGCATCCACCCGCACCCCGGGGCCGGACGGCGGGACGAACCGGGTGACCGTGCCCGGGGCCGGGAGGAAACCGCGGCCCGGATCCTCACCGTTGATCCGGAACTCGATCGAGTGACCGCGCGGCCGGACATCGTGCGTCCAGCGCAGCTTCTCGCCGTCGGCGATCCGGAACTGCTCGCGGACCAGGTCGATTCCCGAGGTCTCCTCCGAGATCGGATGCTCCACCTGCAGTCTGGTGTTCACCTCGAGGAAGGAGACCGAGCCGTCCTGCCCGACGAGGAATTCCACGGTGCCAGCACCGTGGTAGCCGGCCTCCACACAGATGGCCCGGGCGGCGGAATGGATCTTGGTGCGTTGCTCGTCGCTGAGGAACGGTGCCGGCGCTTCCTCCACCAGTTTCTGGTAGCGGCGCTGCAGCGAGCAGTCCCGGGTGCCCACCACGATCACGGTGCCGTGCTGATCGGCCAGCACCTGCGCCTCGACGTGCCGGGGCCGGTCGAGGTACCGCTCGACGAAGCACTCGCCACGGCCGAAGGCGGTGACCGCCTCGCGGACCGCGGACTCGTACAGGTGCGGGATCTCCTCAATGGTGCGGGCCACCTTGAGCCCGCGGCCGCCACCGCCGAACGCGGCCTTGATCGCGACCGGCAGGCCGTGCTGCCGGGCGAAGGCGATCACCTCCGGGTATCCGGAGACCGGTTCCGAGGTGCCGGGAACGAGTGGCGCACCGACCCGCATGGCGATGTGCCGAGCGGTCACCTTGTCGCCGAGATCCCTGATGGCCTGCGGTGTCGGGCCGATCCAGATCAGGCCGGCGTCGATGACCTTCTGGGCGAACTCGGCGTTCTCGGAGAGGAAGCCGTAGCCGGGATGCACCGCATCGGCGCCCGCTCTGGCGGCGACGTCGAGCAGCTTCGCGGCGTTCAGGTAGGACTCACCGGGTGTCGAGCCACCGAGTGCATACGCTTCGTCCGCCACGCGGACGTGCAGTGCATCGCGGTCGGGGTCGGCGTAGACCGCCACCGAGGTGAGGCCCGCATCGCGGCAGGCACGAGCGACCCGGACGGCGATCTCGCCGCGGTTGGCGATCAGGACGGTGTGCACGGGCACCCCTTCAGGTAGAGCGACGGGTAGGGACTTCGAGGTTCTGGTCGTGGCGTGCGGTGGCCCGCCACAGGTCGGTGACGGCGACGCCGACCCGGCGGAGCAGGTCGCGGGTCAGCGGGAGGGAGATGCCCAGCACGTTCGACGGATCGCCGTCGACGCCCTCGACGAACCAACCGCCGAAGCCGTCGATGGTCAGCGCGCCCGCCACCTCGAGCGGCTCGCCGGTGGCGATGTAGGCGTCGAGTTCGGCATCGGTGGGCCGGCCCATCCGGACGACGGTCGACCGGGTGTCCGCGGCGCCCGCGCCCAACCGGCCGTCGCGCACCCGCCGGACGGCATGGCCGGTGATCAGCACGCCGTCACGGCCGGCCATCTGCCGCCAGCGCGACCTGGCCTGGTCGGCGTCCGCCGGTTTGCCCTGGAGTTCGCCGTCGATCAGCAGCATCGAGTCGCAGCCGACCACGACGACGTCGTCGGGGGCGACCTCCGGCAGCTGCCCGAGTGAGACCCGTTCGGCCACGGCATCGGCCTTCGCCTCGGCGAGGGCCAGGATCTGACCCTCTGCGCTGTCGCCGCCACGTGCGGCCAGGACGGCGTCCTCGTCGACGCCGGACACGGTGACCAACGGGTCCAGGCCGGCGGTGCGGAGCACGTCGAGCCGGGCAGGGGAGGCCGAGGCGAGCAGCAGGGTCGTCATCGCGGCATCGCCGACGCCCACCAACCGGTCGGCGACGGCTGCGGGGTACGGAGCCGGTACGCGGGGTCGCTCCAGATCGTCCTGTGACCGGATGCCTCGGTGGCCTCGGTGACGTCCTGGGCGGCGAGCGCGAGCACGATGGCGAGCACCGTTGCCGCGTCGTGGTCGTTGCGCTCCCGGATGACGTCAGCGGTGCGTCGCTCGCTCACAGTGCCGATGCTGTTTCGCTCGCTCACAGTGCCGATGCTGTTTCGCTCGCTCACTGTGCCGACGCCGTTGCGCTCGCTCACAGTGCCGATGCTGTTTCGCTCGCTCACAGTGGGATGTTCCCGTGCTTCTTCGGCGGCAGGGACGCCCGCTTGTCGGCCAGCACCTGCAGCGCGTTGGTCACCATCGCCCTGGTCGCGGACGGCTTGATCACCTGGTCGACGTACCCGCGCTCGGCGGCCATGTACGGATTGACCAGGGTGTCCTCGTACTCGGTCTCCAGCCGCGCGCGCAGTGCGGCGACCTCGGGACTGAACTCGCCGGTCAGCTCCGCCTGTGCCTGCAACTCCTTGCGGTACAACACGTTCACCGCGCCCGCCGACCCCATCACGGCGATCTGGGCGGTCGGCCACGCCAGGTTGACGTCCGCTCCCAGGTGCTTGGAGCCCATCACGTCGTACGCACCGCCGTAGGCCTTCCGCACGATGATCGTGACCAACGGGACGGTGGCCTCGGAGTAGGCGTAGATCAGCTTCGCGCCGCGGCGGATGATGCCGTTCCACTCCTGGTCGGTGCCGGGCAGGAAGCCGGGGACGTCGACGAAGGTCAGCACCGGAACGTTGAACGCATCGCAGGTCCGGACGAACCGGGCCGCCTTCTCCGCGGCGTCGATGTCCAGCGTGCCGGCCAGGTGCATCGGCTGGTTCGCGACGACGCCGACCGGCTTCCCGGCCACCCGTCCGAAGCCGACGATGACGTTCTGCGCGAAGAGTTCGTGCACCTGCAGGAAATCGCCCTCGTCCATGACGGCGGCGATGACGTCGTTCATGTCGTACGGCTGGTTCGGTGCGTCCGGGATCAGCGTGTCCAGCGCGAGATCGGTGTCGTTCAACTCGATGTCGGGCTGCGCATCCTCGACGATCGCGGGCGGCATGGTGAGGTTGTTCGACGGCAGGAAGCTGAGCAGGTCCTGCACATAGGAGATGGCGTCCTGCTCGTCCCGGGCCAGGTAGTGCGCGACACCGGAGCGGGTGTTGTGCGTCCGGGCGCCGCCGAGTTCCTCGAGCGTGACGACCTCGCCGGTCACCGAGCGGACCACATCGGGGCCGGTGATGAACATCTGCGACTTGAGGTCGACCATCACCACGAAATCGGTCAGCGCGGGGGAGTAGACGTGCCCGCCGGCGTTGGCGCCCATGATGAGCGAGATCTGCGGGACGACACCGGACAGGTGGACGTTCCGTTTGAAGATCTCGGCGTACAGACCCAGCGAGACGACGCCCTCCTGGATCCGTGCGCCACCGCCCTCGTTGATGCCGACGATCGGCCGGCCGGTACGGAGCGCGAAATCGAGGATCTTGACGATCTTCTCGCCGTACACCTCACCGAGAGATCCCCCGAAGACGCCGACGTCCTGCGAGAACACGCAGATGTTGCGGCCGCCGACGGTGCCGTAGCCGGTGACGACACCGTCGCCGTAGGGACGCTTCTCGGCCAGTCCGAAGTTCGTCGAGCGATGCCGGGCGAACGCGTCGAACTCGACGAAGGATCCCTCGTCCAGCAACAGGTCGATGCGCTCGCGGGCGGTGAGTCTGCCGCGGGCGTGCTGTCTTTCCACTGCGCTGGCGGAGGCGGCGTGGATGTGCGCATCCATTCGCCGCTCGAGATCGGCCAGCTTGCCGGCCGTTGTGTGCGGTGCGTTCTTGCGCACGGGTATACCCCCGTTCGGGGTCGATGCAGTGGTGATGTGCTGGGCGCCCGCGGACCGACTCACGCTCTGGAGGTTACTCAGGTGAAGGGGTCCGAAGGCGCATTGTGAGGCGCAGTTCACCAATTGGGCCATTCGGAGCGATCAGGATAAACCACCCAAGCAGGGATCGGCGGTGCGGGAGAGGGTCGTCGGGCTCAGTACGGTTGCCCGGATGACCGAACCCGATCAGCCGGACGCTGGCGCGCCGCCGGACGCCGCTGGCGCGCCGCCGGACGCCGCCGGCTCCCACCCGGGCGCTGGTGGTTCGCACCCGGGCGCCGGTGGCTCGCATCCGGACGCCGATGCGCTGGAGGTCGTGCGGTCGTCGCGGACACCCATCGACGTCGCCGCCGTCGAGCGGGCCCTCACCGCACCGCAGCGCTGGCGGATCGAGCACACCGTCGTCACCGGCTCGACGAATGCCGACCTCTCGGCGCGGGTGACGACCGCGGAGTCCGGGCAGGTGCTGACCACCGAGGAGCAACTGTCCGGCCGCGGTCGCTCCGGCCGTGACTGGTTCTGTCCCGCGGGCGCGGGGTTGATGTTCTCGGTGCTCGTGCGGCTGCCGCAGGTACCGGTGGACCGGCGCGGGTGGACCGGTGCCCTGCTCGGGCTCGCCATCGTCACCGGCATCGGACGGGTGTGCGGCGTCCGGGCCGGCGTGAAGTGGCCCAACGACGTGCTCGTCGACGGCCGTAAGTGCGCCGGCATCCTGGGCGAGATGGTCGACGACGCCGTGGTTGTCGGTGCGGGGATCAATGTCTCGCTCGGTGCCGACGAGTTGCCGCGACCGGATGCCACCTCGCTGCTGCTGATCGGCGCGCACCCGCTGCCCGCCGCACTCGACCGCGCTGTGCTGCTCGCCGGAATCCTCGACGCGTTCGGTGATCTCCTCGATCGTTGGGTCGCCGCTGACGGTGACATCGACGTCAGCGGCCTGCGGTCCGACTACCGGAGCTCCTGCGCCACGATCGGTTCCGACGTGCGGCTCATGCTTCCGGGCGGCCGGCAGCTGCTCGCCCGGGCGGTGGATGTTGCCGCGGACGGTGCCCTGCTGGTCGAGGACGGACAGGGCCGGGTGACCGCCTACAGCGCGGCCGATGTCGTCCATCTGCGGCCGCATGCGGGTCCAGTGCCACATCAGCAGTGAGAATCAGCCCGGGGACGTAGATTCTCCCTGCTGGCGTGGCACTGGGCGCGACCGAACCCACCCGACGGCGGTCGGCCCACCCTGGCGACGTATGTCTGCGTCTGCTTGCATGCCAGTGTCCGAGAGCACACTCCGCACGGCAGCGGTCGAGGAATGCCCCCCGTGTCGGCGCCGTTTCCACTACCGGTGGCCGTGACCTGAGTGCAGGGCGGCCGTACCCGTTCAACAACGAGCGTTCCCGCCGGTGAAGCCGGCGGCTGAGAATCGTCAGCTTCCCCGGAAGGGTAGATCATTTTGTCCGAATCGTTAGGCTTGCAAAGGGTGGGGCGCTCAGTTCGCCGCACTCCGTTCTGGGCGCAGACCATCATCGGTCTGGTGGTGGGCGTGGGCCTCGGGCTGGTTGCCCGGTGGTTCGGGGTCGGTTGGCTGGACGGGCTGCTCAACCAGGTCGGTTCGATCTTCGTCACGCTGCTGCGGGCGGTCGTCGTCCCGCTGATCCTGCTGGCCCTGATCGTGTCGATCTCGCGCCTGGGAGCGGTCGCGAACGCCGCTCGGCTGGCCGTCCAGACGGTGGTCTGGTTCGCGATCACCGCGTTGATCGCCGTGGCCATCGGCCTGACCCTCGGCACGCTCACCAATCCGGGCACCGGGACCGGCCTTTCCACCGAGGGTGCGCAGTTCGCCGGGCGCACCGGGGGCTGGACCGACTTCCTCACCGGCCTCATCCCGGCCAACTTCCTGGGCCTGCAGGCCTCGACCACCGTCAGCGACAGTGGGGCGACCACATCGGTGTCGTTCAACGTGCTGCAACTCGTGGTCATCGGCATCGTTCTCGGCGCGGCCGCCCTGAAGACCGGGAGCAAGGCAGAGCCGCTGATCCGGTTCGCCGACTCCGGCCTGTCGGTCGTCCAGACGGTGCTCTGGTGGATCATCCGGCTGGCGCCGATCGGCTCCGGTGCGCTGATCGGGCACGCCGTATCGGCCTACGGCTGGGACCTGGTGGCACCGCTGGCCGTGTTCACCGCCGATGTCTATTTCGGCTGCCTGATCGTGTTGTTCGCCGTGTACCCGCTGCTGCTGAAGTTCCACGGCCTGTCGCCGAAGGCGTTCCTGGCCGGGGCATGGCCCGCCATCACGCTCGCGTTCGTGTCGCGTTCCTCGGTCGGGACCATGCCGGTCACCCAGCAGGTGACGATCGACAATCTCGGGGTTCCCCGCGAGTACGCCAGTTTCGCGGTGCCGCTCGGTTCGACCACCAAGATGGACGGTTGCGCGGCCATCTACCCGGCCCTGGCGGCCATCTTCGTGGCGCAGGTCTTCGGCGTCCCGTTGTCCATCACGGACTACCTGCTGATCGCCTTTGTCTCCGTGGTCGGCTCGGCAGCGACCGCCGGGCTCACCGGCGCGGTCGTCATGCTGACGCTCACCCTCTCCACCCTCGGACTGCCGCTGGCCGGCGTCGGGCTGCTGCTGGCCATCGACCCGATCCTGGACATGATTCGCACCGCGACCAACGTCGCCGGTCAGGCGCTCGTCCCGGTCATCGTGGCGAAGCGGCAGGGGATCCTGGACAACGAGCGTTACCGCGGCAGCAACGGCGACGGGCTGCCCGCGCCGAGCACGGACGAGCGTGAACTCGTGACGGCCGACAAAGTCGGCGCCTGACGGCACCGCACGTCGCGCCCAGTCGAACGCGTCCCCCAGTCGAACGGTCATTCCCGCGTGCCGGGAGGGATTGTTCGCATCCCGTCGGCAGGACGAGCAGACAGGACGGGGAGCCCTGATCTGCTAAGCGTCGCCGGATCTTGCCCGGCCCCGGGCGCGTCGGGCGGCGGCCTCCACGATGCGCTCGGCGACCTCGGCCACCTTGATGTGCTCCTTCTGGCTCAACGTCTTCAACCTGTTGAACGCCCCGTCGGGGGTGCTACCCGTGCGGCTGATGATGATGCCGATGGCTTGATCGATGACCGCGCGGTTCACCAGCGCCTGCTGCAGATTCGCGGCCAGTCGTTGGGTTTGGGCAAGGATCTGCGCGTTCTGCACCGCAATCGCCGCCGGGACGGAGAACAGCCGGCCGATGTTCTCGGCGCGGTCGTCGAAGGCCTCCCTGGCGTGCGCGTACACGTTCATCGCGCCGACGACTTCGTCCCCGGTCACCAGCGGCAGTGACAACACACTGTGCACGCCGAGCCGGCCGACCCGCGGTCCGAACCTGGGCCACCGCGGGTCGGCACTCAACGACCCGGAGCGCACCGCCTCGCCGGTCTCCGCTGCGGTGATGCACGGACCTTCTTTGATGCCGTATTGGATGTCGTCGACCTGCTGGACGAACGGAGCACTTTTCACGATGGTGTCCGCGCGATCGGGCTCGAGCAACGTCAAGCCGGCACCGTCCGCCCCCGGAATGGCGTGCACCGCGTATGACGCGACCCGGGTCAACAGGTCTTCGAGGCTCAACCGGGCCGCCGACAACCGGGACAGTGCCATCAAACTGTCGGTCAGCTCTTCGTGATCGCCGTCGGCCCTCTCTGGCACCTGTATACCCAACGGGACCGCCTCGCCCGTCGCCATTTCGGGGTCACCCGGTGAGTGTTCGTCCACCTTCACGATCCCATCCACCTCACTCGATCCGGGCCGCGCTGACACGTGCCATTAACTCAGTGAACCAACGAGGTGAGGGAAGGGCCCCCAGCACTCGAGGGCCTGGTCCTGCCATTCTCCTATGACCGGAACCGAAGCGCTTTCGGTGGTATCTGGGGCTCATCGGGTCGCCACGGGGACAAGTCGCGACTTTTTTGGGCGACCGAGTCGGGTCGGGAGGGCACCCGGATCCGCCCGCCGCGCCAGGTTGGTCCACTGCCATATCAGCAGGGAAAATCGCCGGTGGGACAGAAGTTTTCCCTGCAGCCATGTCACTGGACGCGGCGGGAGCGCGGAACTGCGGATCGCAGCGCGGTCGGACGTGGAGGGGCGGAACCGTGGCGCCCAGCCCGAACCCCGCGGGTGGACGGCTGGCCGGAGCCGGGTGGACGGGTGGCCGGAGCTGGGTGGACGGCTGGCCGGAGCCGGGTGGGCGGCTGGTTAGGGTCGGAGTATGACGGTGCCCGACGGCGATCCCATGCTCGAGCGGTTGCACCGGGTCCGTTCGCAGATTGACGACGCCGCCGTCGCGGCCGGGCGCGGGCCGTCGGAGGTGCGGCTGCTGCTCGCGACGAAGACACAATCCGCCGATCGGATCAGCACGGCGCTGCGCGCCGGCTTCACCCTGATTGGTGAGAACAGGGTGCAGGAGGTCGTCGGTAAAGCCGCGGATCTCGCCTCGATCCCGCACGAGACGCACTTCATCGGTCATCTGCAGGCCAACAAGATCAACCAGCTGCTCGACCACATCAGCTGTCTCGAGACGCTGGACAGCCCGGAACTCGCGCGGAAGCTGGACCAGCGGTTGGACGCCCGGGACCGGGATCTGGACGTCCTGATCCAGGTCAACGTCTCCGGCGAGCAGTCCAAGAGCGGCGTCCCACCGGAGGCCGCCGTGGACCTGCTGGCCGCCGTTGCCACCTGCCCACGCCTGACGGTCCGCGGGTACATGACCATCGGGCTGAACTCGGACGATCTGGGCGCCGTCCGTGCCGGCTACCGGCTGCTCGCGCGGCTGCGGGACTCGGCCATGGCCGACGGAGTGCCGGGAGCGGCTGCGGCGATGGAGCTCTCGATGGGAATGAGCGGCGATTTCGCGGCAGCGATCGCCGAGGGGGCAACGATCGTGCGGGTCGGCTCCGCGATCTTCGGCCGGCGGCCGGCGGCCGGGTAGCCGGACCGGGAGCAGCCCCACGAGCCCGGCGGACCGCTCGGTCGGATGAGCTCGACGCGGCCGGGCACGACACGGCTCTGGATCCCGATGCCCGATTAGGGTTGATCCGTCCGATCGGCGGCTGCGGAGGTAGCGTGATCGACAAATCCGGCGCACGCAGCGCCGCAAGGCCGGGCCTGCCGGCTCGATGCGAAGGAGGGGCGTCATGGCCTACCCCGACAACCTGCTGGTGACCGGCGAGCGGGTCATCGTGAACAAGCGGCCGCATTGGAAGGTGCTGATCCTTCCGACGATCCTGTTCATCGTCATCATCGGCGCCGGCGCTGCCCTGGGGGCCTGGATCAACAGCCGCGACATGGAGAACGCGACATGGGTCTACTGGGCGATCGTGGCGGTGGCCGTCGTCGCCCTGGTCATCCTCGTCGTGGTGCCGTTCGTCCGTTGGCGCACCGAGCACTTCGTCATCACCAACCATCACGTGTTCTTCCGGACCGGCCTGTTGTCCCGGCGGGAGCACCAGATCCCGCTCGGCCAGATCGCGAACATGGAGACCGAGGTGACGTTCTGGGGCCGGCTGATGGGGTACGGCTCGCTGATCGTCGAATCGTCGGCGGATCAGCCGTTGAAGTTTCGCAATGTGGCGTCGCTCTCCAAGGTCCAGGCACAGCTGAACCAGCTGATCCGCGACGAGCGTGAACGCACCCACCACGGCGGTCCGAGCTACCAGGCCGGCCCGCCCTCGCAGGGGTACCCGCAGGGTGACTACCAGGGTCCGCCCGCGCAGCAGTACAGCCAGCAGCACCCGACCCAGTACTCCAGCCAGGAGCAGACCCCGACGCAGCAGTACCCGGGCCAGCCCTACGCACCGCAGGGGTACCAGCCACCACAGGCGTATCAACCACCGCAGGGCACCGCCCAGGGCGAGGGCCGTCCGGCGCAGCAGTCTTGACCGGCCAGTCGGGGGTCGGCGAAGGCAGCGCGCTCGCGGAACAGATCCGGGCGGGCGGCGCTGCGAAGTATCACGCGGCGAACGCGGCCAAGGGCAAGCTGTTCGCCCGCGACCGCATCGACCTGCTGGTGGACGACGGCTCGTTCGTCGAGGACGCGCTGTACGCGAACGCGCTCGCCGACGGCCTGCCCGCTGACGGTGTGGTCACCGGCCTGGCCACGGTGGCCGGCCGGCGGGTGTGCCTGATGGCGAACGACTCCACGGTGAAGGCCGGATCGTGGGGGGCGCGCACGGTCGAGAAGATCATCAGGATCATCGAGCGCGCGTACGCGACGGGTGTCCCGATGGTCTACCTGGTCGACTCGGCCGGGGCCAGGATCACCGATCAGGTCGAACTCTTCCCGGGCCGGCGCGGCGCTGGAAAGATCTTCCATACCCAGGTCCGCGCCTCGGGTTCGATCCCCCAGGTCTGCGCGCTGTTCGGACCATCGGCCGCCGGTGGCGCCTACATCCCGGCGTTCTGCGACATCGTCGTGATGGTGGACGGCAACGCCTCGATGTACCTCGGCAGTGACCGGATGGTCGAGATGGTGACCGGCGAGAAGACCACCCTGGAGGAGATGGGTGGGGCGAAGATGCACACCACGGTGTCCGGCGTCGGGCACCTGCTGGTGGACAGTGACGCCGCGGCCATCGATGCGGTGAAGCGTCACCTGTCGTACTTCCCGGACAACTGGACGCAGGACCCGCCCGTCGCGGACCCCGGCCCGCGCGGCAAGGGCGACCTGCGCGCGCTCGTCCCGGCGTCCGAGCGGCAGGCCTTCGACATGCGCCGGTACGCCAGGGCGCTGCTCGACGAGGGGTCGATCTTCGAGATCCATCCCGGCTGGGCGCGGGAGGTGCTGGTCTGCCTGGGCCGCCTGAACGGTCGGGTGGTCGGCGTCGTCGGTAACAACTCGATGTTCCGGGGCGGCGTCCTGTTCGTCGACTCCGCCGACAAGGCAACGCATTTCGTCCAGCTCTGCGACGCATTCAACATCCCGCTGATCTTCCTGGCCGACGTGCCCGGCTTCATGGTGGGCGCTGTCGTGGAGCGCCAGGGGATCATCCGGCACGGCGCCAAGATGATCACCGCGATCTCCGAGGCCACGGTCCCGAAGATCTGCGTGGTGGTGCGGAAGGCCTATGGCGCCGGCCTGTACGCGATGGCCGGCCCCGGGTTCGAGCCGGACGCCACGCTGGCACTCCCGACGGCGAAGATCGCCGTGATGGGTGCTGAGCCCGCAGTCAACGCCGTGTACGCGAACAAGATCGCCGCCATCGAGGACCCGGAGGAGCGAGCCGCCTTCGTCCGGGCGCGCCGGGACGAGTACGAGCGCGACATCGATCTCGTCCACCTGGCCGCGGAACTGGTGGTCGACGCCATCGTGGAGCCGGAGCGGTTGCGGTCGGAGCTCATCGCGCGACTGACGGCCGCCGCAGGTAAGGACCGCACGTTCTCCCGTCGCCGGCACGGGGTCACACCGGTCTGAGCGTCAGACCGGTGTGGGCTCCGACGAGGTGATCTGCACGTCGATCGGGGCGAGTCCCATCGTGGCCAGCTTCTGCAGCAGCGCTGCGACGTCGGCCTGATCTGCGACGGTGCCGGCAAGCACGGTGACGACCGGCACGGCGACCGCCCGGAACCCTGGCAGGCACGATTGGACGACCGGACCGATGGCGCCGTCGATCTCGATCTCGTAATCAGGCATGACGCGGATCAGCTGCGCCGGGCAGTCCCTTCCGGGACGCCGGCCGGCCGTCGGGTGGGGTGACCGCTCTCGGGGCGTCACCGCTGGGGACGCCGGCGTCGGGGGTGAACACGTCCGGGACGAGTTGCCGGAAGCTCTTGAGCTCCACCCCCCAGATCTGCAGCCGGTTGATCATGCCCACCAGGGCGGCCTGGTCCGGAACCGGTCCGCGGAGCACGGTCTCCACCCGCTCGCTGACCACGCGCAGGTCACCCAGCTCGACCAGCACGCTGTCGGCGACCGGCCCGGTCACCCGGACCTCGATGTGCAGCTCTGTCATGTTCGACGCTCCGACCCGGCCTGTTCGTCCTCGTCTTCGGCCACCGACGATGCCATGGCACGGACCGCTGCGAATCATTCGTTCCGTATGGACGGGCGTTCCATCCCCGTCGCGCGGTCGCCGGGATAGGGACCTAAGCCCTTAACGATGGGTCGGATTGGCGGGCAGGCTGGGGAGACGGACGTGCGTTAGCCGAACGGTTCACCCGGATCGGATACCCGCAGGGAGAATGTCGGTGCGTGACAGGTTCATCAGCCAGCTGCGCCTGCGAGCGGGCCCGCCGGTGGTGCCGCGCGGATTCGTCCGGCGCCCCCGGTTGGAAGCCCGCCTCGCAGCGGGCGTGCGGGGACCGGTCACGCTGATCAGCGCGGGCGCGGGGTACGGCAAGACGCTCACCCTCGCATCCTGGGTGCGCTCCGCCGATGTGCAGGGTTCGGCCGCCACGGTCGCCTGGCTCACGCTCGACGACACCGACAACGACCAGCAGGCCTTCTGGTCAGACCTGCTCGGTGCCCTGGTGATCAGTGATGCCCTGCCCGCGGACAGTGCTTTGCGCGACGTCGCGCCCGGTGCCGGCTTCGGCGCCGGGGAGGCACTCCTGGTCAGGGCCGGACTGGCAGACCTGCCGCACGACGTCATCCTGGTTCTCGACGACTTCCAGCAGATCCGGGATCAGGGCGTACTCGAGTCGTTCGGGCATCTGCTGGATCGGCAGCCGCCTCAGCTCCATGTCGTGATCGCCGCCAGGTCCGATCCGGCGCTGCGGCTGCACCGGCATCGGGTGAACGGTGATGTCACCGATATCCGCGCGGCCGACCTTGCCTTCACGCCCGCTGAGACCGCCGAACTGTTCGCCGCGAACGCCGTCGAGCTCACCGGCGAGCAGCTGGACGGTCTGCTGGCCCGCACCCAGGGCTGGGCCGCCGGCCTGCGGCTGGCCATCATGTGCCTGGACAAAGAGGACGTCGACGGCTCGCTGGCCAGTTTCACCGGCAGCGACCGGCTGGTCGCCGAGTATCTGGTCGAGGAGGTCACGGACTGGCTGCCGGAGCAGGACCGGGAGTTCCTGATCGCGACCAGTGTCGCCGAGCGGTTGAGTGCCGGCCTTGCCAACGAGTTGACCGGCCGCGACGACGCGCAATCGGTCCTGGAGCGGTTGGCGGAACAGAATGCTCTGGTGGTCGGGCTCGCCGGACGAAGCGACTGGTTCAGCGTGCACCCGCTCCTGCGGGAGCTGCTGCTGCACCGGCTGAGCCTCGGCGGGCCGAAGGTCGTCGCGGAACTGCGGCTTCGCGCGGCCCACTGGTTCGCCGAGCAGGGTGAGGCGATCGCGGCGATCCGGCAGGCGAGCGATGCGCAGGCCTGGGACGAGGTGGCGCGGCTGCTCGCGGGTCTCGCCCTGCCGCACGTCCTCTCCGCCGACGCGCCCGCGCTGACCGCGGCGCTCGCGCCGGCAGCTGCACGGGCGGCGACCGACCCGCGGGCGAGCACACTGCTGGCCTCCGCCGTCTGCCACTTCCAGCGCCGCGAGTACGAACCCATGATCAGGGACGCCGAGGACGCCTCGAAGCTCACCGAGCACGTTCCGGAAGCGGATCGTCTGCGGATCGACGTCCTGATCAGTTGTATCCGGGTGGCCTACTCCAGAGGCCGCAACCCCGCCACCGCCACGGTCAATGCGCGGCGGCTGCTGGAACTCCTGGACGCGATTCCCCGGCAACAACTGCCCGCGCTGGAGAGTTACCAGGCCATCGGGATGAACAACCTGGCGGTCGGCCTGATGTGGGACGGCGAACTTGGGGCCGCCGAGGCGACGCTGTCCACCGTTGGCAGCAGGACCCACCAGCTGGGGCTGAGTCTGGTGGAGCTCAACGCCCAGGGCTGTTTCGCGCTCCTCGACGTCATTCACGGTCGACTGTCCACGGCATTCAGCGGGGCCACCGGGGCACTGGAGACGGCGTCCCGGCGCGGCTGGTCGTCGGAGCCGCAGGCTCTCGGTGCGCACGCCGCCCTTGCCCTGACCCACCTGGAGTGGGGCGACCTGGACGCGGCCGCACGGCAGTTGGATGCCGGGCTGGCAGTCGGCCACGACAACTGGGACGCGCCCTGCCGGCTGACGCTGGCCATCGCCGATGTCGGGCTGGCCGTCGTTCTGCAGAACCCGGAAGCGGGCCGGGCCGCCGCCTACCGATTGGCTGTCGCGGAACACGAGGTGGGCGCCTTGCCCGGTCTGCTCGCCCGCTGGTGCGCCGTGGCGCGAGCGGACATCGACGTGCTGCACGGTGATCCCGGCACCGCGTTGGGTCGGATCGGCACCCCTCGTGGGGCCGCGGGTTACGCCGACGTGCTCGAACGCCTGGTTCTCGCCCGCGCCCGGCTGGCCCGGAACGAACCCGGTCCGGTGCTCGACCTGCTCGAACCGGTACGCCGGTCCGCCCCACCGTTCCGCGTCTTGCGGGCCGAAGCGGCGTTGCTGTCCGCCCTGGCAGCGGACAGCCTGCACCGGGACACCGCTGCAATGGCGGCCATCGTCGAGGCGGTCGATCTCGCGCAGGAGGCCGGCGTCGTGCGACCCTTCCTGATCGCCGGCTCGCGGGTGACAGGTCTGCTCGCCCGGCACCGGCATGTGGTCGCCGACCATCTCGGCTTCACGGCGGGACTGCTGCACCGCATCACGGGTGACCCAGCCGTCGGCGCGCCTCCGCGCCCTTCGGTCGAAGCTCTGATCGAGCGCGAATTGGCCGTCCTGCGGTACTTGCCGACAATGTTCAAGGCCGCAGAAATCGCATCCGATCTCTACGTGACGGTCAACACCGTGAAGAGTCATCAACAAGCGATCTACCGCAAACTCGATGTGCGGACCCGCCGTGACGCAGTGGATCGCGCGCGTGAGTTGAACCTGATCTGAATCTCCTTGACGGCTGACGCGCGACCCCCGCTGCCTGTCATTGCGAGGGCCGGCGACACCATTGCACTGGGACGTCCGGCCCCTTTCGCGATCGATGATGTCCGGGGTCCATGGCGCCGCGGGCGGTTCCGTGCGTGGCATCTGGATCGATATCCGATGAATTCATTTCTTTCATTCCACACGGTAGAACGACGATTTTCGCCTTCAATGTTATGACGGCATGGGCCCGGAAATCGTGTCTGACGTTTTCTCTCGGACGTGCGACTGTCGGTGGTGCACGGGTGAGGGCAGCCTCACCGTCATCATTTCCGGCCGCGCGGATGACGTTCCGGGTTCCGGGAAAGTCATACGAACTGGATGTGGCATTTGCGCGGCCGGAGAGGATGATTGCTCTCAAGGGTGGTCCACCCACAGAAGGACGGTTCCCCATGAGTACCGATCAACGGACTGATCACGGTCAGTTCGCCGATGCCCATCGCAGCAATGCAACGGTCAGCCCAAATGCCGCCGTAGGCATGACGGCCGCCGGGGTGGCCATGATCGTCATCGGATTGTTTCACGCAATCCAGGGTTTCAGTGCCCTGTTCTCGGACTCCATTTTCAATGCCGGCCAGGGCTGGATCGTGCACCTTGATGTGGCGACCTGGGGCTGGATTCATCTGGTCGGCGCCGTCATCATCGTGGCCACCGGTGCCCTGCTATTTACCGGTTCTGTTTGGGCGCGGGCAATCGGTGTTGCCGTTCTGGCAGTCAGTGCCCTACTGAATGTGTTCTGGATGCCCTACTACCCCGTCCTGAGCGTTGTGACGATCGCGCTCGACGGATACCTGATCTGGGCGCTGACCGTGCACCGGGACGTCATCCCGATCGACGAGAACAGCGACTGGGACTGAGCTGTCGCGACAGCCGGCAGGCCACGGCCTGCCGGCTTTTGCGTGCCCGGACCCTGTTGGGCCGCCGCGCCGACCGAACTGCGGTCGGGTCGGTTCGGGTTCGGTCGCCGCATTCCTTGCCCGCGGATCGGCGCGGAGGAACCGGTTCTTTCCGGACCCCAGTCCGGCCATGACAGGGGTCGGCCGGATACCGTGCCGGGCGGCGCTCCCCGCCGATGCGATCGCCAGCCGGCAGTCGGGTGTTTCCGGTCACCCTCCCGCCAGGTAAAGAGGATGGTCGTGGAACGGGCAGGGAGCCCGGGATGGAGCGGTCGGTGCGGTCAGCCTGTGCAGACAAGCGTGTCGCTCGGTGGGCCGAGTTCGGTCCATTTACTCAATTTGCCGTCCGACCATCGAACCGAATACCCGACGCGCGTCCACAGACGGGTGGGTTGTGCGCACCCTGAATTCGTCACCGGCGTGTATTTCACTGTCGACGAAATTGCGGTCGTGCCTGTCCCTGAATTGACGGCCCGCAAATTCTCGGCCAGGACGCCGCCGGAAACTCGACCGAGTCTGACGAAATCAATTTGTACGCGAACCGCTTTGGTTCCCCTTTCAATGGATCCGAAGCCGCTCGCGCCATTGTATTTGAAGGTCGTGTCGTCGTAGCGGAGTTCGACGCCGATGTCGTTGAAGATGAAGCCCTTGTTCACGTCACCGAAATGGTACTTGGGACCGAAGAAATATCCGTCGGTGAAGGTACCCGCGCTGGCCGGTGTGGACGTCGCCAGGAGGGCGATCATGGCCAGCAGGACGACCATCGATCTCCGGACCGATCTCTTCATGATCCACATCCTGTCTTGAACCGAAGGTTACTGAACGTGACTGTATACCCCGTTTCTGTAGTCAGTCCCCGTTGCGGGTGCTGACCTCTCGGCGTCGGCTCCGCCCGTAAGGTGGTCCGGGTGACGATGGTGCTGCTGGTCGAGGACGATCCGGCGATCGCGCACCCCCTGGCGCGGGCGTTGCACCGCGAGGGCTACCGGGTTCAGCCCGTCCAGACCGGCGCCGCCGCCATCGCCGCCTTCAGCGGCTCGGGCAGCGACATCACCCTGGTGATCCTCGACCTCGGTCTGCCGGACCTCGACGGGCTCGAGGTGTGCCGCCGGATCAGATCGTCGGGCCGGGATGTGCCCGTCCTGATGTTGACCGCCAGAACCGATGAGGCGGACTTCGTCGTCGGGCTCGACGCGGGCGCCGACGACTATGTCGCCAAGCCGTTCCGGATGGCCGAATTGCTGGCCAGGGTGCGGGCCCTGCAGCGGCGGCGGATCCCGGCCCTGATGGACATCGGCGGCGTTCGGGTGGAGACCGGTTCGCGGCGGGTGGAGGTCGACGGCGTCGAGGTCACGCTGTCGAACAAGGAGTACGAACTGCTCCGGGTCATGATGAGCCGTGCCGGGCAGGTGGTGACCCGCGAAGAGATCCTCTCCGAGGTGTGGAACGACCCCTCGATGAAGACGTCGAAGACGCTCGACATGCACATGTCCTGGCTGCGCCGGAAGCTCTCCGGTCAGGAGCCGGGATCCGGCGGTTCGGCGCATCTCGCTGAGCAGCGCATCTCCACCGTGCGCGGCATCGGCTTCCGCTTCGAAACGGACTGAGGTCCCGGGATGCGCAGGCGCGTGCTGGTCTCCATCCTGCTGGTGATCGCCGCGACGGTGCTGACCCTGGGGGTGCCGCTCTCGATCGTCTCCTGGCGGGTGGTGGACGACCTGTCGCACCGCGAGCTCTCGAGCAGGTTGCAGTCCATCGCCGCGTCCATCGCCAACCAGTCGGGCTCCTCCGAGGTCGACCTGGGGCAGCTCGCGGCGGCCGTCCCGGAAGGTGGCCGGCTGGAGATCAGGATGACCGGCCGGATCGATCAATCCATCGGCACGCTGCAGACCGACGAGGTCTACAGCGAGCAGTTGGCGATGGCGGGTGGGGGATCGCTGCGGCTGTCGGTGCCCGAGACGTACCTGCGCGGTGAGCAGTGGACGGCGTTGGCGCTGGTCGCGCTCGCGGTGTTGCTGTCGGTGGTGGTCGGCACCGGAGTCGCAGTGCTGACCGCGGGGCGGCTGGTCACCCCGCTCACCGACGTCGCCAGGCGCGCGGCGCGGCTCGGTTCGGGAGATTTCCGGACGTTCCGACGCCGCTACGGCGTCCCGGAGCTGGACCGGGTGGCCGACGTGCTCGACTCGTCGGCCCAGGACATCGCCGCGTTGATCTCCCGCGAACGCGACCTGGCCGGCGACATCTCGCACCAGCTCAGGACCCGGCTGACGGGTCTGCGGCTGCGCCTGGAGGAGCTTGCCGAACACCCGGACCCGTTGGTCGTCGAGGAGGTCGGCGAGGCCCTCGAGCAGACCGACCGGCTGGTGGCCGTCGTCGACGACTTGCTGGCGAACGCCCGTTCGGAGCGTGCGGCGGGGGCCGGCGAGGTGATGCTGTTCGACGAGCTGGCCGAGATCGACGCCGAGTGGGGGCCGCGCCTCGCGGCGGCGAACCGGACGCTCGCGGTGCGCTGCCCACGGGACGTCGTCGTGCACGCGACGCCGGGTCGGCTGCGCGAGGCCATCGGTGTGCTCGTCGAGAACTCCCTGCTGCACGGCGCCGGCGCCGTGGGGATCACCGTGCGGTCGACGGCTCGGGGGACCGGCGCAATGGTGGTGCTGGAGGTGAGCGACGAGGGCGACGGCATTCCGGAGGCGCTCGTCGCACACGTCTTCGACCGCGGGGTCTCGACGGCGTCGTCCACGGGCATCGGTCTGGGCCTTGCCAGGGCCTTCATCGAAGCGGACGGCGGCCGGCTCGAGCTGCGCAGGGCCGCCCCACCGATCTTCGCGATCTTCCTCGCGGTCGGTCAGCGCCCGGCGGCGCCTGCCGGGACCGATGCTGCGACGGCCTCACCGGGGACCACCGGCACGGGCTCAGGAACCGTACCGGAAACGGGGGACGGCGCTCCGGGAACGGGGGACGGCGCACCAGGGCCGGGGGACGGCGCACCAGGCGCGGGGGACGGCGCACCAGGCGCGGGGGACGGCGCAACAGGCGCGGGGGACGGCGCACCGAACGACACGTCGCGGTCAGGCGCTCCGGCGGTTGGTCGGTAGCTCGGCTGTCGCCTGCGCTTCGACCGCCTGTGAGCCGACGGGCTGTGAGATCACAGGCTGTGAGATCACAGGCTGGGAATGAACAGGCTGTGAGACGACCGGTCTCGAGGCGATCGTGTTCGGACCTTCCGGCCCGGCCGCGGGCACCGGGGGTGTCGACTGCGGGTGCGTGCCGCCGGCTTCGGCGTGCTGCCGCCTCTCTGCCTCCACATGCATCTCCGCCAGCACCTCGGCCTCGTCCAGCAGACCGGGATGCTCGGCGAGTTCCTCCGGGAACACCCACTTGCGGTACGCCCAGAAGCGGAACGCCATCCCCAGGATCGTTCCGATGACGTTCGCCGAGATGAAGTTCGTGATCGAGACCGTCAGCGAGGAGTAGTTGGTGGTGTTGAAGCCGAAGACGTACTGGGACAGCGCCAGCGGCACCAGGTTCAGGGCCATCGCGATGCCGTTGACCAGGAAGAACAGCATGGCTTCGTGGTGCTTCTCGCGACCGCCGCGCCGGCTGAAGGACCATTCGCGGTTGAGGATGTAGCTCAGGATCGTCGCGATGATGACGGAGATCGCCTTCGCGGTGATGACCTTGTTCGACAGCACGGTGTGCGACAGCACCGTGAACAGCCCGACGTCGACCACATAGGCCGTGCCGCCGACCACGAGGAACTTGGCCAGCTCGCGGTACTTGACCGGCAGGTACCGGCGGACGGTGTCGATCAGACTCACCTGATCGATTCTAGGGGCGCGTTGCCCGCTGTCGGCGTAACACGTCGTTCACCGTGGCAATACTCTCCGCCGAGCAACCCGGCGGTGCGGCGCGCGTCGTGGTCCGGTCGACGCTCAGCCGGTGGAACGGGTCGGGGCCGGCAGTGCCTCGACCGGCACGGTCCAGAACTGGTCCCGGCCGTCCAGCGACAGCGTCGCCGGGCCGGCAACGGCGTCACTCTCGACCGCAAGGGTGAGCACCACCGTGACCGCACTGCCCGGTGCGATCGGCGGCAGCTGGGACACCGGCTGCCCGCCGGGCTCGCCGTCCACGCGGAACTCGAGCACGGTGACGCCCGACGGCAGCACCGGGGTCAGCGGCTGTTCCGGCGAGGACCCATCACCCGCGTTGAACACCGTGAACCGGATCTCACCGGAGTCGCCACCCGGCACCAGGCTCTGGGTGACCCACGGTTCGGACAGCACGAGATCGGCCACGGCCGGCTCGGCCGCCGGCGTGGTTTCGGTTGCCGGCGTGGTTTCGGTTGACGTCGGCTCGGTCGAGCTCGGTTCGGTCGGGCTGTCCGCGGTCGGGCTGTCCGCGGTCGGGCTGTCCTCGGTCGGTGTCGGGCTCGGAGACTCGACCGTCCCGGCGACGTCGCCCTCGTTTGCAGACGGCTCCGGTGCTGTTGTCGTGCTCTCGCTGTCGGTGCTGGCCGGATCGGTCGGCGTTCCGGCTTCGGGATCGGTCGGCGGGGCTTCTGTCGTCGGGACGTCCGCCGTCGGGACGTCCGTCAACGTGGGCTCTGTCGGTGTCGGCTCGACCGGACCGGTCGTGTCCGTCGTGCCGGTCGTGGCCGGGCTCGTGTCGGCCACCGACGGGTCCGTCGTGCCGGCGCCCTCTGCCGGGGCACCCGGGTCGTCGCTCGTGACGTCCGCCGACTGGTTGCCGGGGGTGGTGGTCGGCGTCGCCTCGTCCGGCGATCCCGCCAGCACGGAGGTGTCGGGGTCGGTGGTGTCCGGAACGGTGCCGGGCGGGGTGTCGCCGGCGGGCGCTTCATCGGCCGGCAGCCCGTCATCGGCAGGAATCGCGGGCTCGATCAGGTCCGTTGGCAGCACCGCGTCCGGGAGTGGATCCGGGGCGGGAGCGGCCGGTTCCGTGGTCGAATCCGTTGCCGGGACCGCGTCCGGCCGGTGGTCCCCGCGGGCTTCGTAGGTCACGGACCGGGTGCTGTCGTCGATCGTGACGTCGACGGTCGCCTGGGTGTCGCGGCGGGCGCCCAGCAGGAGGTCGACGGTCGTCGACCCACCGGCGGGCACGGCTGCGAGCCAGCACGTGGTCAGCAGGGGCGAGCAACGGTCCTGCCCGGTCGACCTGACGCCGAGCAGCCGGACCCCGGCGCTCACCGTGACATCGATCGGCATGTCCGCGGACGCGACCGGTGCCGGGTTGTGCACCGCCACCCGCAGCACCGTGGGGCTCCCGTACGGCTGCTGCACGTCGATCTCTGAGAGCACCAGGCGACGGGCTGCCACCTGCAGGGGCTTGCCGGACGGGCCCGTCACGTCGACGGTGCGCCCTCCGACGTCGGCGGCGGTCAACCTGATTGCACCGGGGCGCTGATCCAGGGGCACCGCAATCGCCAGGTCGAACGACGACCCGGTGCACACGGCTCCGGCCGGTGCCGGGGAGCAGCCCGCGGTCGACTCGAAGCTGAGCCCGCCGTCGGGCGCGGTGATGGCGATCGGCCCGGTATCCGTCACCCCGTCCACCGGTCCGACGGTCACCGGAACGGTGGTGGTTGCGCCGGGGACGAGGGCCGCGGAGTACTGCGCGCTGACCGATGCGATGCCGCTGCGGACCCCGATGGTGGCGGTGAGTTCGGCGTCGCCCGCGCTGATCGCGATGGTCAGCGGGCCCGGTCCTGCGGTGGGCGAGACGGCGAACTGGATCTCCACATCGAGCGAGCCGGCCGGCGGGATCTCCGGTAACGGGCAGCTGCCGTTCCCGGCGCAGGGCGATGACCCGGCCACGGCGACAGCGGCGACCGTGAGTCCGGCCGACGGTACGACGGCGAGATCCTGTGCGGCCGAGGCGGTTCCGCCGGTGTTGCGAACGGAGAAGCGGACGGCTCCGCTGCCGGCGGCCGGGACCGGGTCCACGTTGTCGACCTCGGAGAATTGCAGCCGCGCCGGTCGGGTCTGCACCGTCAGATCGCCCTCAGCGGCGCCGACGAGGGGGACGTTGTTCTGGTAGTAGTCGGCGACGGTCACCGGAAGCTGACCCGCGGCCTGACCGACGCCCACGATGACGGGCACGGTGAAGGTGCGACCCTCGCACGTGATGACCTGCGGTCCGGAGGGTGCGCAGTCGCCTCCTGCACCGAAGGTGACGTCCCCGCCGGCCGTCAGCGTCAGCGTCCCCGGGTCCGGGTCACCGTTCACGGTCCGCTGGCGGAACGTGACCTGCCTGGGCTCGCCGTCGGCGATCAACGGACCGGCTGATGATCCCAGCAGGGCGTCCACCCCGGCATCGATGGCAACAGCCAGCGCATCGGCGGATCCGCCGACCTCTAGCCGGGCGGTTCCGGGGTCGGCCGTCGGAGATACCCGAACGAGGATCTCCAGGGGCACGGTCTTTCCGGCCGGCACCACGTCGAGGGAGCAGCTGCCTGGACCGCAGATCTGGGTGCCGCCGGCCAGCACGCGTTCGACGCCGACCCCGCGCGGCAGGCCGATGTCCACGGTTTGGTCCCGGGCATCCACTCCGCCGGAATTGGTGACCGAGGCCGTCAGCCGGCCCTGCCCGCCGGCGACGAGCGGGTCGGCGACGGTGAGCTCGGACACCGTGACCTTGGCCGGCTGGACGATCCGAACGGCGCCGCCGGAGCCCCGGACGGGGATCTCCCGCCCCACGGAATCCGTCGCCGTCACCGGCAGGTCACCGGACCGGAGTCCGGACGGGACCAACACGATCAGCGGGATCGGACTGTCGTCCAGCGTGCAGGTCAGTGTTTGCCCGCCGCCGGAGCAGCCGTCGCCGGCGAGCGTCACCGTGCCCGGTTCTGCGGTGAAGGTGATCTCCGCACCGCTCACCTCTGCGATGGTGGTGGCGCCGAGGGACAACTGTTGGCTGCTGCCGTCCGCGACCAGTGGCCCGCTCGCCGTGGTGAATGCCGTGATGGGTTGCTTGATCGGGAGCGTGAACGACAACGAACTGCCGCCGACGGCAACGGTGACGCCGTCGGGCACCTCGACGGCGTCGAACGCCACGGCCACCCTGACGGTCATCCGGAAGCTGTCGCCCGGATCGACGCTCTCCAGGGTGCAGTCCGCGACGGCCGCACAGGCCGGCCAACCCTCGGCCTCGATCCCCGTGACGGTGACGCCCTCGGGCGTCGCGACCCGCACATCCTGGGCGGTGGCCGCTGTTCCGCCGACGTTGCGTACGGTCACCACGAACCCGCCCGCACCACCGGCCGTCGCAGCCGAGCGGTTGGGACCGGCGATCCGGACGTCCGCGGGAGCAGCCGGCACAGCGAGCGCCAGTGTCCTGTCCTGACCACCCACGGTGATGACGAGGTCTCCGTTGCTGCCCGTGACCGGCACGCTGATGGTGAGTGTCACTGTGACCGTGCCGCCGGTCGGAACGGCCGGAAGCCCGACGGTGCAGAGACCTTCTGCGCAGGCCACCGAGCCGGCCCGGAGCAGCCCGGCGGTCGCGCGACGCAGACCCGGCGACTGAAGCGTGACGTTCGCGTCGGTGACCTGCACACCGGCCGGCGGCCGGAGGTCGATCGTCTGCGGATCGGACGGCTGACCACCGGTGTTCGCGATCGTCACCGTCGCTGATCCCACCTCGCCGGCGGTCAACGGGGAAGCGGTCAGCTCCGAGAGCGAGAGGTTGGGAGGCGGCGGCGGTTCCGGGGTGGTCGGCTCCTGCGTGGTCGGTTCCGGGGTGGTCGGCTCCTGCGTGGTCGGTTCCGGGGTGGTCGGCTCCTGCGTGGTCGGTTCCGGAGTGGTCGGCTCCTGCGTGGTCGGTTCCGGGGTGGTCGGCTCGACCGGCGTATCCGAGCTGGGAACCACCGGTGGGTCGGTCGGCAGAACGATCGGCAGATCAGTGGTCGGCGCGGGTAACGACTCGGTGCTGGGGGGCGCCGGCGGTTCGATCGGCGCCTCGGTGAGCGGCGCAATCTCCACGGGCGGAACCGGAACCTCGGGGACAGGCGGCTCGGTGGTCAGGACGGGTGCGATCAGGTCGGCGGTCGTCTGGGCGGCCAGAGTCGGGACGGCGGTGGTCAGCAGGTTCTCGACGATGCCCGCCTGGCTCGTCTCCGACGGCGCGTTCGTCAGGACGTCGCCGCCTGGGATGAAGATCGTTCCGCCCTGAGTCGGGGGGAGCTGGAACTCGCCGGCGGGAGTGCCGCCGGTCGTCCCCGCTGCGCTCGATTCCGTGACGCTGGACTCGCTGGTGCCCGCCGCCGTGTCGGTGGTGTTCGTGGGCGAGTTCGCAATCAGGGCGACGGCGGTGACGCCGGCGACGACCACAGCGGCCCCTGCCGCCACCAGTCCGCCGACGCTGACGCCTGCCAGCACACCCGAGATACCGCCGACTGCGGCCGCGCCGCCCAACGCGGCCGCGCCTCCCACGGCTGCGACACCGCCCAGTGCGGCCGCGCCTCCTACTGCGGCCGCGCCGCCGACCGCTGCTGCTCCACCGGCCGCCGCCGCCGCACCGCCGACCGCCGCCGCACCGCCGACCGCGGCCGCACCGCCGACCGCGGCCGCGCCGGTGGCTGCCGTTGCTCCGACTGCTGTTGCTCCGACTGCTGTTGCTCCGACTGCTGTTGCCCCGGCCGCAGTCGCCCCGGCCCCGGCCGCACCTGCGCCGGCCACGCCGGCGCCTGCCGCACCCGCTCCGCCCGCTCCCGCGCCGACGCCGACGGCACCGCCGGCGACGCTTCCGGTTCCTGCTGCCCCGCCGGTTCCGGCAGCGATGCCGGCTCCGGTTCCGGTGGCAGTCCCGGTCCCCGATGCGTGCGCGACCGCGGACATCCCGACGGTCGTTGCGCCCGCGGCAGCCGCTGCCGCGGCAGCGCCGGCGGCAGTCGTGCCCGCAGCAGACGCCGCGACGCCACTGGCGGCGGCGGCTCCCGCTGTTCCTGCGGCGCCCGCACCGACCGCTGTGCCGCCTCCGGCCGCTCCCGCTGCTCCGGCCCCGGCCGCTCCTGCCCCCGCGCCGACCGAACCGACACTCCCCGCGACACCAGTCCCTGCTGCCGCTCCGGCCCCTGCTCCCGCGCCGGTACCGGCGACCGAGGTTCCGCCCGCCGCCCCGCTGGCGGTTGCCACCGAGCCGGCGCCGCCGGCCAGCAGCGCACCGGGCGCGGCCAGCGGGGCGACCGGGCCCAGAGTGGCGACATAGCCGGCCGCGGCTCCGCCCAGCAGCAGCGGCGCGAGCAGTCCGCGCAGCCCGTGGTTGACCTCGTTGAGCTCGACGCCGAGCGCCCGGCAGCGATCGCACTCCTCGAGATGCGCGTCCACCTGGGCCTTCTCGCGCTTCGACAGGCCACCGCGGGTCCAGGCGCCGAGCCGCTCCACAGTGGACCGGCACCGATCGGCCGCCGTCTCGGCCAGGTGAGCCTGGAGGTAGGCCTCGCGGAGTCCCTCCCGTGCCCGGAACGCCAACGACGACACCGCGCCCGGCGCCATCCCCAGCATCGCGCCGACCGTCGCCGGTGATTCGCCCTCCACCTGGGTGTGCCAGAGCACCGCCTGCCAGCGCTCCGGCAACTGGGCGAACGCCGTGGCCACCAGCCCGTTCTCCATCCTGGCCAACACCGGGTCGGCTCCCAGGACGGCGACGTCATGCGTGCTCATGTCGTCGGTGAAGTGGAGCCGCTTGTCCTTGCGCGTCTTGTCGTACGCGGTGTTGCGGATGGTGGTGAACAGGTACGCCCGGAACGCGGTGTCGGGGCCCTTGCCGGCCAGCAGATTGTCGAGCACCCGGGCGAACGACTCGGACACCAGGTCGTCGGACTCGGAGGGGGAGCGGGCGAACTGGCGGGACAACACAGTGGCCGGACCCGAGTGCCGGCGGTACAGCTCGCCGAACGCCTCCCTGTCCCCGGTGCGGACCCGGGTGATCAGTTCGGGGTCGCTGACGACGTACTCGTCAGCGTCCTGATCCGGCACTGCACTCTCCCCTGTCGGTTCTTCCTGAACTTGCCTGGTTCCGTGTCGCTGCGTCGTCTCGCTGGTTCAGGCGCCGGTGGTGCCGTCAACTGCACTGCTCTGCCCCTTGGTTGACGACACGGCCCCCGCGCCGTCACGCCACCCCGGTTGCTGCAGTTCCGCCGCTGACGACACTGTTGTTCGGCCGCCCGCGGTGTGAACCTCCGTCATGCCGACATCGCCGCGTCGTCGTCACAGAACGTCGCCCGGTCATTGTGGACCACAACCCGGCCTTCAGGCCCCCACCTGGTCCCACAGTCTTCGCCGCTATGCCCTGAACGGCCTAATGGTGGGTGCCCACCTCCGACGGGCGGACCGCCGTCACGCAAAGTCGGAGAATTTCTTTTGGACAACCGCGTGATGGACACGGAAGAGCGACGTCTCATCTACAGAACGCGCCGGTGGCCTCGCCCGTGCTGCGTTCGAGAGACGTTCTTGCACTGTCCGACCAGTAGAAGGGGGAGGCTCCCGGCGATGGACTTCATCCCGAGCACAACCCCGATGACCAGCCCTGATCTGCAGCGCAGGTGGTTCGAACAGTCGAGCAGTGCGGGCTGGAGCTTCGCCTCCGACTGGTTCGACCCGGCGGTCGAGGCACTGTGCGACGCCTGCGTCCGCGGTGAGTTCCTGTGGCCGGCCGCCGAGCGACTGGGCGCGGCGCGGGCCTCCGCGGGCATCTCGCTCGGCGAGACCTTGGCGGATATCGACGGCCTGATCCTGGTGATGCAGGGCGCCGCTGCGGATGTGCTGCAGCGTGCGACCTCGCTCGGTTGGGCCGATCGGATGATGGCGCCGACACCCTCGGTGTTCGACCCGCTGACCGGGCTCGTTTCCATGGATTACCTCAGAATCCGGCTCGGCGAGGTCTACCGCGGCGCCGACGTCGCCGGCACCTCCGTCTCCACCAGCCACGCGCTCGTCGTGGTGAGCGTCGACCTGACCGGCCGGATCGGCTGGGACAGGGTGACCCCGTTGCTGCTCGCCGGCGATGCGATGCGGACGGTTTTCGACGGTGAGCAGACCCTCGCGCGGCTGGCCGACCACATGGCGGTCGTGCTGACCGAGCGGGAGCCGATGCTCGCCCGCAAGTCGCAACTGCTGGCCGGGATGATCGGCGATCGGCTGGCCAAGACCGAACCGTTCCTCGGCCCGGTGCCGCGGGTCTGGATCGAGAGCCTGCCGGATGCCCAGTCGCCCGGGGTGGCGTTGATCCAGGAGCTAGGCCGATGACGCGGCGCGCGGCACTCAGGGCAGCGCCGCACTGACAGGACTACCCACGGCGTAAGAGGGGACGCCGTGGGGAGAACCCGGGGAGGGTGATCAGGCGTCGGGGATGGGCGCCTGTAGCCGCCGCGGTGATCGTTCCGCACCGAGTGGGCCGGTTTTCCGGCCCGCGGACCGGAATGATCACCGCGGCGCCAAACCGGCGCTCGGAGGACCTTCTGCGACCACTCGGCTGCCCCCGCTACCCAGCGGCCACTCATCTGCTGCTGACCCGCTGACCACCCGCCCGGCCGCCAAGCGGATCGACCGGCGCCGCGGGCTGAGCCGCCGGGCGGATCGACCGGCGCCGCGGGCCGATTACCATTCGTCGTCGTGGACCCGCGGACTGGAATGCCCAGAGTCGGAATGGTGGGCGGCGGGCAACTGGCGCGGATGACGCATCAGGCGGCGATCCCGCTCGGCCAGTCGTTGCGCGTGCTGTCGGTCTCGGCGGACGACTGCGCTGCGTTGGTCACCCCGGACGTGATGCTCGGCGAGCACACCGACCTCGAAGCCCTGCGGGCGTTCGCCCAGGACTGCGACGTCGTCACCTTCGATCACGAACACGTGCCCGGCGAGCACATCCGGGCGCTCGCGGCCGATGGTCATGCGGTGTACCCGGGGGCGGACGCGCTCCAGTACGCGCAGGACAAGGCCCTGATGCGCGCGAAGCTGGCCGAACTCGGCATCCCGGTTCCCGCTTTTGTCGTGGTGGAGCCGGACGGATCGGCCGACGCAGTCCGCGATGCCGTCACCGCCTTCGGCGCGGACCAGGGCTGGCCGGTGGTCGTGAAAACCGCCCGCGGCGGGTACGACGGCCGGGGCGTCTGGGTCGTCGACTCCGCGGAGAGCATCGCCGGCGAGTCGTTGCCCACCACCGGCACCCTGCTGCTGGAGGCGTTCGTGCCGCTCCAGCGGGAACTGGCGGCAGTGATCGCCCGCTCGCCGTTCGGCCAGGCAGCTGCCTGGCCGGTGGTGGAAACGGTTCAGCAGCAGGGGATCTGCGTCGAGGTGATCGCTCCCGCGGCGGGCTTGGACGACGACACCGCCGCCGCGGCGACCGGACTGGCGCTGCGGATCGCCGCCGACCTGGGAGTGGTCGGTGTGCTGGCGGTCGAGCTGTTCCAGGTGGCACCCACCCCGTCGGCGCCGGACGGCCTGATGGTCAACGAACTTGCCATGCGCCCGCACAATTCCGGTCACTGGACGATGGACGGATCGGTGACCAGCCAGTTCGAACAGCATCTGCGGGCCGTTCTGGACTACCCACTGGGCCGCACCGACAAGATCGCGCCGTTCACCGTGATGGGAAACGTGCTGGGAGGCTCGTCGATCGACCCGCCCACCGGGGATCCCTCGGCGGACAGTCGACCGGCGATGGGGATGGACGAGCGGGTCCACCATCTGGCCGCCCGGTTCCCTGAGGTCAAGGTGCACCTGTACGGCAAGGCCTTCCGGCCGGGTCGCAAGCTGGGCCACGTCAACGTCATCGGCTCGGATCTGGGCGAACTGCGCCGCAAGGCCCGGCTCGCGGCGGCCTGGTTGGGTGACGGGAGGTGGCAGGACGGCTACTCCATCCACGGTGAGCCGGACCGCGTCGAGGTGCTGGTCGCGGATGCCGACCTGCCCGGCGGTCCCGGGCGGGACACCGATCAGGGTGACGATCGTTCGGGCGTGAACAACGCCGGTGTGGACAGCGTCGACTCGGATGGTGTTGGCGCGGGTGGTGTTGGCGCGGGTGGCGTTGCCGAGCCGGCGGTCGTGGGAGAGTCCTCGCCGTGACGTCACAAGGTTCAGCGCCGGCCGGAGGCGAATCTCCGGTCGTCGGTCTGATCATGGGTTCCGATTCCGACTGGCCGGTGATGTCGGCGGCGGGCGGCCTGCTGGACGAGTTCGGCGTTCGGTACGAGGTCGGTGTGGTGTCGGCGCACCGGACGCCGCAACGGATGCTGGATTACGCGGCGTCGGCCGCCGTTCGCGGTCTGCGGGTGATCATCGCCGGAGCCGGCGGCGCCGCGCACTTGCCGGGGATGGTCGCATCGGCGACGGTGCTGCCGGTGATCGGCGTGCCTGTTCCGTTGGCCACCCTCGACGGAATGGATTCATTGCTGTCGATCGTGCAGATGCCGGCCGGGATCCCGGTCGCCTGCGTGTCGATCGGCGGCGCCCGGAACGCCGGTCTGCTGGCCGTGCGGGTATTGGCCAGTTCACCGGATGCGCTGGGGCAGAAACTGACTCGGCAATTGACCGATTTCGCCGGCGACCTGCAGGCCGCCGTGCTGGCCAAGCACGACGGCCTCCGGGAGCGAACCGGCCATTAGCCGCGGTGTGCACGCCGGCCCCTCTCGAGCGAACCGGCCATCAGCCGGGTCTGCACACCGGCCCGTCCGGGGCGGCCGTTCTGTTGCGGTCGGGGCTACGATCAACTTGTTACTCGCGGGTAACACTCGCCCGGTGTCCGGCGGGCGCTGACGCCGGGCGGCGTCGAGTTGCATCACCGCACAGGCATCACCCGCTCGTGCACACCGCAGTTGCATCACCCGCTGTTGCATCACCCGCTGTTGCATCACCCGCTGTCGCATCACTGCACGGGCTTGACCGGACCGCCTGTGCTCGACGGCACAGTGCGACGCAGCCCCCTGTATCGCACGTTCCACCACCGCGGACCGCGCCCGCCCGAGCTTCAAAGGATCTGCCGTGACGACCAACCTGTTCACCCTCACCGAAGACCACCAGGCGGTACGGGAGGCGATCAGGGAGATCGCCGAGGCCGAGATCGCCCCGCACGCAGCCGATGTCGACGAGAACGAGCGATTCCCGGTGGAAGCGCTGAAGGCGTTGAACGCCTCCGGGTTCCAGGCCGTGCACATCTCCGAGCAGTACGACGGGGCGGGCGCGGATGCCGTCGCCACGGTGATCGTCATCGAAGAGGTTGCGCGGGTCTGCGCGTCGTCGTCGCTGATTCCCGCCGTGAACAAGCTGGGGTCGATGCCGATCATCCTGTCCGGGTCCGACGAGCTCAAGCGGCTCGTGCTGCCGTCGGTGGCGTCCGGCGAGGCGATGATTTCCTACGCACTGTCCGAGCGGGAGGCCGGTTCGGACGCCGCCGCGATGCGCACCAAAGCGGTCGCAGACGGCGACGAGTTTGTGCTGAACGGTTCCAAGAGCTGGATCACGAACGGCGGAGTGTCCAAGTGGTACACCGTCATGGCCGTCACCGACCCGGCAGCGCGGCGGCCCGCCGACGGGATCTCCGCCTTCGTCGTCCATGCCGACGACCCGGGCTTCGTGGTGGGCACTAAGGAACGCAAGCTCGGCATCAAGGGGTCACCGACCCGGGAGATCCACTTCGAGAACTGCCGGATCCCCGGCAACCGCATCATCGGCGAACCGGGAACCGGATTCCGCACCGCGATGGCGACACTGGACCACACCCGACCGACGATCGGCGCGCAGGCGGTCGGTATCGCGCAGGGCGCGCTCGACGTCGCGGTGTCATACGTCAAGGAGCGCAAGCAGTTCGGCAAGAAGCTCGCCGAATTCCAGGGCCTGCAGTTCATGATCGCCGACATGGCGATGGCGATCGAGGGTGCGCGCACGCTGGTCTACCAGGCGGCCGCCGCCACCGAGCGCGGTGACGCGAACAAGACCTTCCTGTCCGCCGCCGCCAAGTGCCAGGCGTCCGATGTCGCGATGAAGGTGACCGTCGATGCCGTGCAGCTGCTGGGCGGCGCCGGCTACACCCGCGACTTCCCGGTGGAGCGCATGATGCGCGACGCGAAGATCACCCAGATCTACGAGGGCACCAACCAGGTCCAGCGGCTCGTGATGGCGCGCTCCCTGCTGCGCTGACGCCTCGGCCGTCTGTGGCGTCCCGGCGTTCGAGTGGCCGCGGTAGAACGGCTCGAGTGACGCGCTCGAGTGGCGGCGGCCGAGTGACGCGGTCGAGTGACGTTTGTGCAGGGCAAACCGCGTCCTGGCGGCGGATTTTCCCTGCTGGAGTGGCACTGGGCGCTGGCCGGGCAGAGCGCGGGGGCGCCCCGGGGGAATCAGCCCAGCAGGACTGAGCCCAGCAGGAACGATCCCAGCGGGGATCAGCCCAGCCGGGGGAGTCCGGCCACGTCAACCCCGAAGGTGACGGTGGCACCCTCGTCGGCGGCGATCCGGGCCAGCGCGTCTGCATCCGCGGCGGCCTCGTGGGTGACCTGGATCAGCGAGCCGTCCGCTGCCAGCGCTCCCAGCAGTGCACTGCACACCCGGTCCGGGAGCGTGAGGTCGACGGTGCTCAGCACCCGCCCCGCCGGCCCGATCGCCTCCGCGGCCCGGGCGGTGCGGTCGAGCAACTCCGTGATGGTGACGCTGCCGTCGTTCGTCACAACCGCGACGGAATCGGCGTCGGCGCCCGGCCGGTGCGGGATGAAGCGGTCGGCCTGGGGCAGGATCGCGTCCGAGACGTGCCGGTAGAACTCCGGCAGTGCGCCCTTGCCCACCCCGAACGGGTGCGACGACGCGACGATCACCTCGTCGGCGCCGGACTCGTCGTCCTCGTCGATGAACGCCGCTGCGGCTTCCGACTCGGCGGCCCGGTCGTACAGGTCGGTGACGACCATGCCCGCCCACCACGAACCGAGCAGCAACGGCACGCCCTGCCAGGAGCGCCGCACCCGCCAGACGACGGTGTCGCTCGGGTGAGCGCCGAGCTCGTCGATCAGGAAGCCGGCCGTCTTGGCCGACCAGTTCGCCAACGTCGCCGTGGACAGCTCGGTGCGACCGGCGCCGTGCCAGATCAGCCGCGGCCGATGCGGGTCTCCGGCCAGCAGCGGACCGAGCACGGCCGCGGTGATCCCGCCGGCCGGGGATGGAGTCGTCATCAGTTCACGCACGCAGCGACGGTCGACGACTGCTGCACATCCGGCGCCTGCGCGGCGACACCCACACCGGCCGGGGCCACAGCAGCGCCGGCCTGAGCCAGAGCGGCGGCCGGAGCCTGAGCGGCGGCCGGAGCCAGCGCTGCGCCGGGCGCCCGCAACCCGGACGGGACGTCCAGATCCTTGCCCACCACCACCAGCACGTGCCCGCTGTCGATGGCGTCGTCGGGTACCAGCGTCCCCACGCCGAAGGCCTTCTTGACCTGCTGCGCCGCACCCAGCGCATCGGCGGGGTAGCGCACCTCCGTCGTCTGGGTCTCGTTGCCGGACGACGTCCCGGCGACGACACCCAGCGAGCCGAGGGCGAAACCGGCGCTGTTGATGATGTCCGCGGCGCGGGCGGTCACTCCGTCTGCCACGGTGCCGTCCTGCACGTCAACCGTGATCGAGGCCGGATCGACCGTGGTGGCCGGCGCCGTCGTGCCCGGCGCCGACGCCCCGGAACCGCCGGCGATCGCGGCGAAGAAGGCCTTGACCTGCTCCGGATCGGTGGCCAGCGCATCGGCATTCGTCGAGGTCTCCGGACCGGTGGTCGGCAGCGTCTCGAAGTTGATGTTGCCCGACGACAGGTTGGTGAGCTGCTCGGCGAAGCTGAGCACCGAGAACCCCTTGTCGAAGATCACCGACCGGTCGATGGCCCCGACCAGATCGTTGAGCGTGGACGGGTTGGTCAGCGTTCCCACCGACAGGATCTTGTCGGCGGCACCGGCCAGGAAGGCCTGCTGACGCCGCACCCGGTCCAGGTCGCCCTGCGGCAGGCCGTGCCGCTGGCGGACGAAGGCCAACGCAGCGGTGCCCTGGACCTCCTGCTGGCCGGCGGCGAAGTTCGCCCCCGACCACGGGTCGTTGACGGCGGCGTTCAGGCACACCGGGACTCCGCCGATGGCGTTGGACAGCAGGTAGAAGCCCAGCAGGTTGACCTCGGCGTAGTGGTCGATCTTCATCCCGGTGAAGGCCTGGACCACCCGGATCAGCATCGTCCGGCCGGCCTCGTTGGACTCCCGCTCGATCTGCGCGCGGTCGCTGACGCCCTGGTTGACGAGCTTCTCCTCGGTGTAGGCCTTGGCGGTCGAGTAGAAGGAGTTGATCTTGTTGGGGTTGTAGGCGCCCTCGGTGCCGTCGGCGTACGGCCCGACGACCTTGTCCATCACCGCCGGGCCGATCCAGGTGTCCCGCGGCAGCGAGACAGCGGTCGCCTTGCCGCCGCCCTGCGGGATGTGCACCAGCATGATCGTGTCGGTGTTGATGCCGCCGCCGTCGTCCTCGGTGCCGACCTGACGCAGTTCCTCAGCGCTGAGCGGGTTGCCGTCGGCGTCGGTCCTGGCGTCCGAGCCGACGAGGAGGAACGTCATGCCCTCCTCGGAGATCACCCCGCCGTTGCCGGCGTTGCCGGCGGCGTCGGACGTCCCGCTGTTCGACTGCAACCTGCCGGTCAGTGCCCAGCCGACACCGCAGCCGATCAGCACGATGGCGGCCAGCGCGACGGCGACGATCCTGGTGACGAGGACGGCGCCGGGGGTCCGCCGACGGGGTTCGCCGGGACCACCCTGCCGCGGCGGGGCGGGCGGGCCGGGCGGGGGACCGCTGGGCGGCCCGCCGCCGTAGGCCGCCGGCACCGATGTACCGGCCCACCCGCTGTACGGCGGCGCCACCGGTCCGGGCTGATTCTGCCGACGCGGGTCCGGGGGCGGTTGCGAGTAGATCGATTCGTGCTCGATGAACCGGGCGCTTAATAGCTTAATCACCGACTGC